>ONKY01000116.1 GCA_900318585.1 uncultured Prevotellaceae bacterium
CCGCCGAGTTCACGGAAGACCCTGCCGTGTATGGCAAGTACTGGGCCATCCGCTCAGGCATCTTCCCCAGTGTGGGCGGTACGCGTCCCGTCGGCACGTCGTGCCTGATTGAGGACGTGGCGTTCCCCATTGAGTCGCTGCCCGAGGCTACGGTGAAGCTCCAGAAGCTCATTGCCGACCACGGCTACTCAGACGCCTGCATATATGGCCATGCCTTCGAGGGCAACTACCACTTCATCCTGAACCAGAGTTTTGCCGACGAGCACGAGGTGGCCCGCTATGCCGAAATGATGCGCGACGTGGCCAAGCTGGTGGTAGAGGGTTACGACGGCTCGCTGAAGGCAGAGCACGGCACTGGCCGCAACATGGCACCGTTCGTGAAATACGAATGGGGCGAGAAGGCCTACGAGGCCATGCGGGAGCTGAAGGCCATCTTCGACCCTGACGGGCTGCTGAACCAGGGTGTGATCTTCAACGATGACCCGGACTGCTTCATCAAGTGTCTGAAGCCGCTGCCCGTGCTCGACTACGACTTCGACAGCGTGCCCGACGGCGGCCACTACCTGATGGATCCCAAGCTCTCGACGGCCAAGGAGACCATTGAGCAGGTGAAGCGCGCCAACAAATGTATCGAGTGCGGCTTCTGCGAGGTGAACTGCATGTCGTGCGGACTAACGCTCTCTTCAAGGATGCGTATTGCCGTGCAGCGTGAGATACGTGAGCTGGAGGCCACTGGCAAAAATCCTGAGCGTGCCGCCACCCTGCGTAAGCAATATAAATACTATGGTGACCAGACGTGTGCGACGGACGGTCTGTGCTCCACCTCGTGTCCCATGAAGATTAATACGGGCGAGCTGACTCACCTCATCCGCCAACTGGACATGAACCGTTCCAAGGCGGGCTACAAGGTGGGCGAGTTTGCGGCCAACCACATGGCGGGCATCAAGTCGGGCCTGCGCGTGGTGCTCGACGTGGCCCATGCTGCCCACGTCACCCTCGGCCCCACGCTGATGACCAGTGTATGCCGCACGATGAACAAGATGGGACTGCCGCTATGGACAACGGCCATGCCGAAAAAGAAGCGGCAGCCGAAGCCCTCCGACCTCACGCAATTCATCATTGAAAAGAGCCTCACCCCCACCCCCTCTCCGATTGGAGAGAAGAATTCTGGAGCGGCAGAAGCCGCCCCCAGCCGGGGAAGGACGGAAGGGGCTTCCAAGGTGGTCTACTTCCCCAGCTGTATCAACCAGACGATGGGCCAGTCGAAGCAAGGCGGCAAGAAGCACGACCTGGTGGACGAGGTCATCCAGCTGATGGCGAAGGCCGGCTACGAGGTCATCTTCCCCGAGGGCATGGAACGGATGTGCTGCGGACAGATATGGGAGTCGAAGGGTATGCTCGACATCGCCGACCGCAAGAGTGCCGAACTGGAGGCCGCCCTGTGGAAAGCCTCTGAGGAGGGTAAGTACCCCGTGCTCTGCGCGCAAAGCCCTTGCCTGCACCGTATGAAAAAGGTGATGGGTGAGCAAGAGCAGAACGATGCTCGCATCGGTTCTGCCGAGCGTGAGGAAGCTCGCCGGGAGGGCAAGGTGATGAAGAAGATGAAGCTCTACGAGCCTGCCGAGTTCATCATGAAGTATCTGGTGCCGCGTCTTGACTTCCATCCCATCGACCGTCCCATAGCTCTCCACATCACCTGCTCCACTCGTCAGATGGGCGTGGCCGATGACCTCATCAACCTGGCCAAGCTGTGCTCCACGAAGGTATTCCTGCCCGAGGGCGTGGGCTGCTGCGGCTTTGCCGGCGACCGAGGTTTCACCTACCCTGAGCTGAACAAGTATGGGTTGCGCAAGCTGCGCCCGCAGATAGAGGCGAACCACATTGAGGTGGGCTACTCGAACAGCCGCACCTGCGAGATAGGACTGGAGACGAACACGGGCATCCCCTACATGAGCATCGTCTATCTGGTCAACGAATGTACTACCCCGAAACAATTATCAGAATAACTAAAAACTAATACATTTATGAAAGTAGGATTATTCATTCCATGTTACGTGGATGCCGTATTCCCTGAGGTGGGCGTGGCCACCTACAAGCTGCTGCGCCACCTGGGAATTGACGTGGACTATCCTCAGGGACAGACCTGCTGCGGACAGCCGATGGCCAATGCGGGCTTCGAGAAACAGGCCATCCCCTTAGCAGAGAAATTTGAGGACAAATTCAAGGACTTCGACTATGTGGTAGCACCCTCTGTCAGTTGCACAGCGTTCATCAAAATCAACTATCCGCGACTGCTGGCTGGCAAGCACGAATGCGAGACGGCCAAGAAATGCATGGACGTGGTGGAGTTCCTGCACGATGTGGTGAAAGTGAACCACCCACTTGGCACGTTCCCCCACAAGGTGAGCCTGCACAACTCCTGCCACGGCGTTCGTGAACTGGGGCTGAGTTCGCCCAGCGAGGAGCACGTGACGCCGTTCAACAAAATCAAGGATCTGCTGAACCTGGTGGAGGGCATCCAGGTGCTGGAGCCCGAGCGTCCCGACGAGTGTTGCGGCTTCGGCGGCATGTTCTCTGTGGAAGAGACGGCCATCAGTGCGCAGATGGGCTTAGACAAGGTGCAGCGTCACATGAAGACCGGCGCCCGTTTCATCACCGGCCCCGACTGCTCCTGCCTGATGCACATGGCGGGCGTTGCCAAGAAGCAAGGCCTCGATGTTCAGTTCAAGCACGTGGTTGAAATTCTGGCCGCTGGGCTATAGAATTTTTCACTTTTCACTATTACCTTTAACTATAACAATATGAGTACACAACATAGCAAAGCAGCGAAGGAGTTCTTAAAGAACCAGACCTACGCCAAGTGGCACGACGCCACGTTCTGGGCAGTCAGGTCGAAGCGCGACAATATGGCATACGGACTCGAGGAATGGGAGCAGTTGCGCGAGAAGGCTTCACAGATCAAGCGCCACACCATCACCCACCTCGACGAATACTTAGAGCAATTCGCGACGAAGGCCGAAGAAAACGGTTGCATCGTCCACTGGGCGAAAGATGCCCATGAGTTCAACGAGATTGTCTACGGCATACTGAAGAACCACAACGTGAAGAAGCTCGTCAAGTCGAAGTCGATGCTGACGGAGGAGTGCGAGATGAACCCCTATCTGGAGGAGCACGGCATTGAGGTGGTAGAGACCGACCTCGGCGAGCGCATCATCCAACTGAAAGGCCAGAAGCCCAGCCACATCGTGATGCCTGCCATCCACCTGAACCACGATGACGTGGGTGAGCTGTTCGAAGAGAAACTGGGCAGCGAGAAGGGCAACCACGACCCCACCTATCTGACCTACGTGGCCCGACTGAGCCTACGCAACGAGTTTCTGACGGCCGACGCCGGTATGACGGGTGGCAACTTCGGCATCGCTGAGACAGGCGACATCGTGGTATGTACCAACGAGGGCAATGCCGACATGTCAACATCCTGCCCAAAGCTCCACATCGCCGCCATCGGACTTGAGAAGATTATCCCCAACTACGACTGCCTGGCCGTGTTCCAAAGAATGCTCTGCCGCGCAGGAACGGGTCAGCCCACGACAACCTTTACCTCTCACTTCCGCAAGGCACGCCCCACGGCGAGCCCCATGCACATCGTCTTGGTAGACAACGGCCGCTCGGAGTGGATCGGCAACCCTGAGCACTGGGAGGCCTTGAAGTGTATCCGTTGCGGCTCATGCATGAACACCTGCCCCGTCTATCGTCGTTCAGGCGGTTACTCTTATAGCTACTTCATCCCCGGCCCCATCGGCATCAACCTCGGTATGCTCCGCGACACACAGCAGCACTCGGGCAACGTCTCGGCCTGCACGCTCTGTCTGAGCTGCCAGACCGTATGCCCCGTCAAGGTGAACCTCGGTGACCAGATCTACCAGTGGCGCCAGCAGCTCGACGACTTCGGCACCGCCAATCCGCAGAAGAAACTGATGTGTAAGGGCATGTCGATGATCTACGGCAGCGAGGGTATCTACAACCTCGGCACCGCCCTCGCCCACTGGGCCAACATCATCCCCTCCCCGCTCATGAATTGCGGCCTGAACCCCTGGGCAGAAGGTCACAAGATGATGGAGTTCCCCAAGAAACCGTTCCACAAACTATTTAAGGAATTAGGGAAAAGTGAATAGTGAATAATTTGCTACCGCTGTATGTCTTACCTCCAATATAACAGTTCGCCACTAACGAAGAAGAGCTATCTCTTTGGCGTAAGGATTGTAAAAATGGTGAAGTTCATTAACTGCAGTCCCAAAGAGTACGGAATACTCCACCAAGTATTACGTTCTGGCACTGCCATTGGAGCACTGATAAGCGAAGCAACCTATGCACAAAGCCCAGCTGATTTCATCAACAAACTGTCTATAGCACTGAAAGAGTGCAATGAGACCCACTACAGGCTCAATATCCTAAAGGATACTGAATATCTGAATGAAAATGAATTCGAGAGCATAGATGCAGACTGTCAAGAGCTTCTTGCTCTTCTGATTTCATCCATTAAAACAACAAAACAAAATAACGAAACTAAGTGAACGTGAAGAGCGGAAGCCGCTCGACCTTTGGTCGCTTGCCTGGCAAGAAATTTTTCACTATTCACTATTCACTTTTACCTTATAATTATGAGTAATAAGGAAGATATACTGAAGAAATACAGGGCGAACGTCAGAGAGAAGTTTGACATGCCCGACCTGAGTGACATCAAGGGCATCACCTATGCCGACCCGCTGGTGCAATTCATCAAGATGACAGAGAGCGTGGGCGGTCATGTGATAGAAGTGAAGGAAGGGCAGGACGTGAACCTGCTGGTGAAGGACATGTACCCTGATGCCAAGGAGATAGCCTCGAACCTGCCCGAGATTACCATCGCAACGCGCAATCCTGATACCGTAGGCCGCGCCCGCGACCTCAACGGCACCGACGTAGGCATCATCCGCGGCAAATTCGGCGTGGCCGAGAACGCCTGCGTGTGGATTCCCCAGACAATGAAGGAGAAGGCCGTGTGCTTCATCTCCGAAAATCTCGTCATTCTGCTGCCGAAATCGCAGATCGTGAACAACATGCACGAGGCCTACAAGCGCATCGAGTTCGACAAGGAGTACGACGGCTATGGAACGTTCATCAGCGGTCCCTCGAAGACTGCCGACATCGCCCAAGTACTTGTCATGGGTGCCCAGGCAGCCCGGAGCGCCACCATCCTGCTCCTGCCGGAATGAATATGAATAACATGAATAACATGACAAATAGAATGAAAAAGAAAGTACTGACAGTCATGCTCTGCGCCCTGCCAATGATGGCTGCGGCGCAGTCTTTTGACTTCGACATGACGAAGCCACAGCCCATCTATTCTGACGAGAACGGCGCCGGCTACGACCTGCTGTCCGCTCCCGACAAGAAGCATCCCGCTGAACCGTTCTACTTCTCCGTCCGCGTGCCCGACGGCAACTACCGCGTCAGCGTGGTGCTCGGCTCCAAGAAGCGTGCAGGGGAAACTACCGTGCGTGCAGAGGGGCGCCGCCTGATGGTGGAAAACGTCATCACAAAGAAGGGAAAGACGACCACCTGCGAGTTTACCGTGAACAAGCGCACACCGCAGATTGACGAGAAAAACCGTGTCCGCATCAAGGACCGCGAGAAGGACTACCTGACATGGGATGACAAGCTGACACTGGAATTCAACGGGCAAATGCCCACCGTACAGAGCATCCACATCGAACGCGCCGACGACGTGCCGACCATCTACCTCTGCGGCAACTCCACCGTTGTTGACCAGTCCTACGAGCCCTGGGCGTCGTGGGGGCAGATGATCACAAGATGGTTCGACAGCGGCGTCTGTATCTCCAACCACGCCGAGAGCGGCCTCACCGCCCGCACCTTCCTGGCCAGCGGACGCTTAGACAAGATCCTGACGACGCTGAAAGCCGGCGACATTGTCATAGCCGAGTTCGGACATAACGACGAGAAAGAGAAACGGCCCGGCGACGGTGCCTGGTACCACTATGTCTACAACCTGAAAGTGTTCGTCGACGAGGTGCGTGCCAAAGGAGCCGACATCATCTTCTGCACACCCACGCAGCGCCGCGCTTTCAACGATGACCAGCGGACGCTGAAGAACACACACGGCGACTTCCCCGCCGCCATGTGCTCAGTAGCCGAGCGGGAGCAGGTGCCCGTCATTGACCTCAACGCCATGACCAAGACGCTCTTTGAGACGATGGGAGTCGAAGGGTCAAAACGGCTGCTGGTACATTACCCCGCTAACACCTTCCCCGACCAGCCCAAAGCGTTGGCCGACAACACCCACTTCAATCCCTTCGGTGCCTACGAGGTAGCCAAGTGCGTTGTCATGGGCATGAAGCAGCTACAGCTCCCCATTCTCTCTCACCTGCGCGCCGACTGGCAGGACTTCAACCCCGCCCAACCCGATGACTGGCAGACCTTCAAATGGGCGCCCGCCAAGATAGCGGAAACAATCAAACCCGACGGAAACTAATCCAGGAACATGCCGAACGAAGCAAAAATTATCAACGACCCGGTGTTCGGGTTCATCAAGATACCACGCGGCTTGCTCTACAACATCGTGGAGCATCCACTGTTCCAGCGACTGAACCGCATCAACCAGTTAGGTCTGGCATCGGTAGTCTACCCCGGTGCCCGCCACACGCGTTTCCAGCACTCCTTAGGAGCTTTCCACTTAGCCAGCGAAGCCCTGCTGACGCTGCAACAGAAGGGACAGTTCATCTTCGACTCCGAAGTGGAGGCTGTAGAGGCGGCTATCCTAATGCACGACATCGGCCACGGGCCGTTCTCACATGTTTTGGAAAACACGCTCATCAAGGGGATCTCACACGAGGACATCTCGCTGCTGATGATGGAGCAGATTAACCGCGACTTAGGCAACCAGCTGAATCTGGCCATCTCCATCTTCAAGGGAGAGTACCCGAAGAACTTCCTCCACCAGCTAATATCCTCACAGCTTGACATGGACCGGTTGGACTACCTGCGGCGCGATTCATTCTACACCGGCGTGACGGAAGGAAACATCGGTTCAGCACGTATCATCAAGATGCTCAACGTGGTAGACGATTCCCTTGTAGTGGAGCAGAAGGGCATCTACTCCTTAGAGAACTACTTGACCACCCGCCGCCTGATGTATTGGCAGGTATACCTGCACCGCACCTGCGTGGCCTACGAGAAAGTGCTGGTGAACATGCTTACCCGCGCCAAAGACCTGGCACGGCAGGGCATACAGGTGTTTGCATCGCCAGCCCTGCATTTCTTCATTGAGAACAATGTTGACTCCGATTTCTTCAACACTCATCCGGAGGCCCTGCACTACTATGAGGAACTGGACGACAGCGACATCTGGAGTGCCATGAAAGCCTGGAAACACGCTGACGACAAGATCCTCGCCACCCTCGCCACCGATATGCTCGACCGCCACATCTTCAAGGTAGAGGTACATGAGCACCCCATCAGCGAGGAACGAATAGAGGAGCTGAAAGGACAGATAGCCCGAGAAATGGACATTCCCGTGGAAGATGCGCACTACATGATGAGCGTGAACACCATACAGAAAGACATGTATAATGTGGACGACGACAGTATTGCCATACTCTACAAAGACGGTACCATCCGCGACATCTCAGAAGCTTCCGAATTGCTAAATGTTCAGTTACTTTCTAAAAAAATAAGAAAATATTACCTCTGTTATCAACGTTTTGGATAATTTTTGTTATCTTTGCCACAAAAATACAGAAAACTTTATAATCAATATGGAGTTTACAGCCAAACAGATTGCTGAATTAATCGGCGGCAAAGTGGAAGGCAACGAGCAGACTGCTGTCCACACGTTCGCTAAAATAGAAGAAGGCGCAGAGGGAGCCATATCGTTTCTCTCGAACCCCAAATACACCCACTACCTTTACGATACCCTGTCGAGCATCGTGCTCATCAATGAAGACGTGGAACTGGAAAAGCCTGTCAAGGCGACCCTCATCCGCGTCAAGAACGCCTACGAGAGCGTGGCCAAGCTGCTACAGGTATACGAATCGATGAAGCCCAAGAAAACGGGCATCGACCCGCTGGCATTCATCTCACCCAAAGCCACCATCGGCAAGAACGTCTATATTGGCGCTTTCGCTTACGTGGGCGACGGTACCGTCATCGGCGACAATACGCAGCTCTATCCCCACGCCGTCATCGGCGACAACGTGCAATTGGGCACAGACTGTATCATCTACCCCAACGTGAGCATCTATCAGGGATGTCGCTTAGGCAGCAGGGTCACCATCCACTCCGGCAGCGTCATCGGTGCCGACGGTTTCGGCTTCGCCCCGAACCAAGAGGGCTACGAGAAGATTCCGCAGATAGGCATCGTGGTGATAGAGGACGACGTGGAGATTGGCGCCAACACCTGTATTGACCGCTCCACCATGGGACAGACCGTCATCCATAAGGGTGTGAAACTTGACAACCTGGTACAGGTGGCCCACAACTGTGAGGTCGGCGAGAACACAGTTATGTCAGCACAAGTAGGACTGGCAGGAAGCACGAAGATTGGCGCCTGGTGCATGGTGGGCGGCCAGGCAGGCTTTGCCGGTCACATCTCGGTGGCTGACAAGACATTTGTCGGAGCCCAGTGCGGCGTTATCAGCAACACCAAGGGCAATGAGCAGCTCATTGGCTCGCCTGCCATGGAGCCGAAGGCCTTCTTCAAGTCGATGGCTGTGTTCCGCAAGTTGCCCGACATGTATCGCGAACTGAATGAACTGAAAAAAGAATTAGCAGAACTTAAGCGGCCAACCGCCTAAAGAATAAATAAAAAAGAACAAATTAAAGATGATGAAACAAAAGACGCTCAAGGGCAGCTTTTCGCTTTGCGGAAAAGGTCTGCACACGGGTTTGAGCCTCACCGTGACGTTCAACCCCGCACCTGAGAATCATGGTTACAAGATACAGCGCATCGATATGGACGGAATGCCCACCATCGATGCCATTGCCGAAAATGTCATCGACACACAGCGTGGTACCGTGCTGGGCAAGGCCGACGGCTTCCGCGTAAGCACCGTGGAACACGGACTGTCGGCACTCTATGCCTTAGGCGTGGACAACTGCCTCATTCAGGTGAACGGCCCGGAGTTCCCCATCCTTGACGGCTCGGCCATCCAGTATGTGGAGAAAATACAGGAGATAGGCATTGAAGAGCAGAACGCTCCCAAGGACTATTATATCATCCGCAAGAAAATCGAGGTGAAGGACGAGCAGAGCGGCTCCATTATCACCATCCTGCCCGACGAGGAGTTCTCCATCACCGCCATGTGCTCCTTTGAGTCGAAGTTCATCAATTCACAGTTTGCTACGCTCGACAATCCACAGGACTATGCCAAGGAGATTGCTCCCGCACGTACCTTTGTATTCGTGCGCGACATCGAGCCCCTGTTGCAGGCCAACCTCATCAAGGGCGGAGACCTGGACAATGCCATCGTCATGTACGAACGGCAGACCACTCAGGAGCGCCTCGACATGCTGGCCGACATGCTCCACGTGGAGCATCGTGACGCCACCGACCTGGGCTACATCCAGCACAAGCCGCTGGTATGGGAGAACGAATGTACCCGCCACAAGCTGCTCGACATCATCGGCGACATGGCCCTCATCGGCAAACCCATCAAGGGCCGTATCATTGCTACCCGTCCGGGTCATACCATCAACAACAAGTTCGCCCGCCAGATGCGCAAGGAGATTCGCAAGCACGAGATCCAGGCGCCCATCTACGACCCTAACGAGGAACCGGTCATGGACGTCAACCGCATCCGCGAACTGCTGCCCCACCGCTACCCCATGCAGCTGATCGACAAGGTGATTTCCCTTGGTGCAACCAGCATTGTAGGCGTCAAGAACATCACATCCAACGAGCCTTTCTTCCAAGGGCATTTCCCACAGGAGCCCGTCATGCCTGGCGTACTCCAGATTGAGGCCATGGCACAGTGCGGAGGTCTGCTGATACTGAACACACTGGAAGAGCCCGAGCGCTGGTCTACCTACTTCATGAAGATCGACGGCGTGAAGTTCCGCCAGAAGGTGGTGCCCGGCGACACACTGCTGTTCAAGGTTGACCTGCTGGCTCCCCTGCGTCACGGCATCTCGTCAATGAAAGGCTATATCTTCGTGGGCGACCACGTAGTGGCTGAAGCCACGTTCACCGCGCAAATCGTAAAGAACAAATAGCATAATCATTTTGTTTTGCAAATTGCAATTAGCTTGTCTTTTCCCAAAAGATGAGCTGTTGGGCATGTAGATTGCTGAAACCGTACTTAATACAGCAATCCGTTTAATCCGTTGTTTATGATAAAATGTACGTGCGACACGTGCGGGTGTTTTTCCGCAAAGAAAAACAAGTTTTCCTTTGTATTTTGCTCACTTATCCGTACCTTTGAGCTTCGCTCGAAAGTACTTTCGTTCGAAAATGCTAAGAAAAACAAGTTTTCCTTTGCATTTTGCTCACTTATCCGTACCTTTGCACCTGATATGCAAAAGAAGAAGAAGATATTATTCCTGCACGGGTTCTATGCCAGTGGCCAGTGTGTGCCGGCCTTGGCACTTATGGAGGCATTCAAAGGGAGGGCCACCGTACTGACTCCTGACCTCCCACTCCACCCTGCCGAAGCCATTAGGCTGATCCGTGACATCTGTGACAAGGAGAAGCCGGACGTGCTCGTGGGAAACAGCTGTGGCGCGTTCTATGCGCAGATAATCTCCCCTATCGTGGGCATCCCTGCCTTACTCGGCAACCCGCACTTCAAAATGTCGGACTTCCTCCGTGAGCGTATCGGCAGCCATCAGTACAAGTCACCACGAGCCGACGGCAGACAGGACTTCACCATCGACGAACAGCTGGTAAAGGAGTTCGAGGAGATGGAGGCTCACCAGTTCATGGACAAGCCAAGTGGCTTAGACAGGCGCGATTGCCGTAATATATATAATAAGGTACGCGTATGGGGACTGTTCGGCGAAGAGGACACACTGGCACACTTCGAGCCACTGTTCTTGGAACATTACACCCACTCTTTCCACTTCCCTGGCGGCCACACCCCAACCGCAGAGCAATTCATGACATGGTATGTACCCCTCATCGAGAAGCTATTAAAATAGTAACAGAAGAAGGTAGATTACGGATTGAAGGACGGAGTGGCCTCAGTCCCTCGAAGAAGAAAGCGTAACACCACTTCGTTAAATGCCTCGGGCTTTTGGTTTGCCACAAAGTGATTACCAGGGATGACCGAAAGCTCCGCTCTCGGTATAGACTTCGCAATCAGACGGGTATGCTTGTCCTTGATCATGTCCTTGTCGCCCGCCACGACTAAGGTCGGGCTCTGAATCCGCGAGAGTTCCTCCGCATTCACGTTGGGGTCGTTGACCATCAGCCCCAGCATTTCGGCGTTCTTCTTTGCATTGGGACTCATCCTGGCAAACAGCCTGGCTACCCGATAGCCGATTTCTATCGGCACCTGAATCCTCCTCTTCACGCCGGATGCATCCAGATTGGCACCGTCAAGGATGAGTCTCTTCACACGCTCAGGATGTGCCAAAGCAAACACCATCGCGATATTGCCACCATCGGAAAAGCCAAGGATATGGGCTCTATCGATGGCGTGCTCGTCCATGAAAGCCAGCAGGTCGTCAGCAAACTGCCGAATGGTGAACGGCATTGTGCCGCGTGGTGTCTGCCCGTGTCCCCGTGTGTCAATCGCAACAACACGGAAATACTGCGAGAACGGCTCCATCTGATGCTCAAAATAGCTGCTGTCCTCACCGTTTCCGTGAAGTAGGATCAGGGGGAACCCCGTTCCCTGTTCAATATAGTAGTGACGAATGTCCATCATGCATTCTTGCGTCCCAATCCCCGCGTCGCACTCGCTTGGTTCTTTTCTTGGCTGTGCTGAAAGCGGCTACTGGCTAATCGGCTTTCCAGCTTCTTTCCACGCGATGATGCCTCCCTTCAGGTTCACGCACTTATACCCCACGTCAGCCAATCTTCCTGCGGCATTGGCAGAACGGCGACCGCTGCGGCAGTAGACGGCAATCTTCTTGTCAGTAGGCAGGCTAGCCTTCGCTTTCTCAACGAAATCACTCTGACCCTGGTCTATCAGGACTGCTCCCTCGATATGGCCTTCGGCATATTCGCTGGCGGTTCTCACGTCAAGCACCACGACGTTGCTGTCTGCCATCAGTTCTGCAAACCCATTCACATCGGTATTCTCAAAATTCTGTTGGCCGCAGGCGGTTGTCAGTCCCAGGGCGGCCAGTAAGCAAGTCAATATTCTCTTCATACTTCTTTTTTTTCAATCACTTCGCAAAGATACGAAAAAACGAAGGAAAAGCCAAATATTTTTGAGCTTTTCTGAGTGCAATCACTTCGGCGAAGCCGCCCGCCACCCCCTCTTTACGGAAAAAATATCTAATTCCCGTCATTATTTGACCTTCATCAACAAAAGGGGCTGTTTGCGAACACAGTAGGCAAAAAATGCTTGCCGGTTCAGGAAATCGCCGTAACTTTGCACCCGATAACGAGAGCGAAGGCAGGCTGCACCTCAGCAAAAGAGCAAGCTCTTCTGCATTCGGTTTGCACTGTCTTTGCACCGTCAAACAATGACAAAAGGATAACAAAACACAAACTAACAAAGTAGGGGAACAACGGACTTAAACACATCCGCCCCGAGTAAAGAGAGAAAGGAAAGAAAAATGAAAAGATTGTTTTTGATGACGATTGCAATGCTTAGCATGACTATGGCATTTGCAGAGAATGAGGAAGCAAAGAACGTGAACAACGTTGAGGCCTACAACATGACGGTCAACATGCGCAAACTGGGCGTTGCCCTCGACCTGACGGCTGACCAGATGGAGGCTGTGGAGGACATCCACCACACGTTCAACGCAGAAATGCAGTTTGCTGCACAGCTCAACAACGAAGAGCGCGACGCTATGGTGAAGCAGGCCGTGAAGAAGGATGTGAAGTACATGCACTACATCCTCAACGACAAGCAGTACCGCAAGTACCTGCTGCTGCTCAACACCACGCTCAACAACCGTGGGCTTAGCGTAAAGTAAGAAGTAAATAGGCGTTAGTTTTAACAATTTTGAGAGAGGGATGTGCCTGACGGCACATCCTTTTTTCTTGCAAGCAATTTAACTCCCATTTTAGCTCGAGCCTGCGAAAGATGATTTACTTCATCAGCACCTTGCGTCCACCCATGATATAGAGGCCCTTGCCGGTATTGGCAATACGATTCCCATTGAGATGGTAGGCAGGCATAACGCCCTCTTCATCATGCAGTTTGCCGATGGAGGTTGCACTGCCATCGCCGATGTGCTCTTCACCGAAAATGCCAACCAGGGATGATCTGTAATTGTCGAGCGAATTGCCTAAAACGGCGTCGTAGGCAGAGTCGGTATTATCATCACCGATATTGTCAGGGAAACTGTAGGTAAAGTCACCATGATTCATGCGTCCGGCACCATAGTACCCCGTTACGAGGGCAGGTACATCAGCGGCAGCAACGGGCGTGTAGGTATACATGAGCGAGGCATCAGTATCGAAATTGTCGTACTTGATGCCACCTTGTCTGGTGACTTCCGTCTCAGGTACCTGTTCGTCGCGACTTGCAGTCTCGTAGGCATCGTAACCCGTTGAAGCGGGGGTATTTTGGGTAAAGAACTTGAAGTTGACGACCGAACGGTCGAAGTAGTTACCGTAGACCTTGATCATGCCGCCGGCCTCGCCCGAGAAGGTGCCACTACCCAAGGCGTCAGTACCTTGCTGCGATGAGAGAACAGGCTTCTTGGTCTTGAGAAAGTAGTTGCTCTCGACAAAGACGGAGGCTCCCGTAGTGGCTCCCACACCATACTTGGTCACATTGTCGAAATAGTTGTTCCAGACGTGGACACTCATGGTGCGGACACGCGGATGGCGCGAGTCAGAGTGGTCGAACCAGTTGTGGTCGTAGGAAATGTAGTTGGGCCCCGTCTCACTCTTCATGCCGAACATATTGGTCTTGCCCGTATCCCAATAGCGGTTGTAGCTGACGGTGACATATCTCGAATTGGACTTCACGTCAGTAGCACCGTCACCCTTTATGTGATCGCCGCTTCCGTGGGGGCCATAGAACACGTCGGTGTGATGAATCCAGATGTTCGAGTTGTCGGTGTCGAGCGATATGCCGTCGTCCATGCAACGCATGATGCCGATATTGCGGAACTCCACGCCCTTCGCATTGCGCACTAAAAAGCCGAAGCCGCGGACAGTGGCATCGTCGCCAATACCCTCGATGGTGATGTTCATCTCGCTATCCTTACTCTTTCCCTTAATCTGCAGGCCTTCCGCTGAACTGCTAATCTTGTCAAGGTCGTCTTTAGTTATCAATCCGATAAAACGGAAGGCGACAGGTGTCGTGTCATAGCCCTTCTGATAGGCATCAATGATGGTTTGGATGCCAGTACATGTGGTGATGTTTGCGTCTTTGGAACCCGTCTTGACCTTGGTCGTAATGGTCTTGGCCGAGTGCTTGGTGACGTAAAACACTTTGGCGTCCGGTTTCAACGTACCGTCGTTGTTATAGGCTCCAGGGGAATAGCCATTCATAAAGGCAAAGCCCTCGCGGCTGTAGTTCCTGACACCCATACCGGTAGTCTCGTTGGCAAGTTCAGTAAGTTCTGCGCCCTCCTCATTGACGGGCACTATCTTCATGGCGTATGTACCTGCCTTCAATCCCACTATATCAGCCCGTCCGTATGTGCCATAGTTGCGTACTAATGAGGAGTCTATTCTGGTATAGTCGTCATACTGCCCGCCTTTGACATACACATTGTAACGCTTGGCACCTTCCAAAAGGCCGAACTTCACGTAGGCCGACTCCAACCAGCCACGAGCCTCGGCAATCTGCACCACACCGTCAGGATTGGAGTAGCTGCCCTCGGCAAACTGTACGTCCTGAGCATGGGCACATAAGACCAAACAGGATAGCAATCCCACTTCCACCACTTTTCGTACTGTTCTTGCGTCCATAATCCTAACGTTTTACGTTATCTGCGTGCAAAGATACAACTTTTTTCCGAAACGATGGAGCAGTGAGAGCAAAAAAAGCTAGCATTTATTGTGCCGAGTCGCGAAAGAGATCAATGCAAGAGGATGCGCCAGTGTTGGCGCATCCTCCGTTGATTAGGTATTTTTCGCAGGGCGTTCTAACGCTGAGGCACTCCTCGCGCTGCTGTTCGCAGTACTGTGCAGCCTGGAGCACGGCCTCGGGCGAGTTCCAGTCGCCGAACCGGTCCTGCGCCACCTGGTCAGGGTTCACGTAGACGGCTCCCTCCAACCACTAGGTAATCGTGGTCTTGCCCGACCCGTTGGGGCCGGCAATCACGATGAGAACCGGGCGATGCTGCTTTACTGACATGGTGCTGCGATTTTATCAGATTCACGCTTCAGTTGTCTGAAGAATCGCTTTGTAGCTTCCGCTCTCTTCTGCTTCGCATCCTCGGCAGCCTCCTTCATCAGTTGGCTGAGCACCTCGTCGGTAGGCTCCTCCATGCTTGTCAGCTTGTAAGTGTCAATGCTCATATCTTTTCGCGTTTAATTGATTTCGCGTGCAAAGATAGTGCAAATTGAGTGAAAAACGAAATTAATTTGAGAATTTCCAAGATGCAGCCTATCTTCGACAAAGCCAAAGTTACGAAATATCTTCGAAATTCTGTTCGATTCTTCCGTTAAACATGCAAAAAGCGGTCGAAATAGTTTTTCCGCGTTTTCACACGTACGCGCGCACGCGCGTAATATTAAGGGAAACTTGAAAACACCCCACCCATCCGACACATCTTACACCTAAGCTTAGGTGTAAGATGTGTCGGATGGGTGGGATATTTTGGGATTAAGCTATATATACTACGCACGCATGCGCGTGAAAAACGGACAAATTGTTGTATCATGGACCAGCATTCTGACACTGACGGCAGAAGTCCGGAACGTGAAACCTACGTATCAGAGGATAGTTGGTACTTCAGATTTATTCCACGGGGTGGAACAATCGTAAACCAGTGGTTTAGAATCGTAAACCAGTGGTTTAGCATCGTAAACCGGTGGTTTAGCATCGTAAACCGGTGGTTTAGCATCGTAAAACAGTGGTTTAGGAAAGTATTAGTAAAGGGAAATGGGTGCAGTCCCTTGTTTATAAGGAAGCTACACCCATATTATTGATATTCAGAGTACTCTGATTACTCCTCCACAGCAGCCTGCGCGGCGGCTAACGGATGCTGATAATCAGCTACTTACAGGTTTAGTGTAAAGTACTGGCACCTTAAATCCGACACATTCTGCGCGTTTTTACACGCTCGC
>ONKY01000115.1 GCA_900318585.1 uncultured Prevotellaceae bacterium
CAGGCCGTGAAGCGTGCCCGCCAGATTGCGCTGCTGCCTTACGTAACTGACATGATGAAGTAAACTTGAAGGAGGACGCATTATGGAAATTATACTGAAAGAAGATATTATCGGACTGGGATTCAAGAACGATATCGTAAACGTTAAGTCTGGCTATGGCCGTAACTACCTGATTCCTCAGGGCAAGGGTGTCATCGCCTCTCCTTCTGCAAAGAAAGTCCTTGCTGAGAACCTGAAGCAGCAGGCTCACAAGCTGGCTGCCCAGAAGGCTGCCGCCGAGGATCGTGCCAAGACCTTAGAGGGTGTGGCACTGACTATCCCCGCCAAGGTGAGCATCACCGGTCAGCTCTATGGCTCTGTCACCGCTGCTACCGTTGCTGAGGAGTTGAAGAAGCTGGGCTTCGACATTGACCGCAAGATTATCACCATGCGTGATATCAAGAAGGTCGGTGACTACGTGGCTACTGTTCACTTCCACAAGGAGGTGAAGCCCGAGATTCCTGTGACTGTTGTAGCTGAGAATGCTCCTGAGCCTGAGAAGGTGGAAGAGGCTCCCGCACCTGTTGAGGAGGCTCCCGTTGCTGAGGAGATTGTTGAGGCTGCTGACGTTGAGAATTTCGCAGAGGAGGAAGAAGCTCCCGTAGCAGAATAAGTGAAATCTTTTATTTAACATTATTAATAACTGCTGTAGAGCAATTATTCTGATTATTAAGACGAATAAGTCCCAGTTGCCATCTGGCAGCTGGGATTTACTTTTGGATCCAAAGGGTAACTACTCAGTTCACCACGCTGGGGCCAGCGTGATGAACTGAGTATTTCTCACATGATGGTCAGGGAAGGCATGCACCTTAGCCGATGTCGTTAAATCCTTTGCCATATCTCGCTTTTTGCTTTTGCGACTTCTGGTCGCACATTCGCCTGCAAAGATACTGTGCCTACCTTGCAAGAGAAGTCACGCTTACAGTGGTTGCAACGAAACCTACCATCCTTGCGAGTGACACAGTGATGTCTACCACAATAGGGACATACAACGTCTTGTTCATCACCGACACCCCAACGTGTCTCGATGATTGCTTGTTTGCAAACCTCTTCTGAGTTGAAGTAGTTTGTCATTGAAATGAGCGAGTCGAATTGCTTGAAGTCTATCAAATGCTGTTCTTTTTCTAAATTATACTACAAATGTACGAAAAGTCCAGCGTTTATGGGGTATTTTTAAATGTATAACAAAAAATTCTCTACCTTAAGGTAGGGAAAGTACATGCATAAGGTTGTATTTTTATGCAATTTTAGCTATTTGGGGTCAAATAGTACGTAATTGCCTTTATTTTTGACCTTTGGGGTCTAATTGTACGTAGTTGCCTTCTCAATAAGCACCGAGTATTTCTCAAAAAGCACCGAGTAATTTTCAATAAGCACCGAGTATTCAGGAAGGTACTGACTACAGCTCCTCGTGCCCACCGTGCAGTGCTTTCTGGAAGGAATCCCAATCCTGGAAGCCGGCAAGGAGCGAAAGACGGTCAAGGGTCTTGCGGTCGGGCTTCTTCAACACCTCTTTTTCTACGGCTGCCAGCAGCTTCTTCAACTCCAGATGTCTTTTCTCCATACGCTTCGTTTCTTTTTCTGCTGCAAAGTTACGAAAAGTCGAGAGAAGAACAAAACAAATTCGTTTGTTTTTTCTTCCGACCGGAGTAATTTCGCCAACTTGTTGGCAAAGGTACGAAATAATTAGGAATAATAAACGACAATTTCAAAATTATTTCGTACCTTTGCAGCAGAAACTAAAAACAACGTGATAAGAATGAAAGAACTACAGCTGAAGTACGGATGCAATCCGAACCAGAAGCCCTCACGCATCTTCATGCAGGAGGGAGAGTTACCCATCGAAGTATTGAACGGCCGCCCGGGCTACATCAACTTCTTGGACGCGCTGAACGCGTGGCAGTTGGTGAAGGAGCTTAAGGCTGCTACGGGCTTGGCTGCCGCCGCCTCGTTCAAGCACGTCAGCCCTGCCGGCGCCGCCGTAGGTCTGCCGCTGAGCGACACGCTGAAGCGGATCTACTTCGTGGACGACATTCCCGGGCTGGACGACAGCCCCATCGCCTCGGCCTACGCACGGGCTCGCGGTGCTGACCGTATGTCGAGCTACGGCGACTTCATCGCCCTGAGCGACACCTGCGACAAGACAACGGCGCTGATCATCAAGCGCGAGGTGAGCGACGGTGTGATTGCGCCCGACTATACGCCCGAAGCCATTGAGATCCTGAAAGAGAAGCGCAAGGGCACGTACAACGTCATCAAGATTGACCCGGCCTACAAGCCCGACCCCATTGAGCGCAAACAGGTGTTTGGCATCACCTTCGAGCAGGGACGCAACGAGATACAGTTAGACGACCCGGCCCTCTTCGAGAACATCCCCACGCAGAACAAGGACTTCCCCGCCGAGGCGAAGCGCGACCTGATGATTGCGCTGATCACGCTGAAGTATACACAGTCGAACAGTG
This sequence comes from uncultured Prevotellaceae bacterium, assembly GCA_900318585.1. Taxonomy (GTDB): domain Bacteria; phylum Bacteroidota; class Bacteroidia; order Bacteroidales; family Bacteroidaceae; genus Prevotella. The sequence continues at coordinate 2,502 of ONKY01000115.1, forward strand.
TCTGCTACGTGAAGGACGGACAGGCCATCGGCATCGGTGCCGGACAGCAGAGCCGCATCCATTGCACACGATTGGCCGGACAGAAAGCCGACATCTGGTGGCTGCGCCAGCACCCGAAGGTGCTCGCCCTACCCTTTAAGGAGGGAATCCGCCGCGCCGACCGCGATAACACCATCGATGTCTACATCTCCGAGGACGAGCACGACGACGTGCTGCGCGACGGTGCCTGGCAGCAGTTCTTCTCCGAACAGCCTGAGGTGCTGACACGTGAGGAGAAGCTGGCGTGGATAGCCCAGAACACGCAGGTGGCCTTAGGCAGCGACGCCTTCTTCCCCTTCGGCGACAATATTGAGCGCGCTCACAAGAGTGGCGTTCAGTACATTGCCCAGGCTGGCGGCAGCGTTCGCGATGACCATGTCATCATGACCTGCGACAAGTACGGCATCGCCATGGCCTTCACGGGTGTACGACTGTTCCACCACTAAATTAAGGGAAAAGGGAAAAGTGAAGAGTGAAGAATGAGCAAGGAGAGTGACTTTCAGGACATTCTGATGAACGGCATCAGCTTCGGCCGAGGCGGGGAACGCAAGGATCCCAACGAGGGCAAGGTGAAGACGAAGGCCAAGAAGAAGAAATACATTACCGGCGCCCATGGCAGCGGCTCCGCCCGCCAGAAGGCGAAATACCGCGAGCAGCGGAGGAACAGAAGATGAGTTAGGAATTACGAATTACGAGTTACGAATTACGAATCAGGAATTACGAATTACGAATTAGGAAGTAAGAGTTACTAATGGAGAATTATATTGTATCGGCACGCAAGTACAGACCCATGACGTTCGACACGGTGGTGGGGCAGGCAGCGCTGACGACGACGTTGAAGAATGCCGTGAAGAGCGGGAAGCTGGCACACGCCTACCTGTTCTGCGGCCCGCGCGGTGTGGGAAAGACCACCTGCGCCCGCATCTTCGCCAAGGCCATCAACTGCCAGAACCCGACGGCTGACGGCGAGGCCTGCAACGAGTGCGAGTCGTGCCAGAGCTTCAACGAGCAGCGTTCGCTGAACATCTTCGAGTTAGACGCCGCGTCAAACAACTCCGTGGAGCACATCAAGACGCTCATGGAGCAGACGAGGATACCGCCGCAGGTGGGTAAGTACAAGGTATTCATCATCGACGAGGTACACATGCTCTCCACGTCGGCCTTCAACGCTTTCCTCAAGACGCTGGAGGAACCGCCTGCACACGTCATCTTCATCCTGGCCACCACGGAGAAGCACAAGATACTGCCCACTATCCTGAGCCGGTGCCAGATCTACGACTTCGAGCGCATGACGGTGCAGAACACCGTGAACCACCTGAAGCACGTGGCCGAGAAGGAAGGCATACAATACGAGGAGGAGGCGCTGGCCGTCATTGCCGAGAAAGCCGATGGCGGTATGCGCGACGCCCTCAGCATCTTCGACCAGGCGGCCTCGTTCTGCCAGGGCGACATCACCTACAAGAAAGTGATAGAAGACCTGAACGTGCTCGACTCGGAATACTATTTCCGCATCGTGGACTTCAGTCTGGTGAACAAGGTGACGGAAATCATGGTGCTGCTGAACGACGTCATCAACAAAGGCTTCGACGGTGGGCTGCTCATCCAGGGTCTGGCCAAGCACGTGAGGAACGTGCTCATGGCGAAGGACGCGCAGACGCTGCCGCTCTTAGAGGTGAGCGAGCAGGCCCGGACGCGTTACCAGGAGCAGGCGAAGAAGTGCCCCACGCCCTTCCTCTATCAGGTGTTGCGCCTGACGAACCAGTGCGACATCAACTACCGGCAGTCCAGCAACAAGCGTCTGTTAGTGGAACTGACGCTGATAGAGATAGCACAAGTGACACAAGCCGACGACGGCGCCGGCAGTGGGCGCAAGCCCAGAAGACTGAAATCCCTGTTTAAGCAACTGATACAGAAGGCACAGCCCAAGGAAGCGGCTCCGCAGGTGGCTGCGGCTGCGCCAAAGAATCAAGAGAGTCAGAGCACCCAGAGTCCTCAGAACACACAGAGCACACAGAGCACGCAGAACACGCAGAGTACTCCAAGACCGACCATCAAGGTTTCCAGCATCGGCACTTCATGGAGCCAGTTGAGAGAGAAGCCCAAAGCCAAGTCGAAGATGAACTTCCTTCCGGGAACGGGCAACGCCGCCGAGGAAAAAGAGACCGACAGAGAGTTCTCGCAGGAGGATCTGGAACTGCAATGGATGTCCATGTGCAACCGTATGCCGCTGCGCAACCAAGACCTGGCAGGCATCTCGGCACGCATGAAGAATATGAACCCCGTCATCACCACGATGCCACAAGTGGAGGTGACCGTCAGCAACGAGCTGGTGAAGAAAGACATGGAAGAGATTAAAGGTGCCATCGAGGCTACCCTCCGTATGTATCTTCACAACCAGAATATCAAACTGACCCTCCACGTGGCCGAGAACAGCGAGCAGCAAACGAAGATACTGAGCCGCCGCGAGCAGTTCGAGGAGATGAGACGCCAAAACCCCGCCATCGAGAAACTGCGCGAGGTATTTGAACTGGAATTGGCATAATATTCTTATAAGTTAAGAGTTAGGAGTTATGAAAAAGGTAGGAATGATGATTAGGAGCTTCTTTAGGATGAAGTACATGAAGTATATCATAGTCTGCATCCTCGGGGTTATCCTCGTGGGCTTTCTCGACGAGAACAGCGTATGGGCACACCTGCGCCACAAGCGTCAACTGAACCAGCTGGACCAGGAGATTGAGGTGTATACCAAGCAGTACCAGCGCGACCAGGCCCGCATCTACGAGCTGGACGATGACCCGAAAGCCATGGAGCGAATAGCCCGTGAGCGCTACTTCATGAAGACCGACGACGAGGACATCTTCGTGCTGAGTGAGGAAGAGTAAAAAGTGAAAGGCTACGGGTAGGCGAACGAAGTTCGGGAATAGAGTGAAAGGCAACGGACTAAACGGACGGACACGGACAAAAGAAGAGTCTGAGAATATCCGTAATGTCCGAGGCAGAATAGAGTGAAAGGCAACGGACTAAACGGACGGACACGGACAAGAGAAGAGTCCGAGACTGTCCGTAAAGTCCGAGGCTGAATAGAGTTAAGAGTGATGAAAGAACTGAATAAGATACAAACGGCGGCTTTCCTGACGGGCGCCGTGCTGATGGCCGTCGGAGCGGGAATGTATGTGCTCCAGATGGGTGCCGGTCCTTACGTCTACTGCGTGGGTGCCCTGGCGTTCGTGAGTATGCAGCTGCTACAGCGTTATGAGGGCAGCAACTTCGCCATCCGCCGCCTGCGCCGCATCATGATCCTGAGCGGCGTGCTCTTCCTGATAGCGGGTGTGCTGATGCTGGCCAACGAGGGAAACGTATTCCACTTAGACCAGTGGATTTATTTAAAATATGTACGTAACAACTGGGTGGTCACCCTGCTCGTAGCAGCCATCTTGCAGCTCTATACGACGCATCGGATAGACTCAGAGCTCGCAAAAGAGGCAAAAAAACGCTAAAAGTTTGCGCATTTGTTTTAAATTGCGCAAATTTTTTTTCTTACTTCAATATATCGTTGTACTTTTGCCTCAGAAAACAACGTCTATATGAAGAAAATTCTCTACGCATGTGTCATTCTTGCCACTTTGGCTTCCTGTGCCGAGTCCTATTCGGTGCAGGGCTCGTCATCTATCTCTTCGCTTGACGGCAGCAAGCTTTACCTGAGAGCCATCAAGAACAACGAGCTGAAGGACATCGATTCGTGCGAGATAGTACATGGGCAATTCCGCTTTGCCGGACTGCTCGACTCCGTACGTATGGCGAATCTCTTCATGGACGACCGCAGCATCATGCCCATCGTGCTGGAGCAGGGAGAAATCAACATCCGCATTGACGTGGCCAAGCAGATTGTGGCAGGCACGCCGCTGAACGACCGTCTCTACGAGTTCATCGACCTGCACACCCAGCTGCAGAACGAGCTGAACGAGCTGCAACACAAAGAGAACCAGCTGCTGCTGGAAGGCATCGACGAAATCAGCGCCCGCCAGCAGACCATTGGCGAGGCCAACATCATTGCGCAGCGCGAGGACTCGCTGGTGACGCACTTCATCATTGAGAACTTTGACAACGTGCTGGGTCCAGGCGTGTTCATGATGCTGACCAGCGGCTATCCCTATCCGGTACTGACGCCGCAGATAGAAGAGATTATGAGCAAAGCCACAGCCAACTTCAAGAACGACCCATACGTCAAGGAATACTACCAGGTGGCTCAGGAGAACCAGGCACGCCAGACGGGCATGACCGACGACCTCCCTGCCGCCAGCCAACCGGTGGCACCGACGCCTGACAGCGCTGTCACCGACACAATCCCGCAACTACAGCCGCAGGTTCCCGTTACTAACGTTCCGCAGCAATGAGAACGGTTATCAGAGGAGGAACCATCGTCAACGAGGGTCGCACGTTTCAGGGTACCGTCGTCATAGAAGACGGAGACATCGTGGAACTATCTGAAACTCACCCCATTCCCGACCGATGGTCGCCTACCCGTAGCCTTTCACCCGTCACCCGTCACCACTCACCACTCACCACTCACTACATCGACGCCACAGGCTGCTTTGTGCTACCGGGCGTCATTGACAGTCACGTACACTTCCGGGAGCCGGGCCTGACGGAGAAGGCCGACATCGACAGCGAGAGCCGCGCAGCGGCAGCAGGCGGTGTGACCAGTTTCTTCGACATGCCCAACACCGTTCCCCAGACCACCACCATAGAAGCGCTGGACGAGAAGTTCCGGATAGCCGCGATGAAGAGCCACGTGAACTACTCGTTCTTCTTCGGTGCCACCAACGACAACAGCCACCTCTTCCCGCAGCTGGACACCCACCGCATTCCCGGCATCAAGCTGTTCATGGGGTCGTCCACGGGCAACATGCTTGTTGACCGCCGTGAGGCACTGGAGCGTATCTTTGCTACCACTCCCCTACCCCTCATGGCCCATTGCGAGGACACTGCCATCATCAACCGCAACATGGCCGCCGCACGCCAGCAGTACGGCGATGACCCAGCCGTGGAGCACCACCCGGAGATACGCAGCGAGGAAGCCTGCTACGAAAGCACCCGCTTAGCCGTGGAGCTCGCCAGAAAGCACAACGCCCGCCTCCACGTGGCCCACGTCTCCACTGCCCGCGAGTTGGAGCAGTTCGACAACGTTCCGTCCGGCACGCAGGAACGCTTCACTTGTGAAGAACGACTCACCGCCGAGGCCACCGTCAGCCATCTCTACTTCAGCGACCGCGACTACCGTTCCTTAGGTACCCGTATCAAGTGCAACCCCGCCATCAAGACCGACCGCGACCGCGACGCCCTGCAGCAGGCACTCTCCGACGGACGCATCACCACCATAGGTACCGACCACGCCCCCCATCTGTCACAGCAGAAGGAGGGCGGCTGCGTACGTGCTGCCAGCGGTATGCCCATGATCCAGTTCTCGCTCGTCACCATGCTCGAGATGGTAGACCACGGCGTGCTGACGATGGAGCGCATGGTGGAGCTGATGGCCCACAACCCGGCACGGCTCTTCGCCGTGGAACGCCGCGGTTTCCTGCGCCCCGGCTATAGGGCCGACATTGTCATCGTACGCCCCGGCACCGGCTGGACGGTGAGCCGCGACTGCATCCTCAGCAAATGCGGATGGAGCCCCATGGAGGGCCACACCTACCTCTGGCGGGTAGAGCGCACACTCTGCAACGGCCACACCGTCTACCAGCACGGAGAGGGTGTGGATATGAACTATACAGGCGAAGAAATCAGCTTTGACCACTGACGCATGAAAGAGACCTACTCCATCGCCCAGCTCACGCCTTATATCAACTGGCTCTACTTCTACCATGCCTGGGGTGTGAGCCGTCAGCAAGCAGACGGACAGCAGCAACTCAGGCAGGAAGCCGAGGAGCGGCTGCAACGCTACGACGGCCACTACCACGCCTACGCGCTCTTCACCCTCTTTGAAGCCAACAGTGACGGCGAGGACATCATCGTGGACGGCGAGGAACGGATTCCCTGTCTGCGCCAGCAGCAGGAGAACAGCGAATACCTCTGCCTGGCCGACTTCATCGCACCACAACAGTCAGCGCCCACCCCCATCGGCCTCTTCGCCACCTCCGTGGACATGGGCATGGAGACCGACTTCAACGCCGACCCCTACGAGAAGATGATGGCGCAGCTGCTGGCCGACCGTCTGGCTGAGGCCGCCGCCGAGGTGATGCACCGCGACGTGCGCACCCGCTACTGGGGCTATGCGCCCGACGAGCAGCTAACCATAGAGGACCTGCACGCTGAGCGGTTCCAAGGCATCCGTCCTGCCGTAGGATACCCCTCGCTGCCCGACGTCAGCCTGAACTTCGTCATCGACCGCCTGCTCGGCGGCATGAACCAGATAGGCATCCGCCTGACAGAGAACGGGGCCATGAAGCCCCACGCCAGCGTGAGCGGACTGATGATCAGTCACCCCAAGGCCCACTACTTCAGTATCGGCAAAATTGGTGAAGACCAGCTCCGCGACTATGCCCGCCGTCGTGGCCTGCCCGTGGAGACTGTCAGGAAATTCCTCTCTGCGAACCTCTGACCTAAGTAAAAATGAAGAGTGAAAGGCAACGGACTAAACGGACTGACACGGACAAAAGAAGAATCCGAGACTGTCCGTAAAGTCCGAGGCAGAATAGAGAAGAGTGAAAGGCAACGGACTAAACGGACTGATACGGACAAAAGAAGAAGAGTCCGAGAGAGTCCGTAAAGTCCGGGGCAGAATAGAGTGAAGAGTAAAAGGCAACGGACTAAACGGACGGACACGGACAAAAGAAGAGTCCGAGACTGTCCGTAAAGTCCGAGGCAGAATAGAGAATAGTGAAAGGCAACAGACTAAACGGACTGACACGGACAAGAGAAGAGTCCGAGAATGTCCGTAAAGTCCGAGGCAGAACTAAGTGAAGGATAAAAGGCAACGGACTAAACGGACGGACACGGATAAAGAAGAGTCCGAGACTGTCCGTAAAGTCAGAGGCAGAATAGAGTGAGTGATTGAGAATTGAAAATTGAGCATGATGAATAGTACATTATTTATACTCCTGCACCCCGACGCCTACCTGTGGATAGCAGCAGTGTTGCTGGCGCTGCTCTCACTGATAGCGTTGAAGCTACGCCCCCACTGGCTGCGTCTCTCAACCTTAGCCGTGACGCTGGTGGGCTGGCTGCTCCTGCTCTACGGCACCTTCGTGGGCTTCTACCAGATAGAGGTGCGCCACGTAGAGCTGATTTTCAGCGACTTGCCTGCCGCCTTCGACGGCTATCGTATCGTGCAGTTCGGCGATGCCCATGTCGGCACACTCACGGGCGACCGCGAGCAGCTCCTCCAACGCGTCATCGATAGCATCAACGCCCAGAAGGCCGACCTCATCGTCTTCACCGGCGACCTGCAGAACAAGGAGCCGCAGGAGATTCTGCCCCACATGAGACGGCTTGCCAAACTGGATTCTCCCAACGGTGTCTTCTCTGTACTGGGCAACCACGACTATGCTGCCTACAGTCAGGCAGACGACTTCACGAAATATGCCAACTGCGGGCTGACGCGCACGATAGAGAAGGAGATGGGATGGAAACTGCTCTGCAATGAATACGAGATGATCCGCCGCGACAGCCAGTACATCGTCATCGCAGGTATGGAGAACGACGGCGAGGGCCGCTTCCCTGCCTTCGGCGATATCAACCAGACACTCTACGGGCTGAACCGCCGTTCGTTCGTCGTCATGCTGGAGCACGACCCCTCGTCGTGGCGCCGCAAGATCCTGCCCCACTCCCACGCCCAGCTCACGCTCAGCGGCCACACCCACGGCGGACAGTTCAGTATCCTCGGCTGGTCGCCCGCCTCGCTCGTCTATCGGGAGTTCTCTGGCATCTACCGCCACGGCGAGCGCACACTCTATGTAACCAAGGGCATTGGCGGCGTCATCCCCTTCCGCTTCGGCACCCCCGCAGAGATTACTGTCATTACCCTGAGGAAAGATGAAAGATTAAAGACGAAAGACTAAAAGGAGATTATGAAATATCTGTATCGTATCTATCAAGTAGTGGTGGGCTTGCCCGTATTGATTGTTTCCACCATCCTCACTGCCGTTACGGTAAGTATAGGCTGCGCTATCGGCAACGGCCATTTCTGGGGCTATTACCCGGGCCATTGGTGGGGACGCATCATCATCCGCACCCTGCTGCTCCCCGTCACCATCGAAGGGCGCGAGCATCTGGAGAACAACCAGAGCTACGTATTCATAGCCAACCACCAGGGAGCCTTCGACATCTTCCTCGTCTACGGCTATCTGAACCGCAACATCAAGTGGATGATGAAGCAGGGTATCAAGAAGATACCCTTCGTGGGCTTCGCCTGCGAACGCTCTCACCAGATATTCGTCGACAAACGCGGCCCCAGCAAGATACGCAAGACTTACGAGGACGCCCGCCGCATCCTGCAGGAGGGCTACTCCGTCATGGTGTTCCCCGAGGGCGCCCGCACCTTCACCGGCCACATGGGCGAATTCCGCAAAGGAGCCTTCGCACTGGCCGACGAACTGCAGCTGCCCGTCGTGCCGCTCACCATCAACGGCTCTTTCAAGGTGTTGCCGCGAATGCGCGACTGGAGGCTCAACGACTGGTACCCCCTGCGGCTCACCATCCACCAAGCTATCTACCCCGTCGGACAAGGCCCTGAGAACATAGAAGCCACCAAGCGGCAGGCCTACGACTCCGTCATGTCCTCCATCGACCCCGAATTCCAGGGCTTCGTCGAGAACCCCGACCAGTAATTATCCATTATCAATTGTCAATCATCCATTGTCATGAACCAGGCCATGATCTTCGCCGCAGGACTCGGCACACGTCTGAAACCGCTCACCGACACCATGCCCAAGGCACTGGTGCCTGTTGCGGGGCAGCCATTACTGTGGCACGTCATCCAGAAGCTCAAGGACGCCGGCTTCGAGCGCATCGTGGTGAACGTCCACCACTTCGCCCAGCAGATAGTGGACTACCTTGAGGTGAACAGCAACTTCGGCCTCGACATCCGCATCAGCGACGAGAGTGCCCAGCTGTTAGAGACAGGCGGCGGCATCAAGAAGGCGCTGCCCCTGTTCGACCCTGACAGCCCCATCCTGATTCACAACGTAGACATATTGAGCAATGTAAGCCTCCCTTCCCTCATTAATTTCAGACATCTATCTTCAGACATCCCCGACGCCCTGCTCTTAGTCAGCCAGCGGAAGACCAAGCGTTACCTACTCTTCAACGACGCCCGCTCCATGGTCGGCTGGACGAACATTGAGACAGGCGAAGTGCGGGGGCCTGTGGCCAGTAATCCGTCAGCCATCATCCGTCATCCGTTGCGAAAGCTAGCCTTTTCCGGCATTCATGTCCTTTCCCCCAAGGTGTTCCCCCTGTTTCAGGAGATGCCCGAGCGTTTCGGCATCATAGACTTCTACCTGAAGTACTGCCATCAGTACACTTTCCTTGGCTACGAGCAGGACGGCCTGCGCCTGCTCGACGTCGGCAAGCTCGACTCGCTTGACCAAGCAGAAGAATTTCTGCAGTAACGAAAGATTCCCTGTCCTATGCTTGGACGGTTAAATGAAAATGTATATCTTTGTACCCGAATTGTAATCAAAACACAAACCATACATGCAACAGAAGATTATCATCCTTGACTTCGGTTCACAGACCACCCAGCTCATCGGCCGCCGCGTGCGCGAGCTGGATACCTTCTGTGAGATCCTACCATACAACAAGTTCCCCAAGGACGACCCCTCGGTCATCGGCGTCATCCTGAGCGGCTCGCCCTACTCCGTCCACGACCCGGAGGCATTCAAGGTAGACCTGAGCCAGTTTGTCGGCAAGATGCCCGTCCTCGGCATTTGCTACGGCGCTCAGTTCATCAGCCACACCCTCGGCGGCAGGGTTGAGAAGGCCGACAGCCGCGAGTACGGACGTGCCTACCTTGAGACCATCAATCTCAATAATCCGCTCTTTAAGGGCTTCGATAGAGGTTCTCAGGTCTGGATGAGTCATGGCGATACCATCACTGCCATTCCCGAAGGCTTTGAGGTGATAGGCTCGACCCACGACGTGAGGTATGCCGCCTTCTGGTCTCCCTCCCCCCTTGGAGAGGGCAGGAGTGAGGCTTCCGTCTGGGCCGTGCAGTTCCACCCCGAAGTGTTCCACACCTTGCAGGGCACACTGCTCCTTAAGAACTTCGTGGTCGATATCTGCGGCTCTCGTCAGGAGTGGAGCGCTGCCTCGTTTGTCGACTCCACCGTCGCAGAGCTCAAGCAGCAACTGGGCAACGACCGTGTCATTCTCGGACTCTCTGGCGGTGTCGACTCCTCTGTAGCTGCCGTGCTGTTGAACAAGGCCATCGGCGACCGCCTCACCTGTATCTTCGTTGACCACGGTATGCTCCGAAAGAACGAGTTCCGTCAGGTGATGGACGACTACAAGGTGCTTGGACTGAATGTGATTGGCGTGGATGCCAGCGCAAAATTCTTCGCCGACCTCGCCGGCGTCAGCGACCCGGAGGAGAAGCGCAAGATCATAGGCCGCGACTTTGTAGAAGTGTTCAACGCCGAGGCCAAGAAAATTACCGATGCCCGTTGGCTTGCACAGGGCACCATCTACCCCGACCGCATCGAGTCGCTCAACATCACCGGCAAGGTCATCAAGAGTCACCACAACGTGGGCGGCCTGCCCAAGGAGATGAACCTACAGCTCTGCGAGCCGCTGAAGTGGCTCTTCAAGGACGAGGTGCGCCGCGTGGGGCGCCAGCTTGGTATGCCCGAGCACCTCATCACCCGCCATCCCTTCCCCGGCCCCGGCCTCGCCGTCCGCATCCTTGGCGACATCACCCCCGAGAAGGTACGTATTCTCCAGGATGCTGACGACATTTACATAAAAGGATTGCGCGAGTACAAGGTGAAGCTCTCTGGCGAGGAAGCCCGCAAGGTGTTGGCAGCCGGCGTGCCTGCCGACATGAAGGACGGCACCATCGAAGTGTCGCTCTACGACCAGATTTGGCAGGCAGGCGTCATCCTCCTCTCCACTGTCCGCTCTGTGGGTGTGATGGGCGACGAGCGTACCTACGAGCACCCCGTTGCCCTGCGTGCTGTCACCAGCACCGATGCCATGACCGCCGACTGGGCACATCTGCCCTACGACTTCTTAGCCAAGGTGAGCAACGAGATTATCAACAAGGTTCGCGGCGTCAACCGCGTCTGCTACGACATCTCCTCGAAACCACCCGCAACCATCGAGTGGGAGTAATTTTATGGCATTTTCAGCCCTTTTTGAACGATACAATGAGCCTCTGACTTCGGTTGGAGGCTTTTGTTCCAGCGGAGAAAGAGGGATTCGCGCTCGGCCCACAGGGACGCTTTCACAAAGCGAAGCGACTAAAAGAACCGTGAGAACCCGGTTCGCATTCGCAAAAAAAGGAGCAACCCGTATGGATTGCTCTTTTTGCGGAGAGAGAGGGATTCGAACCCCCGGTACCTCTCGGTACGGTAGTTTTCAAGACTACTGTAATCGACCACTCTACCATCTC
>ONKY01000111.1 GCA_900318585.1 uncultured Prevotellaceae bacterium
CTGATTATTCTAAGCCATGAAAACTAATTAATTTACGATGACAAAGAAACGATTGATTGAGCTGGCGGTGAAGATGATTGTAGCCGCGCTCACCGCATTCCTGACTGCACTGGGCACGACCTCCTGCATGGGCCTCGCAGGACTTATCTGAAAAGACTCTCCCCCCAAGTCTATATACTCCCCTCCCTACAAGGGAGGGGCAGGGGGGAGGGTCTTTTTCCCTGCAAGGGAGGGGCAGGGGGGAGAGTATTCTCTTCTCGCCGGAGACGGGTCGAGTTTTATTAATTTTTGTGCGTTGCCTTATAAGCCTTCTCGGCCGCGTCGAAATATGACCGATACTCGTCATTCATCCGATGGAGTGTGATGGAATTCGAACCATTTGACATTATAATAGTGTTCCCGTCTACCTTATATGGGATTGCTCCGGCTGTTCCATCATCGCCCATGATAGTCACCATTCCGTTAGCTGTTCTGTATTTTCCGTATGACACCTGCTTATCAGCTGAAGTTAGTACCCAGTTGTTGTAAAGGTCATTTCCAAAGACAGCGTATTCTTCATCGATGAAGGTGCCGTCGCTTTTAAAGGTCGTTTTCTCTATAGTGGCGTTTCTCTTTGTGGTGATTTTTATTACTACCCACTCACCAACCAGATTGTTGTCAAATCCACCGCTATTGTTGCCAAACGTTGCCTGATAAGCCCGCTCGACCGGGTCGACAAAATTATTACGAAACTCGTTAGTCATCAGATAGTATGTGCCATCACTTATTTTAAAAGAGAGGTCGTCGACCTTATATGCTATTGATCTGGTTTTTCCATTAGAATCCGTAAGAGTCATCTGGCGGTCGTCGATCACTTTGTATTTTCCAGAAGTCACCTTCTTATCAGCTGAAGCTAATAGCCCATTGCCGCTTTCAAGGTCACGACCATATATATTGTATACTGCAAGGGTGTAGGTGCTGTTGTTCTTGAAGGTGTATATCTCCATATAGGCGTTTTGCTGTGAGTTGATTTCTACTTTGATCCACTCACCAATCAGTGCGTTGGAGACTATTTCGCCACCGTTGTTATCGCCTCCGTTATTATCGCCTCCGTTATTATCGCCTCCGTTGTTATCGCCGCCAGAGTTGTTGTTGAGGGTGCGATACCTTTGTTCCATTTTGTCGAACATTTCTTCTATCTCATCCGTCACGGCATCATAGTATATGTCGCCGTCTTCATCATAGATGATGAGTCTGTTCGATTTCAAGGAATACTCTTTCTCCCAAGTTTCGCCGTTCGCCGTCAGGGTGATGACACCGCGCGAAACGGTGTATGTGCCAGAGGAGGTTTCCTTTTCGATGCTGCTGATTGTGGCATTGTCGCTGTCAAGGTTCTTTCCTTCAGCATAATAGCTGACACTGGTGAAGGTGCCGTTTCTCTTGAAATCGACCATCTCCATAAACATCCGTCTTCCATTGTTTCCATATTCAATGTTGGCCCACTCGCCGATGATGGCGGAAGAACCGGAACGACCGCCTTCAGGATAGTCGTCATTGTCATTGTCGCAGGCTGTCAGCAGAAGCGCGCTCATGAGAAACGCTCCGAAGAGGGTGAGTAAATTAAAATACTTTTTCATCATAGTTCTAAGTTTTTTTAGTTGTTATTCGGTAGTAATGAACTTCATTTCTATTTTGATTCTATCCACGCATCGAGCAACATTCGGGCAATGGATAGTTTCTCAGGGATTTTTGGCAGGTTGTCGCGTCGGAACCAGCCGCCCTTGGCTATCTCGCTGTGCTGTAAGTGTATCTCGCCGCTGACGTAGTCGGCATTGAAGCCGACCATGAGGCCGCAGGGGTAGGGCCAGGGCTGGCTGGCGAAGTAGCGTATGTTGGTGATGGTGACGCCAGTCTCCTCCATAGCCTCGCGGGCGACGGCTTCCTCCAGTGTCTCGCCTGTCTCTACGAAGCCAGCCACAAGGCCGTAGAAGTCGGTCCTGAAATTCTTGGCTCTTACTAATAACACTTCGTCGCCTCGGTGGATGAGCACGATGACGGCTGTGGCTAACTGTGGCCATACCTCCTTGCCACACTCGGTACAGCGCTTGGATATCTCGGTGTGCATCTTCATGGGTGCGCCGCAGACACCGCAGAACTTGGTGTTGTCGTCCCAATAGAGCAGTTCCTGGCACTTGCCTGCCAGCAGATAGAGCTGACGGGGGAGCTTGTAGTAGCTCTGACGAAGCGGGGTGGGGTGAAGGGGGACTGGTGAAGGGTGATCGGTGACAGGTGAAGGGTGAGGGGTGACAGGTGAAGGGTGAAGGGTGATGGGCGTGTCAATACGGTAGGCACAGGCTCTGGTGCCGTCGGGTGCCGTCACGTCCATGAGGTGCGTCCAGGGCTTCACCTCGGTGGGTGGCTCCGAGCCCGAGGGAATGGTGAAGGAGCCGTCAGGCAATTGCTCCAACAACAGCTCGTCCTTACAGAATACGAAGTATAACCTCTCCATCTCTCTCTTGTCATTTATCATTTAGAGCGAAGCTCGTATCATTCCCCAAACAGGATTTTCCTGTCGCGCTCCAAAGCGGGCTTCACCCATTCCTCAGGCACGAAACGCCAGTTGTGGTTGGGCTGCGGGTTGACCGTTCCCAGCTTCTTAATTTCCTCCGTCAGATAGTAGCGCTGATCCATGTCTGTGTGGAAGAGCACGCGGCTCTCAAGGGAGTCCTTGGGAATGCCTGCGCCGCGTGTGAGCAGCTCGCCGCCGCCGTTGGCACGGTAGCTGTTTGTCACTACCTTGTACCATTTTTTCTCGTCAAACGGTTGTCCGTTGGACATCTGGAGGATACGCACCTTCTTTCCGTCGGGCTTGGTGAGGTCAACCTCGTAATCAATGCCGGAGGCGGAGTCAAAATTGAATGTATAATGCAGGAAACCAGTGCGTTGCTGGTCTTCCTTGGAGGCATCGTTCAGGAGTAGGGCATGATCGGAGGGCGAAGTCATGGTGTTCACCCACATGTCGTAGGAGAACTCCAGATACTTGTGGATTTCCTCGCCTGTCATGCGGAGCACGAACAGCAGGTTCTCAAAGCGGTAGAGCTTGAACATGTCGCCCTGGGTGACATCGCCTGCATTGATGACGGCATTGAACGACAGGGGGGCGTTGAAGGAGATGTCGGCTTTGGAAATCTGCAGTTGCAGGTTGTGAATGAGGTCGATGAAGGCGGAGTTGCCGAAGAAGCTGTCGCGCGTGTAGATAGGATTCTCGAAGTAACCAATCTTGCGGTCAACGTATTGCCTGATCTCATCAATCTTCGGCTGGAAATGGCTGAGCATCTGCTGGTCGATGTCCTCGTCGAGCACGCTGATAATCTCGCCTTTGATGTCCTTCTTGGTGAGGTGACCGTTGACGTAAGTGAGCTCAATCTCAGCTTCTGCCACGTTTTTCACGTAGCAGGATGGGTCGATGATGAGCACCTTCTGTCCTGCCTTGTTGGTGACCCACTCATTGTGAACCTGATGATCGTGACCGAAGAAGATGATGTCGAAGCCCGGCACTTCGCGGGCGACGGCCTCCGTGGCGTTCTCCTCATATCCGTCGGTCTTGATGCCGCCGTTCATGCCTGAGTGGAACAGGCCGAAGATGAGGTCGGGACGCTCCTGCTCCTGAATGTATTTCACCCATTTCTTGGCGCAGCTGACCATCTCCTCAAACTCCATTCCCTTCCATGTGCTCTTGTTCAGCCAGTTGGGGATGGCGGGGGTGAGCATACCTATCACTACTATCTTCACCCCGTCCTTATAGTGGACGGAGTAGGGCTTCAGGCCCGTATAGATGCTGGCGAAGCTGGCAGGGCCGTCCTTACATTCCTCCCTGACAATATTTGCACCGAGCAGCGGGCAGCGCACTTCGAGAATCCACTTGTCGTAGACCTTGTGTCCCGGCTCAATGTCGTGGTTGCCTACCGTCTCTGCATCGTACTTCATGTAGTTGATGACGGTGGCGGCGAGGTTCTCGTCCACTGGCATCACGTAGTTCGACCAGTAGACGCAGGGTTGTCCCTGAAGGATGTCACCGTTGTCGATGAGCAGGAGGTTGTCGCCATACTGGGCACGCTGCTTGTTGATATAAGTGTTGGCACGAACAAGCGTGCCCTTGATGGGCTTCTTCTCCATGAAGTCGTAGGGGAAGAAGTGACCGTGAACGTCGCTGGTTTCGATGACTTTCAGCTTGATGGTCTTGGTGGCTGCCATGATGTCGGTAGATTGGAGCAACAGGAGCGTAAACGCAAGTGCAAATAGTTTTTTCATACGTAATGTGTATATTTTTCGTGCAAAGATACGCATTTTTTTGTAATTCCAATAGCTTCGGCACGTTTTTTGCTTGTCAATTCGTAAAAAAAGGAGGAATAGAAGTTATGGCATTCATTGATTATTACAAGATTCTGGGCGTTGACAAGTCCATCGCACAGAAAGACGTGAAGAAAGCATACCTGAAACGTGCCAAGCAGTTTCATCCTGACTTGCATCCGGACGATCCGAAGGCAAAGGCGAAGTTTCAGGCCCTGAACGAGGCTTACGACGTGATTGGCGACCCCGAGAAACGTCGTAAGTATGACCAGTATGGTGAGCAGTGGCGTCAGGCGGAGCAGTTTGGCGGTGGTGCCGGTGGCTTCAAGGGCGGCAACCCCTTCGAGGGCTTTGACTTCAGCTCGTTTGGCGGCAGTGGTGGTGCCGGTGGCTTCAGTTCGTTCTTTGAGTCGTTGTTCGGCGGCGGTGCCAAGCGGAGTGGGGGAGGCTTCTCGCCTTTTGGCGGCTTCAGCGGCCAGCAGGCTCCGCGTGAGACCAATGCCTCTGTCTCAATAGATATGTATACAGCCCTGCTCGGTGGTGAGGTCATCGTTCAGACAGGCACTTCCAAGTTAAAGCTGAAAATCAATCCGGGTACCCAGCCGGGTACGAAAGTACGGCTGAGGGGCAAGGGACAGAACGGGACAGACCTGATTCTCACCTATAACGTGACGCTGCCTGCTCAGCTGAACGACCGACAGCGGCAGCTTTTAGAAGAAATGCGACGCAGCTAAAGTGGCTACGTCGCATTTTTTCTTTTTTTGTACGATTGTTACTTCCTGTTGATGAGGAATTCTTCCGCCCGTTTCAAATCCTCTGGCGTGTCAATGCCGACGGTTTCAACATCTGTTTCTCCCACCTTGATACGATAGCCATTCTGAAGCCAGCGTAGCTGCTCCAAACTCTCAGCTATCTCCAGCGGGCTTTGCGGCAACTTGGTGATAGCGGTGAGCACCTCGCGGCGGTAGGCGTAGATGCCCAGGTGCTTCATGAAAGGATACTCTTGAAGCCACTCGCTGCGTTCCTTGCCTCGGATGAACGGAATGATGCTGCGACTGAAGTAGAGGGCGTAGCCATTAATGTCCGTAACAATCTTCGGGGAATTTGGATTCTCCGCAGCTTCGATGGTCTCGAAACGCTTGCCTAACGTTCCTATCTCTGTGGCTGGGTCGTCGAACAGGTGACAGAGCGTCTCAATCTGGGAAGCCTGAATAAACGGCTCGTCGCCCTGCACGTTAATGATGACATCGGCGTCAGTGCCTAACTTGCACGCAGCTTCTTCTATACGGTCGGTACCGCTGCGATGGGCAGCAGAGGTCATCACGGCTCGTCCGCCAAAGCCCTCGACGGTATGTAGGATGCGCTCGTCGTCGGTGGCTACACAGGCTTCGCCGAGCACACTGACAGCCTGCTCGTAGACATGCTGGATGACGGGCTTGCCACCTAATAGGGCAAGCGGCTTGCCAGGAAAGCGCGTAGAGGCGTAACGGGCTGGAATGATAGCTATAAATTTCATAATCTCATTTCCTCAATCTCACAATATCTCATTCACTCAATCTCCTACGACAGGAAACCGAGCAGGGCACCTGCAGCTACGGCAGAGCCGATGACGCCAGCCACGTTGGGACCCATGGCGTGCATGAGGAGGAAGTTGTGGCGGTCGTATTCCAAACCGAGGTTGTTGGAGATACGTGCTGCCATAGGTACGGCGCTGACGCCGGCATTACCGATAAGCGGGTTGAGTTTCTTGCTCTCCGGCAGGAAGAGGTTCATGAGCTTCACGAAGCAGACGCCGGAGGCTGTGGCAATCATAAATGCCATTGCACCGAGGGCGAAGATCTTGATGGTGTTGAACGTCAGGAACTCTGAAGCCTGCGTGGAGCAACCGACGGTAAGTCCCAGCAGCATCACCACGATATCGTTGAGGGCAGCACCGGCAGTCTTTGCTAGACGGGTGGTCTTGCCCGATTCCTTCAGCAGGTTGCCGAAGAAGAGCATACCGAGCAGCGGCAGGCCGGAAGGCACGATGAACGTGGTGAGCAGCAATCCGATGATGGGGAACAGGATGCGCTCCGTCTGACTGACCTCGCGACCAGGCTTCATCTTAATGACGCGCTCTTTCTTGGTGGTGAGCAGACGCATGATGAACGGCTGAATAACGGGCACCAGTGCCATGTAGCTGTAGGCACAGACGGCGATGGCACCCATGAGGTTCGGCGACAGCTTCGACGAGAGGAAGATGGCTGTGGGGCCGTCAGCACCGCCGATGATAGCGATACCTGCGGCCTGTGAAGGCTCGAAGCCCATAGCCAGTGCCACCATATAGGCGCCGAAGATGCCAAACTGTGCGGCTGCGCCGATGAGCATCAGTTTGGGGTTGGCTAGTAATGCCGAGAAGTCGGTCATGGCGCCGATGCCGAGGAAGATGAGCGGGGGGTACCACCCTTGTCGGACGCCCTGATAGAAAATGTTGAGCACGGAGTTGTCCTCGTAAAGGCCAATCTCGAGGCCGGCGTCAGCACGGAAGGGAATGTTTCCCAGGATGATGCCCAGCCCGATGGGCACGAGCAGCAGCGGCTCAAAGTCCTTCTTGATGGCAAGCCAGATGAAGAAGGCTCCCACCACAATCATGATGAGGTTGCCCACCGTGGCATTGGCAAATGCCGTGTAGGTGAGGAACTCATGGAAGTTTTGTATGATAAAATGTCCGAGATCCATGTTTGTGAATTACGAATTATGAATTACGAATTACGAATTACGAATTACGAATTGTGCATTTTGCATTTTGCATTATGCATTATGCATTATGCATTAACCAATGGTCATGAGTACGGCGCCTTCCATGACGGTATCGCCGGCCTTGACGGTGATGGAGGTGACAGTGCCGGCGTATTCGGCCTCGATATTGTTCTGCATCTTCATGGCCTCCAGCACGAGCACGACGTCGCCGACATTTACCTGCTGACCTTGCTGAACTTTAATCTCTGTAACTGTGCCAGGCAGCGGAGCCTTCACCGGGGCACCGGCACCGGCAGGAGCGGCTGGCTGGGCGGGAGCAGCGGGGGCAGCCACAGGAGCGGCGGCTACGGGTTTCGGAGCTTCCACCTTCGGCCGAGACATCGTGGGATGCTTGGCGGCGTTGATGGGCTTCTGGAGCTCTACTTCAAACGGAATGCCGTTGACATTTACTTTTGCGATGTTGCCTTCTACTTCTTCTATCTCTACTTCGTAGTCAACACCCTGTACTTTATACTGATACTTGTTCATCTTCTTTACAATTTACCGTTTTATCATTATTCGTGGAACTGTGTCATCTGCAGGAACTCGTTGTTCCAGTCGCTTGACTTCTGCTTGATGGTGATAACGCCCGACTCCACGTCGTGGACGTCGTCCTCATACTGCTTGAGAGCCATACCGATGACGGCAATGTAGACTTCCTTGTCGATACCCTTCTTCTTCAAGCCGTCCTGCAGGATGTTGCCTGTGGCGTGAGCGAGGTCATGCGTCACCTCTACTGTCTTGGTAATCGGTTTGATGGGCTGAGTGTTGACCACCTTCTTGGCGGTGTCAATATGGCGCATCACGAGGCCGAAGAGCCAGAAGAAGAGAAACAGGACGAGCAGACAGAAGAACACGATGCCCATAGCCAGCAGGGTGATGCCAAATCCGTGGGGGTCGTCGCGCTTCAATTTGGCGTCCTTTGTCTCGTCCGTCTTGATAAAGTTCTCAATGCCAGGGGTGACGTGCTCTGCCTTCTTGACCGTCCAATTCGCGCTGTTTTGGCGTGCAAACGACTGGTCGGCAGCCAGCGCGGGCACGGAGACGGAGTCGATGAGGTCGGTGGCATTACCGTTGTAGAATGCTATCCATAACGGTTCCGACATAGGAACCTTGAGCGAGAGGTGCAACTTTCCCTGTGCGGGGTTGGAGTTGCAGAAGAACACAAGGTGCTGTCTGGCGCCAATCTGCGTACGCGGGTCGCCATTGGGAATGACGCTCATGCGTTTGATGCGCTCAGGCACGCTCATCTTGGGGTCGAGCACGGAACGGTCGGTGGTGAAGTACATGCCGCGGATGTTATAGCTGGTGTACGACGTGTTCTCCAGCTCTATCCACGCCAAGTGCTCCCCGAACTCATCCTGAATGCTTTGAGTGTTGTTGGTCAGCACCTCATTGATGCGGATGTTCTTGGCTCCCTGAGCCCATACCGCAGTGGTACTCATCATCAGCACTCCACTGAGCAATAGCTTGAATTTGTTCATTTTGTTATTAGGTGTATTATTATTTTTTGTTTACTCATTTTCTCCTTTTCCCATCATCCGCAGAAGAAGAGCACGATGATTTGTGCGGTAAAGATGCGCAGGAACATCGACAGTGGGTAAACCGTCGAATAACCCAGCGCAGGCGCCTCCTTCGAGCAGATACTGTTCGCGTAAGCCAGTGCAGGAGGGTCGGTGTAAGTGCCTGCTATCATGCCTGCTATGGTGAAATAGTTGAATTTGAACTTTATACGTGCCACAGGACCTATGACGAGGATGGGGATGATGGTGATGAGGAATCCTCCCAGTACGTAGAGCAATCCGTCACCCTGTACCACCGTCTCAAAGAATCCTGCTCCTGCCTTGATACCCACGGAGGCGAGGAAGAGCACCAAGCCTATTTCGCGCAGCATCATGTTTGCCGACGTTGTGGTGTAGGTCACGAGGTGTATCTTGTAACCATAGCGGCCTATGAGGATGGCAATGATGAGCGGACCGCCTGCGAGGCCTAACTTCACGGGAACGGGCATTCCCGGTATAGCTAAGGGGAATGAACCGAAGATAAGTCCCAGGAAAATGCCTACGAAGATGGTGGCAATGTTAGGTGCATTGAGGCGACGAATACTGTTGCCCATCTTGTTAGCTACACGGTCAACGGCGTCTTCGGGGCCTACGACCATGATTCTGTCGCCAACCTGAAGGGGAAGTCCTGCTGAGGCAAAGAGATCCATGCCGTGACGGGTGACGCGTGTGACATTCACGCCGTGGACACTGGAGAAATGAAGCGAAGACAGGGTCTTGCCGTTTATGTTGGGGTTCGTAATCAGAATGCGCTTCGACACTAAGGGCTGATCTTGCTGCTCGAAGTCAATGTCGAGCATAGGACCGATGAATGCTACGATAGCCTCATAGTCGGCCTCTGCACAGACAATGAGCATCTGGTCGCCCACGTGGAAGATGGTGTCGCGGTTAGGGATGATCAGCTCGCCGTTATGGACGATGCGGGAGCAGACGAAGTCGCGGTTCAGGAAGTCGTGTACCTGCAGCAGCGTTTTGCCCTCTAAGTATTTGTTGGTCACCTCCAAGTGCATCTTGTAAGGCTTCTTGTTCGTGTTCTGCTCCTCCATTGCCGCCAGGCGCTCTTCTTCCTTTTCCAGCTTCACTTTGCAGAAGTATCTGACCAAGATGGTGGCACCGATAATGCCCAGCACACCGAGCGGATAGGCGCAGGCGTAGGCAGAGGCTATCTGTGGCGCACCGTTGGGAAACACCGTGGTCAGGGCTTCGTTGGCGGCACCAAGACCTGGTGTGTTGGTCACGGCGCCATAGAGCGTACCCACCATCATGGGCAGGGCTGTGCGGTCGTTGGTGTCAAAGAAGAGGTAGTAACAGCCGAACATCACCAGAATGTTGAGCAGGATGGCGCTGGCAGCCAGCGCGTTGAGCTTGATGCCCTGCGTGCCGAAGCTCTCGAAGAAGCCCGGCCCTACCTGCAAACCAATCATAAAGACGAAGAGGATAAGCCCGAAGTCCTGGACAAAGGTCAGAATGGGTGTAGGAGCTGTGAAGCCGATATGTCCCGCCACAATGCCGGCAAAGAGCACGAACGTCACGCCAAGGGAAATACCGAATATCTTGATCTTGCCGAGATAGACGCCTATGGCAATGACGATAGCATAAAGCAATACAATATGGGCTACCGAGTCGGTAGTCGTGAACAGTTCCTTTAACCAATGAAATGACTCCATAACATCCTAATTCTAAGCTCTCAGAAAACAATTATTTGCCCGCTTTCCAAAAATTTGTGCAAAGGTACAAAATATCTTGCTCAAAACCACCATCTTTGTGCAGTTTTTTTCTGGCTTTTAACTTCTTTCACATTTCCTTCCCGCTTCTTGCTGCTAAACCTAATTACTTTAGACTTCTTTGAACTTCCAAAACCCAAAATGAAAAATCTTTTCAGTTTTTCTTGGCAGTATCAAAAAATGTTCGTATCTTTGCAAAAAACAGACAAATATGAATGTAAAGAGAATTTTTGGTCTTCTGGCATGTATGCTGGTAGTGACTGTGGTGTCGGCGAAGAAGTGGACAGCACAGGAGGTGAAAAATGTGATTTACAAGGTGAATGGTTATTGGCAGGCAAACAATCCTGCGGAGGTACGTTCGTTTTGGGACAATGCCGCTTATCATACCGGCAACATGGAGGTATATAAGCTGTTGAAGGATGAGCAGATGCTGCAATACTCCGTGCGCTGGGCAGAGCACAATCAGTGGAAAGGTGCCACTGAGGCCGACCCCGCAAAGTGGAAGTACAAGAACTACGGCGAGGGGCAGGATTATGTGCTCTTCGGCGACTGGCAGATATGCTTCCAGACATACATTGACCTCTATCAGATTCAGAATGACGAGATTAGGGTGAAGCGAGCCAAAGAGGTGATGGGTTATGAGGCTGACAGCGAAGTGAGTGACTACTGGTGGTGGGCCGATGCGCTCTATATGGTGATGCCGGTGATGACTAAGATGTATCGGCTGACGGGCGACAAGAAATATCTTGACAAGCTCTACCAGAACCTGCTCTATTGCGACTCCATCATGCTGGACAAGGAAACGGGGCTCTATTTCCGTGACGGTAAGTATGTCTATCCCAAGCATAAGACCGATGCAGGCAAGAAAGACTTCTGGGCACGTGGCGACGGTTGGGTGCTGGCAGGGTTGGCTAAGGTGCTTCAGGACATGCCGGAGACCTACGTTCGCCAACCTTGGTTTGTAGAGAAGTACACGCGGCTGGCTCGTGCCGTAGCACGTTTGCAGCAGCCGGGGGGCTACTGGACGCGCTCCATGATGGATGCCCAGCAGGCGCCCGGCCCTGAGACCTCGGGCACCGCCTTCTTCTGCTACGGATTGTTATGGGGTGTGAATCACGGCTACTTGCAGCATAAGGAGTTCGACCCGGTGATAGCTAAGGCTTGGAAGTACCTGACGGAGACAGCTCTTCAGAAGGATGGCAAGGTGGGCTATGTGCAGCCCATTGGTGAGCGTGCGATTCCTGGACAGCAGGTAGACGCCAATAGTCAGGCAAACTTCGGTGTAGGTGCCTTCCTGTTGGCAGCATGTGAGTATTATAACTTTTTATAAGTTATGAGATATGAGTTATGAGTTATGAGATATGAGTTATGAGTTCTTCGCAGCGAAGCGAGCGACCAAAGGTTGAGTGATGAGTGTTGAGTGTACGGAAATGAAGCGGAGGATGGTACTCATGCTGCTGATGGCGGTATGGGCTTTCAACGTGCAGGCACTCGCCGCTTCTCACTCCTCATATCTCACAATTCCCCGTGCCGACAATACGTTCTGGCGCGACTCGGTGCCGGAGACGATGCGTCAGAGCTATATCACATACGGAGAACAGTGGTTTTGTAAACCGTGGACGGTGCTTCCGTGGACGGTGTTTGCGGAGAACAAAATCAATGGCAACCGTGTCAACTACGAGGCCGTCTGCTTTGAGAAGCGCCGCCAGCTGGCAGCCATCGTGATGGCAGAAATCATAGAAGGGAAGGGACGCTTCCTAAACGATATCATCAACGGCTTGGGCAGCTTCTGCGAGGAGACTTGGTGGGGTATACCTGCCCACTACGGCAAGCGCATCCCACTGACCGATACGCAGGAAGTAGACCTCTTCAACGCCGAGACAGCCAGCCTTATCGCCTGGACGAAATACATGTTGCAGCCACAGCTCGACGCTTTCTCTCCCGACCTCTGCCAGCGCATTGACCGTGAGATAGAGCGACGCATCCTGACGCCTGCCCTTCAGCATAATTACTGGTGGAAGACGGCGGGCATGAACTGGAACCCGTGGATATGCAGCAACTGGCTTGCGTGTGTGCTTATCTGTGAGAAGGATAGCACGCGCCGTGAGGCAGCCATCGGTCAGATCATGAAAGCTACGCAGGCTTTCATCGACGCTTACCCTGAGGACGGCGGCTGTGACGAAGGTCCTGGCTACTGGGATCGTGCTGCCGCCTCTATGTTCGAGGTACTGTGGTTAAGGGAAAAAGTAAAAGTGAATAGTGAAAAATTTGCTGCCGCTATACCTTCTGCCCCCATGCCTTCTGCGGACGGGACGGCGGCAGTAAATCATTCACTATTCACTATTCCCTCTTCCCTTAAAATAAATAATATGGCCGCCTACGCCTATAAAACCTATATAGGGAATGACTACTGCGTGAACTTCGCCGATGCCCACGACAACAAGACGCTGCTTCAGGTGAACATCGTCTATCCCTTCGGCCTCTGGCTCAATGATAAGACAATGCGGCAGTTTGGCGCCTACTTAGGACGTCAGAAGGACATATTGAATCATCCCGCCGCCCTCTACGACAAAAGCGGCAATTTCCCCACGTTAGGACGCGAGTTGCTGTTCCTGAGTCATATCCAGGATTTCCTTCGTGAGATACCGCAGGAACCCGTCCTGAAGGACGTATGGCTGCCCGACCTCCAGATTATGACCGCCCGCCGAGGACAGCTGTTCTTGGCTATGAAAGGCGGCAACAACGGCGAGAGCCACAACCACAACGACGTTGGGTCGTTCATCGTCTACGCTTCCTCCTCGGGAAAGGCAACGGGCGGACGACAGCAGGTCGGGAATGCGTCGGGTGGAGTTTCCCCGCTGATAATCGATGCAGGGGTGGGGGAGTACACCGCCAAAACCTTCGGCAACAACCGCTACGACATTTGGACGATGCAGTCGCAGTATCATAACCTGCCGCAAATCAACGGCGTTGACCAGAAAGACGGCAAAGCGTATGCTGCCAGCGTTGTCAGCCACAAGGCGGGAGCACTCTGCTTGGATATTGCCAAAGCCTATCCCGAGAGCGCTGCCGTCCGTTCGTGGAAGCGCACGGTTAGCGTTACCAAGCAGGGAGTTGCTGTCACGGAGGACTATGAGTTGACAGAATACCGGAATCCCGCAAAGCTCATGCTGCTGACGCTCGAGAAGCCTGAAGCTGCAAATCCCGGCACAATCACCCTTGGCGCTCACCGCATTTCATACGATGCACGATCCCTGGATGTCAGCGTCGAGGACATCAGCCCCTTGCTCGACCCGCTGCTTCAGCGTGTCTGGGGGCAGCAGATGTATCGCATTGTGCTGACCGTCCGTTCACAAGCCAACAAAAACACTGTTAAATATTTAATCCAATGAAAAGAAACCTTATGTTACTGACCTTGGCACTCTCGACAATGTTGCCGATGCAAGCCAAGAACGAGACAACGCCGGAGTGGAAGAATCCGGCTGTGAACCAAGTGAACCGTGAGGCACGTCGTGCCGCCTTCTTTGCCTTCGAGGATGCCGACAAGGCGAAAGTGAACGACAAGACCCAGTCATCACGCTATCTTAGCATGGAGGGTAAGTGGCGCTTCAACTTCGTGAAAGACCACGACAAGGCTCCACAGAACTTCTTTGCTCTGAAGTACGACGATTCCCAGTGGGTGGACTTCCCCGTGCCCGGCCTCTTCGAGATTGAGGGCTATGGCGACAAGATCTACAAGAATGTGGGTTATAGCTGGTGTACGACGTTCGACAATAATCCGCCCTACATTGGCGAAACGAACAATTACACAGGCTCTTACCGCCGTACGTTCGAGCTTCCCTCCGAGTGGAACGGGCAGGAGGTTTACTTCCATGTAGGCTCTGCCACCAGCAACCTGAAGGTGTGGGTGAACGGCAAGTATGTTGGCTACTCTGAGGACTCAAAGATAGCTGCCGAGTTCAACATCACGAAGTATCTGAAGAAGGGTACGAACCTCATCGCCATGCAGGTGATGCGCTGGTGCGACGGCTCGTGGTTGGAGGACCAGGACTTCTGGCGCTTCACGGGTATCGCCCGCGAGGTGTACCTCTATGCCCGCCCGAAGGCTCATATCGAGGACATCACGATGACGCAGGACTGGGTGGTGGATAACCCTCGAGGAATCATAAAATTTGATGCGAAGATCGTCGGAAATGCCAAAGCCGTGGCGCAGGTGATTTTCGATGATGGTCAGATTAGTAGCGAGTTTGAGCCCAACCACGAAATATACTTGAACAACGTGAAGCCCTGGTCGGCTGAGGTGCCTCATCTCTATACGGTGCTCATCACGCTGAAGGACCAGAAGGGCAACGTGCTCGAAGTTGTCCGTCAGCGCGTAGGTTTCCGCCACATTGAAATCAAGGGCGGCCAGCTGCTGGTCAACGGCCAGCCGATATTAATCAAAGGTGCCGACCGCCACGAGCTTGACCCCGACGGCGGCTACATCGTCTCTATGGAGCGCATGATTCAGGACATCCGCATTATGAAGCAGCTGAACATCAATGCTGTGCGCACCTGCCACTATCCTGACGACCCGCGCTGGTACGACCTCTGCGACGAGTATGGTATCTACCTCACCGCCGAGGCCAACGTTGAGAGCCACGGTATGGGTTACGGCGATGGCACACTGGCTAAGCGTGCCGACTTCGAGCTGATGCACCTGGAACGCAACGAGGCTAACGTGCGCTCGTTCAAGAACCACCCCTCTATCATCGTCTGGTCGATGGGCAACGAGGCAGGCTTCGGCCCTAACTTCGAGAAGTGCTACAAGTGGATTAAGGGTTACGACAACACCCGCCCCGTTCAGTACGAGCGTGCACCGTTCGAGAGCGGCTTTACCGACATCACCTGCCCCATGTACGCCGATTACAACTGGTGTGAGCGCTATAGCAAGGGTGACAATCCCCGTCCGCTCATCCAGTGCGAGTATGCCCACGCTATGGGTAACTCAATGGGTGGCTTCAAGGAGTACTGGGACCTTGTCCGCAAGGAGCCGAAGTATCAGGGCGGCTACATCTGGGACTTTGTTGATCAGGGACTTCGCGACGTGAGCCCCATCACCGGCCGTACCATCTTCACCTTTGGCGGTGACTACGGCGAATATCCAGCCTCTGACTATAACTTCAACTGCAACGGCATCATCGCCCCTGACCGCCGCCTGAATCCCCACGCTTACGAGGTGGGCTATTACTATCAGAACATCTGGGTGACCGACAAGGGACTGAAGGAAGGAAAGTTTGAGATCTACAACGAGTACTTCTTCAAGTCGCTCGACGACCTGCAGTTAGATTGGTTCGTGGGCGGTGCCGGCAGTCATCATCACGATAACCCCGGACGTCCTGCCGGTATGTCCTTTGGTCACGGCGGTACCATTGACATCAGCGGCATAGGGCCCCAGCAGCGCAAGGTCATCACCGACGAGAAGCTGCAGCAAACCATCAGCCGCGTGCTCGGACATCATGGTGACAACGAGATATTCGTCATCTTCCAGTTCAAGTCGAAGGACGGTGCGCCCCTCATCGACAAGGGACAGGTACTTGCCCGCCAGCAGTTTGCACTCAACAGTTATCAGTTCCCCGACTTAGCTAAAGAAGCCTCCTCGGGTGCAGGGGCCTCTAAGGAAGAAACCAATACCTACATCAAACTCTCCGCTAATGGTACTGACTTCTCCGTCGGCAAGCACAGCGGCTGGATTGACTACCTGAACGTTGACGGTAAGCGCATGTTGCAGTTCCGCGAGAGCATCCGTCCCGAGTTCTGGCGTGCTCCTACCGACAATGACTACGGTGCAGGCCTGCAGCGCCGCTTCGCCGCGTGGAAGAACCCGCAGATGAAGCTCAAGGAAGTCAAAGCGGTTGACGGTTCTCCCGTCATCACCTCCACCTTCGAGCTCCCTGACCAGAAGGCCACCCTCATCATGACCTATACCCTCACTGCCGACGGAGAGGTCATCATCCGTGAGCAAATGACTACCGACAAGGAGGCAAAGGTCAGCGATATGTTCCGTTATGGTATGACGCTGCAGATGCCGAAGGAATACGATGCCATCGAGTACTACGGCCGAGGCCCTGCCGAGAACTATTGCGACCGCAACTCCAGCGAGTTCATAGGCGTATATAATAATAAGGTACAGGACGAGTACTTCGAGTATGTCCGTCCGCAGGAGTCGGGCAACCACACCGACGTTCGCTGGTTCCGCGTGCTCAGTGCCGACGGTAGTGGCCTTGAGTTCTACGGCGATGCTCCGATGGAAGCCAGCGCCCTGCCTTATACCACTGAACAGTTGGACGACGGTATGCGCAAGGAAAAGGTGTTGGGTCACCACTCCGGCGACCTCATCCCCGCCGGTAAGACGCAGGTGCATATCTCCCAGCGCCAGTTCGGTCTTGGCTGCGTCAACTCCTGGGGTGCCTGGCCGCTCCCGCAATACTGCTTAGGTTATAAGGATTACGACTTCACGTTCGCCATCAAACCGATTAGGAAGTAAAAGACCCTCCCCCCGGCCCCTCCCTTGTAGGGAGGGGAGTATATAGACAATCAAACGATTATGATGCTGGGGGGAGAGTCTTCATACAAAGAGAGAGGATGTGGCAACACACCCTCTCTTTTCTATTGAAGTTTAATGAAAAGCTATTCACTATTCACTATCCCTTTGGGATGGCGGAGCAAATTTTTCACTATTCACTCTTCCTTTTTTCCTTTAAAAGGCGGCAGCAAATTCTTGCGTCTCTTCGGTAGCAAGCGGCAAAGCCGAGTCTTCACTTTTCACTTTTACTTTTCCCTTAATTAATCCTCCTCCTTCATCTCTTCCTCGTGCTGCTTGATGAGTGCCTGCTGGATATCGTTCGGCACGAGCTCGTAGGAAGCGAACTTGGTGGTGAAGGATGCGCGGCCGCCAGTGATGGACGACAGGGCGATAGAGTAGGAGGCGAGCTCCTTCAGAGGAATCTTGGCAACAAGCTTCTGATAGCCAGCCTCAGAATCCATACCCATGATGATGGCGCGGCGTCCCTGGAGGTCAGACATCACGTCGCCCATGTAGTCGGCGGGCACGAGTACCTCGAGGTCGTAGATGGGCTCCAGCACCTTCGGGCCTGCTTCCTTGAATGCCAGTGAGAAGGCGTTGCGTGCGGCGAGCATGAACGAGAGCTCGTTGGAATCCACCGGGTGCATCTTACCGTCGTAGACAATGACGCGTACGTCGCGGGCATACGAACCGGTCAGCGGGCCTTGCTCCATGCGCTGCATGATACCCTTCAGGATAGCGGGCATGAAGCGCATATCGATGGCACCACCCACCACGGAGTTGAGGAACACGAGCTTGCCGCCCCATTCCAGGTCGATTTCTTCCTTCGACTTGATGTTCATCTTGAACTCCTGGTTGCCGATGGTGAAGCTGGTGGGATCCTCCATACCGTCCACGTAGGGCTCGATGATGAGGTGTACCTCACCGAACTGTCCGCTACCGCCCGACTGCTTCTTGTGGCGATAGTCAGCGCGTGCCATCTTCGAGATGGTCTCACGGTAAGGAATCTTCGGCTCCTGGTACTCCACCTGGATCTTCTCGTTGTTCTCCATACGCCACTTCAGCGTGCGCAGGTGGAACTCACCCTGTCCGTGGACAATGATCTGGCGCAGCTCCTTCGACTGCTCCACCACCCACGTCGGGTCTTCCTGGCGCATCTTCTGCAGGGCAGACATCATCTTCTCCGTGTCGGCCTCGTTGACAGCCTTGATGGCACGTGAGAACTTGGAGTTAGGATATTTGATGAAGTCGAACTTCCAGTCAACGTCCCTGCCGTTCAGGGTGTTGCCGGTCTTCACGTCCTTCAGCTTCACGGTGCAACCGATGTCGCCAGCCTTCAGCTCGTCCACCTGGATGCGGTTGGCACCAGCACAGGCATAGAGCGTACCGATGCGCTCCTTCGAGCCACGGTCAGCGTTGGTCAGGTCGTCGCCGCTCTTCACGCTACCGCTCATCACCTTAAAGTAGCTCACCTCGCCGATGTGAGGCTCCACGCCGGTCTTAAAGAAGTAGAGCGATGTGGGTGCAGAGGCGTCAGCAGGCACTTCCGTACCGGCAGCATTCTTGATGACGGGCATTTCGCTCACGAAGGGAACAACGTTGCCCAGGAACTCCATGAGGCGGCGTACGCCCATATCGCGACCTGCGCAGACGCAGAATACGGGGAAGATGCTGCGTGTAACGAGGCCCTTGCGGATACCCTCGCGCATCTCGTCCTCGGACAGGTCTTCCGTCTCGAAGAACTTCTCCATCAGCGAGTCATCGCCAGCGGCAGCGGCCTCCACCAGGGCAGCCTTCATCTCCTTGGCCTTGTCGAGCTGGTCGGCAGGAATGTCCTCGATGATGGGAGCACCGCCCTCGGGCTTCCACGAGTACTTCTTCATCAGCAGCACGTCAATGACGCTGTTGAAACCGGCACCGGTGGCAATGGGATACTGTACGGGGACGCAGTTGGGGCCGTACACCTCCTTCAGGTTGTTCAGGATCTGGTCAAAGTCGCAGTTGTCGCGGTCGAGCTGGTTCACCAGGAAGATGACGGGCTTCTTCAGCTTCTCCGTGTTACGGAAAGCATTCATTGTGCCTACCTCGGGGCCGTACTGTCCGTTGACGAGGATCACGGCCTGGTCGGTCACGTTCAGGGCTGTGATGGCACCGCCCACGAAGTCGTCGCTGCCCGGGCAGTCGATGATGTTGAGCTTCTTGTTGTTCCACTCCACATGGAATACGGTAGAGAATACGCTGTAGCCATACTCCTGCTCCACGGGGAAGTAGTCGCTCATGGTGTTCTTACCCTCTACGGTGCCGCGGCGCTTGATGATGCCGGCTTCGTAAACCATTGACTCGGCAAGAGTTGTCTTGCCGCTACCCGCACTGCCAA
>ONKY01000110.1 GCA_900318585.1 uncultured Prevotellaceae bacterium
GATGTATTTCACAGGAATAATCATAGCTATTTGTACCTTCTTGACCATAGGCATCTGGCATCCTATTGTCATCAAGACAGAGTACTATTGGGGTACACGCCCCTGGATTGTATATTTGGTAATCGGTTTAGCCTCCATCGTGGCTGCTTTGTTTATTGAGAATACCCTTATCTCTGCCGTTGTGGGAGTGTTCGGAGCTTCAGCTCTTTGGGGAATTGGTGAACTCTTCGCACAGAAGAAACGAGTAGAAAGAGGTTGGTTTCCTAAGAGGCGAAACAGCGAGAGTCATCCAAACTCGATCGAGGATGACCGAGTCGTGACGGATCTCGACAAAGCCTGATACGGTATTACAATGGCTAAGCATAGGAGTTACTCCAATACCACATCCAGCACCATCATCATCGCAAAGCCAACAGCGAAGAAGATTGTGCTGAGATTAGTATGCTGACCATTGCTGGCTTCTGGAATAAGTTCTTCTACCACTACATAGAGCATAGCTCCTGCGGCAAAGGCCAGCATATAAGGGAGCATAGGAACGAAGAGGGTTGCCAGCAAGATGACGAGAATGGCACCAAGAGGCTGGGCGATGCCACTCAGACATCCCAAAAGGAACGACCGTGTGCGCGACTTGTCTGAAGCCCTCATTGGAATGGAAACCACAGCACCCTCTGGTATATTCTGAATGGCAATGCCAAGCGATACAACAAGCGCACTGGCAGTGCTAATGCCGATACCCGCCTGTCCTGCTCCTGCCAGCACCACACCGATGGCCATTCCTTCAGGGAAGTGGTGGATGGTGACAGCAAGCATCAACATAGTAGTACGAGAGAGACTTGAACGCGGACCTTCCGGCTGTGTGGTGCCAATATGCAGGTGGGGTGTCATCACGTCGATGAGCAACAGGAAGCCCATACCTAACAGGAAGCCTATGACCGCAGGCATCACGGCCCATCTCGAATCGCCCTGCATCTCAACGGCAGGCAGCAGCAGCGACCAGAACGAGGCAGCCACCATCACACCAGCCGCAAAACCCAATAATGACTTTTGCAGCAATCCCGACATCTCTTTTCCTGTCAAGAATACCACAGCTGAGCCAAGCACTATGCCCAACATGGGCACCAAGAGTCCTATAAGTATCGTTTCCATTTCAACGGCAAAGGTACAAAGAAAAACCCGACGGTGCAATACCTAAAAATGAGGTTTATGCCGTCGGGATTCTATACTAAGTGTTTTATGCTTTATTGAACTTCTCTTTGGGTTGCTTGCAACGAGGGCAGCGCCAGTCATCGGGCAGGTCTTCGAAGGCTACGCCGTTGTGCTCCGCAGGGTCATAGACATAGCCGCAGATGGAGCAGACATATTTACCAGAAGCCTCAGCATTGGAGAAATCAACTTCTGCGAGGACGGTTGGCACGGGGTTGTCCAAATCGATTACCCGCTTAGCCTCCAGGTTCTCATAACCCTGCGGGGTGTGGGTGCCGCAATAGACCGTAGGATTATTACGGACGAACTCACGTACTCGGTCCAGTGTCTCGCGGGCAGCGGGCAGATCGTCATACACCACCGATAGCTTGTTCTCATACAGGGCCTCGTCCACGTAGGTGATGTCGGCCTCGAACATATAGTAGAGTCCTTCGCTCTCGGCAATCACAAGACTGTTGCCGTTGGTATGGCCTTTGGCCTTGACGAACCACACGCCGTCGCAGATTTTCTGAGTCTCAGGGAAGTTGTGATAGGGGCCGTCGGTATAGTTCACAGGCACCAGATTGGGCAGTCCCTTCAGTTCTTCTGCCTGCGTCTCGTCGGCTCCTACATAGATTTTCGCATTGGGGAATGAGCGGAGTTCGCCGCTGTGGTCGCTGTGGCGATGGGTGAGCAGAATCTTAGTCACCTGCTCGGGCCTGTAGCCCAGTGCGCCCAATGCATCCATGTAACTACAAATGTCTTTGCCTGTATAGGCCATTGCCTTCTCGTCAATAACCTCCTCTGGAAAGCCTGCGGGCAGGCCAGTATCAACCAAAATGACCTCCGAACCGGTATCAATCAGATAGTTCTGCAGACTACCACGATAGCGGATGTTGTGGTCGAACTTATCCGCTCCCTCTTCACCGCCAAAGGCAAAGGGCTGGGTATAGTACCCGTCTCGTCTGAATTTTATTGCTTTGATAATCATCGCTATACGGGATTAGAATGTAACGGTCTCTACCAGTTCCATCATTTTGAAGAAGTCGGCCTTGGCATCTTTCAAATAGTACATCACGCCGTTCTCCCCATTCTCGCCGAGGGCGGGCTTCAATATGGGCATCTTGTCGACGAGTGCCTTACCCACCTCAGGACGGTTGTCCTCCACGAGTTTGCACTCAATACGGAGTGTCTGCCCTTTGAAGGCACAAATCTCCGCCTTCTGGTTTGCAGCTATCTGACGGGTTGCATTGGTCTTGCCAAAGGCCATGATGTAAATCTTGTCCTCGAAATAGAGCATGGCTCCATAAGGACGTACGCGGGGCTGGTCGCCTTCCACTGTGGCGAGATAAAACGTTCCTGCTTTCTCCAGGAAATCGTATACTTTCTTTGTTGCTTCCATTGTTTAATTGTTTTATGTTGATTATTACTCCTCTACAGGAACGAATTTCTCCTTCTTGCGCTTACAGCGGGGACAGCGCCAGGTGTCGGGCAGATCTTCAAATTTCGTGGCGGGAGGTATTCCCTGCTTGGGGTCACCCACTTCTGGGTCGTAGACATATCTACAGGGGCATTTCATCTTAGCCATAGTCGTGATTGTTATAGGTGATTAGTATTTATAAAGGGGAAGCAAGGCTTGGTATCTGTGTCATTGCACAGTCACACCGGCCCGATTCCCCTCAAGAAGATTTGAGTTTCCCCGTTTGTGGTGAAACGGCGTAAAGCAAAAGGGTATTTTACTGAGCCGGAGCCCACTTACAACGGACGGGCGATACTATCGCACCCTCTTTCTTCAACTCGGCAAAAGCCTTGTCCACTTCCTTGCGGTCAGCACCCAGTGCCTTTGTCACGTCACCTGCCGAGACGGGCTTGCCAGCCTCGCGCATACATTGTAATACCTTTTCTTTCATATATGTAAGTAGTAGTTTGTAGATTACATCATTGCAGTGAGGAAATTCTCGTAGCCTAGCTTCTCGATATAGTTCAGGTACTGGCACTCCCAAGCCATGTGGTCCTTCTCGTCCTCAATCCACTTGTAGATAAGTTTCTGAGTGATATAGTCGTCAGCGAAGGCAGCAGCCATCTCGCACAGGTCTTTGATAGCATCGGGAGCATAGTCTGACTCAATCTGTTGCTTCGGATCATCGTAGAAGGGGAACTCCATCGTCTTATAGCCTCCTGCAGGTCAGCGGGCTTGCAGCCGAGTTCTACCAGGCGGTTCAGTACCTCTTCAGCCTCTTCCCATTCTTCCTCTGCCTCTTCCTTCCATTTGTCGGCTAACTTATTCCATCCCTGCAGGGGCAGTATGCCGAGAAGGCAAAATGTTGCTTACTGTTTCCAAACCAAGCTGCGCCATAAAAGGCGAACTTCTTCAAAGCTTCTTCCTTAGTCATAATTCTAATTGTTTTAAGTTAATATAAGAATCACGATGCAAAGATACGGATTATTCAGCATACAATCATTGTCCTAAACAATCAAAAATTCTACCCAAACAAACATTTTGGCTTTTCTCCTTTGGAATTTAACCAATTTTTTATACCTTTGCCAACGATATGTACAAACTGAGGGATTTTCTGACATCTGTTCTCGGCATGTCTCCCGACGACGTGGTTTCCGACGAGTTGTATTGCACAGAAGGCAATACCAAACAGACGTTTCTCACCAACCAGATGCAGGAGACGTTGGCGGGCTACACCTATACGTTGGTGCACGATGGCTGGTTAGAACTACTTTATAATGATCGTATGCTGACACTCCAAAAGGGCGACTTGTTGATCTACTCGCCTGGGGTGCAGGTCAGGATTATCAATGGTTCGAAGAACTATCATTGCGTCTGCCTGATGATCGACGAGCAGGCTGCGCTCGAGATTCCTGGTGTGCGCAATTTCATTCATACCGCTTATCAGCCCATCGCAGAACTCGGACGCCCCATTATCCATCTTGACGACGAGCAGGCGGCTCATTTCTGGCAGCACATGTTCGAAATCATCAGCTATCAGCATTCCAACCACCGCTATCTGCATGAGGCATTGCGCACCTTGTTTACCCAGTTTGTGCTCGACCTGATGGATGCCATGGCCCAGAACATCGGTGCTGGACAGATGAGTGGGCGCACCACAGAGTTGTTCATTTCCTTTATGCGACTGCTGAACCAACACTTCATTGAGCATCACGACATCGGCTTCTATGCCGACAAATTGCATATCACCACCATCCACCTCTCGCGTATCGTCCGACAGGTCACGGGGCGTACCGTGGTGGACTACATCAACCAGATGCTACTGATGGAAGCCTCATGGCTTCTGCAAACCTCCGACCTTAGCATAGCCGCCATCTCCGAACGCCTGCACTTTGCTGACCAGAGCAGTTTCGGCCGCTTCTTCACCCGCATGAAGGGTGTTAGTCCCAAGGCCTACAGGATGGAACGATAACACCCTCAACGGCACAAACTACGGCAGCTTTTAACGTGCGGAGTATTTCAGCGTATGCCTTGGTCTAGAATCTGATTTCAAACATTAATCAGCTATGGCTGACGGCTTATAATATAGTTATCGCCTTCTTCTTGACGTCGCGGCTATTGGGACCTATCATCAAGTCAAAGTCACCAGGCTCTAACACATAGTTTAAATTGTAGTCATAAAATTTCAGAAGGTCGGGGGTAATCGTGAAAGTGACAACCTGGGATTCGCCTGCCTTTAAGTGGATACGTTGGAATCCTTTGAGTTCTTTCACGGGACGGCTGATTGAGCCAACGACATCACGTATATACAGTTGCACCACTTCGTCGGCATCATAGTTACCAGTATTCTTAACGGTCACCGAGGAAGTAACGGACCCATTGGCTAACATCTGATCACTGCTTAGGGTAATATCGCTATATTCGAATGTGGTGTAAGAAAGACCATAGCCAAAGGGATAGAGTGGCTCGTTGCGCACATCAAGATAATTACTTTGGAACTTGACAAATTTCTGGGAGCCCTCAGCTACAGGACGGCCTGTATTCAGATGATTATAATACATGGGTATCTGTCCCATGTTTTGGGGCATCGACATGGCAAGCTTGCCTGATGGCGACTTGTCTCCAAATAACACGTCACAAATGGCATCACCGGTCTCAGAGCCTGCAAACCATACATTCAGGATGGCTGGAATATGCTGTTGTTCCCAAGCCATCACCGTGGGGCGTCCTGCAAAATTAAGCAGTACGAGGGGCTTGTTGAGTTTCAGCAGTTCTTCCAGCAGTTCGCGCTGCACATCAAACAACTCCAGATCACTACGGCTGGCACACTCGCCGCTCATCTCCTGTAGTTCCCCCATGGCACAAACGATCACATCGGCTTTTTGAGCGATAGCCAAAGCATCCTGCTTCATCCTGGCATCATCACCACGAGGGATGAACCGGTAGAAAGAACCATCGGCTTGCAACACTGAGTCGCGACAGATATTACTCCCCTGAGCATAAAGCAGTGTGGCTTTGCCCTGAAGTACCTTCTGCATACCTTCACGGAGCGTAGGATATTGGTAAGTAGCCGTGGGTGCCCATGAACCAGGTATATTGTTCTTCGTATCGGCCAGAGGGCCAATCAGGGCGATGGTGCCTTGTTTCTTCAAGGGAAGCACATTGTCGTTCTTCAGCAGCACAAACGTCTCGGCAGCGAGATTACGGGCTGCCTGACGATGCTCGACGGTATAGATGTCACTGTCACGGCGCTTTTTATCACAGTATCTGTAGGGATCATGAAAGAGTCCAAGTTTATACTTAGCCTCCAGAACCCGACGACAAGCCTGATTGATCTCGTCAATAGTGACCTTCCCCTCCTGAAGTGATTTCTCGAGGGTTGCAGTAAAGGCCTCTGAACACATATCCATATCGGTGCCAGCCTTCAGGGCCAGTGCTGCAACCTGCTGTTGATTGCCCATTCCGTGGAACATCATTTCCTTGATAGCACCATAGTCGGTCACCACAAAACCATCGAATTTCCATTGCTGGCGCAGCACATCCGTAAGCAGCCATCTGTTACCTGTAGCAGGTACGTAGTCTACGGTGTTAAACGATGACATGACGCTACCCACGCCAGCCTCTACTGCAGCCTTATATGGTGGGAAGTACTGGTTGTACATTCGGATACGGCTCATGTCAACCGTGTTATAGTCGCGCCCTGCCTCTGAGCCGCCATAAAGGGCATAGTGCTTCAGACAAGCCATCATCTTGTCTGTGCCATAGATGGAGTCAGCCCCTTGATAGCCTCGTACCATCGCCTCGGCAATGCGGGAGCCAAGGAACGGGTCTTCACCCGCACCTTCTGCCACACGCCCCCAACGAGGATCAATGCTGATGTCCACCATCGGGCTGTAGGTCCAGAAAAGACCGTCGGCAGTTGCTTCCTTCGCGGCAATACGTGCGCTCTGCTCGATGGCAGGGATATCCCATGAGCAAGCCAATGCCAATGGTATGGGGAAAATCGTTTCGTAGCCGTGAATCACATCCATACCAAAGATAAGAGGTATGCCCAAACGTGACTCTTCGACTGCCATCTGCTGAACTTTCTGGATATTCTCAACACCCTTCAGATTGAGAATAGCCCCTAAACGACCGTTACGAATTGCTTCACTGATAGAACTGTTCTCTGAGACGCCCGTCTGGATATCTCCTGACGGCAGGAGGTTCAGCTGTCCTATCTTCTCCTGAATAGTCATCTTGTCCATCAGTTCACTAACAAACTCATTCATTGGCTTCAGCGGCTGCTGAGCTTTTTTATTCTTTGCTGCAAAGCCCATGGTAACACCGAGCGCTACAACAATAAGTAATCCTAGTCTCTTCATTGTATATTAATTATGGTTATTTGTGGTTATAAATTGCGCGATGATGAGTTAAGAGTGCGAGAAAGCAGGCTAAATGTTCGTTTTTTACCTCTCCCGATACTCTCTTGGTGGCATGCCTGTTTCGCGCTTGAAGTATTTACTGAAGAACGAGGGATTGGGGAAATGCAGTTCATAGGCTATTTGGGCGATAGACTTACTGGTGTGCATGAGTTCCACTTTGATGCGGGTGATGAGGGCACGGTCTATCCATTCTTTTGCCGTAACACCGCTGGTTTGGCGGATGATAGTGCTCAGATAGCGCTCCGTGAGACACATGCGCTCGGCGTAGTAGCCTATCTGGTGCTGTTCGGCACAGTGTTGGTTGACGAGCTGGATAAAGCGGTCGAAGATAGTCTGCTCGCGTGACTGTGATGTTTGCAACATATCAGTATGGCGCCGATAAACACCATCGTAAAGATGCATCATAGCTGCCACTAAGCAGCTAACCGTCTGACGATTATAATCCGATTGGTGAACGATGTGCCAGATGGTATCAATGATATGATGAGCCGTAGCGACATCTTCATCGCTGGCTTTCACCTGAAAGTCGCGCACTTGTCCGTTAAATGCTGATGGCATTTGTGGCATGGGGAAATCGTCGAAAAGTCCGATGCCGTAGATTTCCAAGTTATCGGTAAATGAGACGGGATGGAGGATTGTACCAGGACCAACAAAGAGCAACATGCCCGGCTCTAATAGCTTTTCTACAAGATTAACCCTGACTACAACCTGACCTTTTGCGATGAGTCCCAAACGGAAGTCGTTGATGATGAATGGTGGCTTGTGCTGTTGGATAATCATCAAAAACATGTTGGGACTGCCATAGAGCATTCCCAGTTCGTTGTTGATGAAGGCATGTTTCATTATCTCACCGAGGTGTGCATCGTAAACACCCTTCATGCGCGAATAGTTCATCAGTTTCGGCTTATCCATACGCTATTATTTGTTTAAATTCGCTGCGAAGATAATAAAAATAGTTGATACGCCGCTCTTTTTGTGTAAAAATCGAACAAAAAGAACATTTTTCTCATTGTATGGGTAGTGAAAGTATCAGATTAACGTCGTACCTTTGCAACAGATATTAAAATTAACAGCAATGAAGAGAGTCCTGATAAGTTTATCATTTATCATTTTCCATTTTTCATTTTGCGGAGCGCAATCCTTAGAGGAGTGTCAGCAGGCGGCGGAGCGGAACTATCCACTGATACAGCAGTACGGGCTGATAGAGAAGGCGACGGAACTGACGGTGGCAAATATCCAGAAAGGATGGTTGCCGCAGATATCAGCTTCGGCACAGGCCACGCTGCAGAGTGATGTAACGGCGTTCCCTGACCAGATACAGAAGGTGTTCCAGACGATGGGTATTGATATGCAGGGGCTGAAGAAAGACCAGTATCGGGTGGGCATTGATGTACAGCAAATGGTGTTCGATGGCGGAGCTATTCGCAGCCAGAAGTCCATCTCACGCGAACAGGGAAAGGTGCAGGCAGCACAGAACGAGGTAAATTTATATAATGTACGCAAGCGCGTTAATGAGATGTACTTCGGACTGTTGCTGATTGATGAGCAGATACAGCTCAATAAAGACCTGCAGGAACTGCTGGCTCAGAACGAAAAGAAGTTGGCCTCGATGGTAAAAGGTGGAACGGCAGCAGAAAGCGATTGCCAGAACGTAAAGGCAGAACGACTGAGCGTAGTGCAGCAGATGACGGGATTACAGTCGCAACGAAGGGTATTGGTCAGGATGCTGAGTACGTTCTGTGGTATAGAAGTAATAACCCCCTCTAAACCGCTCTGTGCGGAGGCTTATGGTGCAGAAGTTCTCCCTCTCGGAGGAGATAGAGGGTTGGCTCGTCCTGAAATCCGGGCTATCGATGCACAGTTGAAGTTGGCAGATGCACAGGAGAAGGCGCTTGATGCAGCGCTGATGCCGAAGTTGGGCGTGTTTGCGCAGGGCTTCTACGGTTATCCTGGCTATAATATGTTTGAAGACATGATGAGTAGCAGGTTCTCATGGAATGGGATGATTGGTGCACGACTCACCTGGAACATTGGTGCCCTCTATACCCGCAAAAACGACAAGGCAACATTAAACACTAAACGCGCAACTCTCAACGTTCAAAAGGAGACGTTCCTCTTTAACAACAACCTCGAACAGATTCAGCAAAACGAGAATATAGAACGCTACAAAAAGCTGATGGCCGACGACGAGGAGATTATTGCGCTGAGAAGCAGTATCCGAAAAGCTGCTGAGTCGAAACTCTCGCACGGCATCATTGACGTGAACGACCTTGTGAAAGAGATTACCAACGAAAATGCAGCCAAGGTGCAAGGGCGGGTACACGAAATCGAGATGCTGAAGGAGATTTATAACCTGAAATATACAACGAATCAATAACGCGATATGAAGAAGTTGATGATAATGGCAGCAGGACTGGCAACGCTGGTAGGCTGTGGAAGCAATGAAAAAGAGTATGACGCCACAGGAACCTTCGAGGCAACAGAGGTGACGGTGGCAGCAGAGCAGGGTGGTGTGCTGATGACGTTCGACGTCAACGAGGGCGATGAGATAGCTCTTGGCAAAGAAGTGGGACTCATCGACACTACGCAGATCTGGCTGAAGATTCAGCAAGCGGGAGCCACAAAGACGGTCTATCAGAGTCAGAAGCCGGATGTGGAAAAGCAGATTGCGGCTACACGTCAGCAGTTGGCAAAGGCCCGTCAAGACCAGCAGCGTTACAAGGAACTGGTGGCCGATGGTGCTGCACCCAGTAAAATGCTCGACGATGCCACCAATCAGGTACAGGTGTTACAGAAACAACTCGACGCACAGATTTCGTCGCTCAACACTCAACTCTCCACCCTCAACTCTCAACTCTCAACGGTCGATGTGCAGGTAAGTCAGTTGCAGGATCAGTTGCAGAAGTGTCATGTCACGGCACCCATCCAAGGCACCGTATTGGAGAAATATGTAGAGCGTGGTGAGTTCGTGGCTATTGGCAAACCGCTATTCAAGATGGCGGATACTCAGCAAATGTTCATCCGCGCCTACGTCACTTCTGCCCAGTTGAAGGATATCAAGGTGGGACAACAGGCGAAGGTATTTGCTGACTACGGAGAGGGTGAGAAGAAAGAATACGAGGGCATCGTCTCTTGGATTTCAAGCCGTTCAGAGTTTACCCCTAAGACCATTCTTACTGACGATGAGCGAGCTGACTTGGTGTATGCACTTAAAGTAGCATTTAAAAACGATGGTTACATAAAGATAGGTATGTATGGCGAAGTGAAATTCAGCCTCACCCCCAACCCCTCTCCAAGGGGAGAGGGGAATAAATAGTCTAAGCCCATGAATGAAGCAATCATCATAAGCCACGTCAGCAAGAGTTACGGCAGGGTAAAGGCTTTGCAGGATGTGTCGTTGTCCGTGAGCAAGGGCGAAATCTTCGGACTAATCGGCCCTGATGGAGCGGGCAAAACATCACTGTTCCGTATCCTCTGCACATTGCTATTAGCAGATGCAGGAACGGCAACCGTGGATGGCTTTGATGTGGTGCGTCAGATGAAGGACATCCGCCGTCGTGTGGGCTATATGCCTGGACGGTTCTCGTTGTATCAGGACTTGACTGTCGAGGAGAATCTGCAGTTCTTTGCCACACTCTTTGGGACGACGATAGATGAAGGGTATGACAGCATCAAGGCTATCTATTCACAGATAGAACGCTTTAAGGACCGTAAGGCTGGAGCTCTGTCGGGCGGCATGAAGCAGAAGCTGGCGCTGAGTTGTGCGCTGGTGCATCAGCCGAGCGTGCTGTTCCTCGACGAGCCTACGACGGGTGTTGACCCCGTGAGTCGCAAGGAGTTATGGGAGATGCTTTCGATGCTAAAGGAACGAAACATCACTATCGTGGCCTCTACACCTTATCTTGACGAGGTGCGCAAGTGTGAGCGTGTAGCATTCCTAAGCGAGGGTAGGGTGATGGGCATCGAAAAGCCGGAGATAATTCTGGATAGGTTCAAAGATGTGTTTATTCCAGCCCCCCCTTCGCCCCCCGAGGGGAGCACGATAAACTCTTCCGCCAGCAATACTATAGAAGCCCCCTCGGGGGCCGTAGGGAGGGCTGTCATCGAGGTCTCTCACCTTGTGAAGGCCTTTGGCGATTTTCATGCTGTCGATGATATCTCGTTTACTGTCAAGCGCGGTGAGATATTCGGATTTTTAGGCGCTAACGGTGCAGGCAAGACTACAGCGATGCACATGCTGACAGGACTGAACCAGCCCACCAGTGGTACAGGTACTGTAGCGGGCTATGACATCCGTACGGAGTATGAACAGATAAAGAAACA
This sequence comes from uncultured Prevotellaceae bacterium, assembly GCA_900318585.1. Taxonomy (GTDB): domain Bacteria; phylum Bacteroidota; class Bacteroidia; order Bacteroidales; family Bacteroidaceae; genus Prevotella. The sequence goes on from ONKY01000110.1 coordinate 11,389, forward strand.
TATTGGTTATATGAGTCAGCGGTTCTCACTCTACGAGGACCTGACGGTAGCAGAAAACATCCGACTATTTGGCGGCATATATGGAATGGGAAGTGAAGAGATTGCCACTAAGACAGACAATTTTTTGAAACAGTTGAAATTCGAGGACCATAAGAATGATATAGTGGGTTCGCTGCCCCTCGGTTGGAAACAGAAGTTGGCATTCTCTGTGAGTATCTTCCATGAGCCCGCCATTGTGTTTCTCGACGAACCGACGGGAGGTGTTGATCCAGCTACACGTCGTCAGTTCTGGGAACTTATCTATGAGGCTGCTTCACGTGGCATAACCGTCTTCGTTACTACCCACTACATGGATGAGGCTGAATATTGCGATCGCATCTCAATAATGGTCGATGGCAAGATTAGCGCGATGGGAACGCCTGAAGAACTGAAGCACGACCTCGGCCAGCCAGACATGGATCATGTATTTACCTATTTGGCACGCGAGGCAAAGAGAGGAGATTAGCGTATGAAACAGTTTATATCATTCGTCATCAAGGAAGCCAAGCACATCTTGCGTGACAAGCGTACGATGCTAATACTCTTTGGTATGCCTATCGTACTGATGCTGCTCTTCGGCTTTGCCATCACCAACGACGTGAAGAATGTGCGTACGGTGCTGGTGACCTCGCAGATGGACCAACGGACGCAGCAAGCTGTAGAGCGACTGGCTGCATCGGAATATTTTACCATCACCGCCACCGTCCCTACGCCGAAGGATGCTGAATTGATGATACGCAGCCAGAAGGCCGATCTCGCCATTGTCTTCTCGAAATACCACGCCATCCAATTCATCGTCGATGGCTCCGATCCCAATATGGCGCAGCAATGGACGGCTTATGCCCAACAAGTCGTCGCTAACCCCAATGCATCTTTGGTCAATCAGAAGCTTCTTTACAACCCAAGGATGAAGTCGGCCTATAACTTCGTGCCTGCTATCATGGGTATGCTGTTGTTGCTGATTTGCGCCATGATGACCTCCGTGTCTATTGTCCGTGAAAAGGAACGTGGTACAATGGAGGTACTCTTGGTATCACCTGTCCGTCCGTTGATGATTATCGTGGCAAAGGTGGTGCCTTATTTGTTGTTGGCGCTGGTTATCCTTGCTGTTATCCTGCTGATGTCGGCCACGGTGCTCGATGTGCCGTTGCAGGGATCGCTGGGATGGATACTCGTGGTATCGCTTATCTATATCCTGTTGGCCCTCTCGTTGGGTCTACTCATCTCGAACATCGCGCAGACGCAGTTTGTGGCTCTGCTCGTTTCGGCAATGGTATTGCTGTTGCCTACCGTTATGCTCTCAGGCATGCTGTTCCCTGTGGAGTCGATGCCCACCATCCTGCAATGGATATCGGCCGTTATTCCACCTCGCTACTATATCCAGGCCATGCGAAAACTGATGATTATGGGTGTGGGGATTAGTGAGGTATGGCAAGAGGTAGTGGTTCTCATTGGCATGACAACCCTGTTGCTCGTTGTTTCACTTAAGAAGTTTAACAAACACTTAGAATAGCATGTTATGACACTGAAATATCTCATACAAAAGGAGTTCCTGCAGATTCGGCGTAACTCGTTTATGCCGAAGATCATCTTCATCTTCCCCATCATGGTGATGTGTATCATGCCGTGGGTGATGAATCAGGAGGTGAAGAACATCCGCGTGGATGTAGTGGATATGGATCGCACTACACAGTCGCAGCAACTCGTTCACCAGATTGAGGCCTCCAACTATTTTATCTTCAATGGTCAGAAGACCTCCTATCAGGAAGCTATGAAGGACATCGAGACCTCTCAGGCCGATATCATCCTTGAAATTGGACGCAGAGACCACAGAGGAGAAAGATACCACAGAGAATTCCTCATTGCAGCCAACGCCGTTAATGGTACCAAGGGTGCGATAGGAAGTGCGTACCTAAGTCAGATAGTGGCCCCCCTTTCGCCCCCCGAGGGGGGCACAAATGCATCAGCCGCCGGAACTATAGAAGCCCCCTCGGGGGCCGTAAGGGGGGCTTCCTCTCTTTTTCTCTACAACAAGGGCCAGGACTACAAGGTCTTTATGATTCCCGCCCTGATGGGTATTCTGATGATGATGCTCTGCGGTTTTCTGCCTGCGCTGAACATCGTCGGTGAAAAAGAGAAGGGTACCATTGAACAGATTAATGTTACCCCCGTCTCAAAGTGGTCGTTCATCCTCGCCAAATTGATACCTTACTGGATTATCGGTTTGGTGGTGCTCACCCTATGTCTCGTGCTCTCGTGGCTCGTCTATGGCATCACCTGTCAGGGGCCGCTCCTATTGGTCTATCTGTTAGCCATCCAGCTGGCGCTGTTCTTCTCGTCGTTCGGACTCATCGTCTCCAATTATAGCGACACCATGCAGCAGGCCATGCTGGTCATGTGGTTCTTCGTGGTGTGCCTGATGCTTCTCTCAGGCCTCTTCACCCCCACGCGCTCCATGCCGGATTGGGCCTATCTGACCACTTACATCAACCCCATGCACTACTTTGTCGATGCTATCCGCACCGTCTTTGTTCGTGGTGGTACGTTCCAAGCCATTGCCCATCAGGTCGCTGCCCTGTTCTGCATCGCCTCAGTCATGGCTGTTTGGGCAGTTCAGAGCTATAAGAAGAACAGCTGAGCGTGGTTTCACAGAAAGCGCTACACAGGAAAGTCTCCCAGCAAGTACCGCCAGAGCCTGCAGCCGAAGTAAGTTGCGAAGGTTTCAATGTAATACGACTACTTGTATTCGTATAGCTGAATATGCAAGATTTTCCAGTCACCTACGCTGATACGTGCGTGACGCCCCTGATGGCTCTGGTCGCCATTATGACGGCGAAGGTATTGCATCTGGCCTTGACTGTCAATGGCAACTTCATCGACGGAAAGGAGGCCGAGCCGAGAGCCAGTAAACTGAGTTGAAGGTTCTTTCTGAGGAAAGCTTCCCGTTGGGCCGAGCGGAGAGTTTAGAGTTCTTTCTTCGGCCGCTTGACCTGTGGTCTCTTGCCCGGCAAGAAAGCCGTCTTCACCTAACTTCTTCTGTTGCATTCCCAAACCTAACTGTAGCTTTTCCTGCTGTATTTCTGTACGTGTCTTGAAGTCAACAACCACGCCACTGCCTGCCAACAGATAGTCGTATTTGCCAAGACGGATAAGCATGGCTCCCCCCTCTGGCCATGTCGAACCATCAGTAGCACGGGCATCCCAAGGGAGTGTGAAATAATGGCGGCACGTCATTACCACACCGTTATCATCGATGACACGCTCCTTATCGTCCTGATCGAAAAGTAAGCCCCAAGACATTTTACTATTCAACAATTTACCATTTTCAATCTGTTTTAGTAAGTCGTATGCCTGTGTCACTGACTCCGTCTCCTTGGGCGAAGCTTGGTCAATGGCAAATGGCGAGAAGCCAAGGGCCTGATGCTCACCGAAAACATAGAGTGCACGAACACCGCTGTTCTCGCAGCAACGGCTCTCAGGGATAAAGAGGCGATTCTTGATCTTGCCTCCGATTCCCGACGCACCGTCGCTTATCCGTTGCTTTTCTTGTGGACGTAATGGCATAGCGTATTGCGAAGCCCACGACTTAAAGCCTGTATCATAGATGTCTGGTGCAAGGATATCAATGCTGGGAGCACCAGCCTTCCAGATGTCTGCGAGATGCGCCAACGGACCTGCAGAAGGATATTCACCAGGCTTGCGCCCACGGCTGTTCATAGCAGCATTCACATAGAGCGGAATGTCGTGAATCTGGCGGGCTGCCTTTGCCAGATGCTCTACATAGCAGGCATAGTGCCAGGCCATAAACTTTTCGTCGGCATAGTCATCAGTACCGAATACTTCAGCCCAGGTGCCTTTCTTTTTGATATTCAGTGCCTTGAGCAATGCTTGTGGTACGGGTTTACGGTAGGCTTCCTCAGCCAACGGCGAGTGGTCGCGTGCTGACTCCAGCATTCCTATTTCGTTCTCTATCTGCATCATTATGACCACCTCACGTTGCGGGTCTTTCTCTGCGATATGTCGCATCAGCGAGGAGAAGGCCTTCAGGTCGGTCTGTAATACGTCGCCGCTGAAGCACGAGGCAATCTCCAATGGTTTCCCCTCTTTGGTCACAGCCCTCGGGAATCGCTTCACATCACGTTTGAACCACGCAGGAGCATAGCACGACATCGAGTTCTTCCAAGCACCGAACCACAGCAGAACAATCTTCAACCCCTCCTGACGGGCCACATCGATGGTGCGGTCAACAAGCGTGAAATCCATCTGCCCTTCTACACGCTGCTCTTGCTGTTCCATCAGTTCCCAATAGGCAGGCACCAGCACTGTGTTCAGCCCCAACGCCTTCATGCGAGGCAGCACCTCGTCGATATCACTCACCGATGTCGCTGCCGAGTTGCTTAACTCACCGCCAAGAATATGAAACCGCGAACTGACGTTGTCAGCTCGCATTGTATTTGCCATCGCCATCATGAATATGGCGAACAATGCCGATATAATTCTGTCTTTTCTCATAAACTTCTAAATATGGCTCTTTTATCAATCACAATGCAGGGAGGATGTTTTTCCAGACGAGGTTCAACTCGCCCTGCAGGTCCTCGACGTCGGAGGTGATGGCAATGACAGCATTCTTTTCAGGTACGACGATGATGTACTGACCACGTGCTCCATCGGCACGGAAGCAGCCAGGACGGCAACGCCACATTTGATAGCCGTAGCCCTGCATCCAGTCGCTGGTTTCTTTGGTCATGCCGCGTTCGGCTGCCTGTTCGATGCGGGTGCCAGGATTGATGCTCTCTACCTGCTTTTTCGACATCTCAGCAACCCATTTGGCGGGAATCAGCTGCTTGCCGTTCCACTTTCCCTTTTGCAACAGTAACTGCCCCATCTTTGCCAGGTCTTCTGTCTTCAGGTAGAGGCCCCAGCCACCACAGTTGATGCCCTGCGGGCTTTCTTCCCAGCGGGGCTTGTCGATCTGAAGCGGCTGGAAGAGACGGGTATCCAGATAGTCAACAACTTTCTCGCCGGTCACCTTCTGCACGATGGCAGAAAGCATATAGGTGCCCAAGCTGTTATATAGGTAGAACTGGCCTGGCTTATGAACAACGGGATGAGCGAGGAACGCCGTCACCCAGTCCTGTTGGGCATTGCGAATGGATGGCTCGACATCGTGTCCACACGACATTGTCAGCAGGTCGCGCACAGTCATTGTCTTCAGATGCTTGCTGACATCGGCAGGCAATTTGTCTGGGAAATAATCGACAACCTTATCTTTCAGCGCCATCTTTCCTTCGGCAATAGCCAGTCCTACTGCCGTGGCAGTAAAGGTCTTGCTGACGGAATGGAGCACGTGCGGCGTATTTTCCTCACCCTTACTCTGCCAACGACTGTAGATGACTTTACCGCCTTTTACTATCATCACGCTGTGGATGTCTTTCTTTTCATCAGCTGCCCCTTGAAAGAAACTTTCCATTGCCTGGGCAACATTTGCTGGCGTTTCTGCGCGTGGCAAGCCGGTTTCTCTTGCCTTCGCTTTGGCTGTCAGACGTTTAATGTGCTGCTTCAGGATGTAATAGGCAGGTTGCGGCATGGCGCCGTGGTCGTAGCCTTGCATCTCGTAGAGCGTCACGTCCTTGTGGCCCACGAGCTTCAGCATGCGCCAGAAGTAGGCTTGTTCCTCGTAGCGGCCGTAGAGTTCCAATTCCCTGTCGCCAGAGATGATGACTATGGGCGGTGCATCAGGACGGACGTATGTGAGCGGGGCATACTGGTCGATGGTGGCTTGCAAGGGAGGAATGCCCTGCTGCTTTCGTACGTTATAGTGGGTAATGCACTGTCCGCTGAAAGGTATCAGACCTGCCAATGAATCTGCATCGACGTCATATTTGGCGAGCCATCGTTTGTCGAGTCCAATCATGTCGAGCAGATAGCCTCCGGCAGAATGGCCTGCAACAAATATCTTACGACGACTGCCGTTGTATTTCCCAATATTCTTGTAGGTCCAGGCCACGGCCGCAGCCGCATCGTCGAGGATATCGTCGATTTTAGCGTTGGGCAAGAGGCGGTAGTTGGCTGCGACGACCACGAGGCCGCTGTTCTTGAGTTGCGGGTCGATGTGCTTGCTGCCTCCCTCGATGCCACCGCCATGGAACCATACGACAACGGGTGCCTCCTTTAGTTCGGTGGGGTAATAGACATCGAGCTTGAAACGTTCCTCTTGGAGGGTGGAGGAATCCCTGTAGGGGATGTCGTTCTCCTGCTTGTACTGCGCCATGGTGATGGCGGGAAACATCAAAAGGAGTGCGAAGATGGCAATGATTGTCTGTCTCATACTTTCGGTTTTTGGTAAACAATAACAATTCTATCGGCAAATATAGCGATATTTCCGTAATTATCACTATCTTTGCAAAGATTTTTAAATGAATTTAGGTATTACGAGTCTGATTGACCAGATTATTGCCTATCATGAGTAGAATAATTAGAGAGGCGAAACCAGCAGACATTCCTGAAATTATGCAGGTGATGGAGGCCGCAAAGAAGATTATGCGGCAGTCAGGCAACTTGCACCAATGGGGTGATGGCTACCCGTCGGAGACCGTCATTTCCAACGATATGGCAAAGCATGGTGGTTTTGTCATAGAAGATGCTGGTAGCATTGTCGGCTATTTCGCTTTCCTGTCGTCTCCTGAGCCTACCTATTCAAAGATATTCAATGGTGAATGGGTAGATGACGTAACCCCCTATCACGTCATCCATCGCATTGCCAGCTATCCGGATGTCCACGGCATCTTCAATGATATCATGGACTTCTGCTTCTCGCGTGATGCAAACATCCGTATCGACACTCACAAGGATAACCGCATCATGCAGCACAACATCAAGAAGCATGGCTTTACCTATTGTGGCATCATCTACCTCGCCAATGGTGACGAAAGGCAACGGGTAGGCGATCAACGGTCGGGAATGCGCCTGGCTTATCAGAAACTTGGGTCAAGAATGTCGGCGCGGCATCCCGCACCTAAATATTAATAAAAAGTAAGGTAAAGTGCGGGAAGTCTGGCCGAGAGACTAAACATTTTTGTTATCTGATACTCAAATTCTGCACCTGCTGCAAAGCCGATACGAGGGTCAGGGTCATATGTTACAGTATAGTTGGCAATGTTCAAACCAACAGCGACATTCCTCACGCGCGTACGCGCATATAAATGAAGGGGAACCCGAAAACATCCTACCCATCCTACCCATCCTACACCTAACGCGGGTGTCGGATGGGTAGGATGGGTAGGATGTTTTCGGGTTAAGCTCTATGTAATACGCGCGCGTACGCGAAGAACGGACAAATTGTTGTATCGTAATCCGGCATTCGGACACTGACGGCAGAAGATCTGACATTGATTGGGCGGTTGAACTGATTTTCACTAATTTTGCCAGCTGTCGGCCGGCAGCTGCACCGAAAAGCATCGCCTTGGAGATGCAAGAATCAGTGAAAATCAGCCCAACCCGTCAAATCAGTGTCTCGAAGCTGGAAGTCTGTGACGGGAAACCAGCGTATCAAAGGATAGTTGGTACTTCAGTTTTATTCCACGGGGTGGAATAATCGTAAACCAGTGGTTTAGCGTCGTAAACCAGTGGTTTGGAATCGTAAATCGGTGGTTTAGAATC
>ONKY01000108.1 GCA_900318585.1 uncultured Prevotellaceae bacterium
AAAACTAAGTGAAGGGTGAAAGGCAACGGACTACACGGACTGATACGGACAAAGAAGAGTCCGAGAGAGTCCGTAAAGTCCGAGGCAGAACTAAGTGAAGAGTAAAAGGCAACGGACTAAACGGACAAAGAAGAGTCCGAGACTGTCAGTAAAGTCCGAGGCAGAATAGAGTGAGAAGTGATGAGTGATAAGTTGTGAGTTATGAGACTACTGGATGACTTTTTCAATATAGTTGCCGAAGAGAACTGCGACGGGGTGTATAGGTGCAAAGTGAGACTGAACGCCCAGCACGGATTGTACAAGGTTCATTTCCCTGGCAATCCCGTAACTCCTGGCGTCTGTCTCGTACAGATGGCTACGGAGCTGTTGGAACGGCAGCATCAAAAAAAATATTTGCTCAGCAGGGCAGCGAACATCAAGTTCAGAAAGACCATCGGACCGGATGAGGAGCCTACGTTTGTCTTCACGAAAGTGATTCGTGAAGGTGATGAAGTCAAGGTGACAGCCAGCATTGAGGACGATGAGACTCAGCTTGTCAAGATGTCGCTACTGTATAAGACTGTCAGTTGATGGATTCCGGATTGAAGAACAGGCGCTTGTGTGTAATCATCCCGACGTATAACAACGCCAAGACCGTCAGGCGTGTGATAGAAGACGTCAAGCGGTATTGCAGTCATGTGATTGTGGTCAACGACGGTAGTACTGACGATACAGTAGCTGTTCTTGAAAACCTTCCACCTGAAGTTGAGGTGGTGGGCTATCAGCAGAATAAGGGTAAGGGTCATGCGCTTGTCACCGGTTTCAGACATGCCGTAGGAATGGGCTTTACCCATGCCATTACGATAGATGCTGACGGTCAGCATTTTGCGGATGATATTCCCCTGTTGACAGGTGCGATGGACAAGAATCCTGACGGAATCATTGTGGGATGTCGCAACCTGACAGAAGAGAACATGCCCCGGCAGAACACGTTTGCCAACAAGTTCTCCAATTTCTGGTTTCGCTTGCAGACAGGCTGTCCCCTGTCCGACACCCAGAGCGGCTACAGGCTCTATACGCTGGCTTCCCTGCGAGGCCTGAACCTGATCACCTCGCGATATGAGGCTGAGCTTGAATTGCTGGTCTTTGCTGCCTGGGCAGGCGTTCGTGTCACGTCGGTTCCCGTCAGGGTATATTATCCCCCAGCCGACGAACGGGTAAGTCACTTCCGTCCTGTCTACGACTTTGTCCGTATCAGCATTCTGAATACGGTGTTGTGTGCGGCAGCGCTCGTCTATGGGTATCCTCGGATGATGGTGCGAGGCATCAAGCGCATGATGGTATGAAAAGAATCAAGTACATAGTCGTACAGACGGCATATACCGTGTTCTCCTTCTGTTATTTTATTGGCTTTGCCATTGATATGACACTATGGGGATTCTTCCTGATTACCCTCGGTGGCGCTACGGAGGAACACAAGCTGAAGTATCACCGCATACTGCAGCGCCGTTCCCGGTTCGTCATCAACCATGTACCTGGCACCTCCTTTTCCTATAGCAATGCTCAGGGAGAGACATTTGAAAAGCCAGCCATGATTATCAGTAACCATCAGTCGCATCTTGACCTGATGGGTATTATGATGCTGACTCCCCGCCTGATCATCCTTACGAAGAAGTGGGTATGGCATAATCCTTTCTATGGTATTGTGATCCGCTATGCCGACTTTTTCCCTATTACTGATACGGAAGAGATGGTGGATGCCATCGCTGAGAAGGTTAGGAAGGGTTACTCGGTCATGATCTTTCCGGAAGGAACACGTTCGGCCGACTGCCATATCCAGCGTTTCCATCGCGGGGCGTTCTATTTAGCCGAACAGCTTCAGTTAGACATCGTTCCGGTATTCATCAAAGGGTTTGGGAAAGTACTGCCCAAGACGTCCTTCCATCTCCATCCCGGCCAGATGTCGGTAGAAGTCATGCCGCGTATGCTGCGCAATGATCCCGTCTTGGCTGCCGGCTATCGGGAAGCCGCTAAGAAGCTGCATAGCGTATACAAAGTGAAGAACGTTGAAAACGAGGAGTGAAGCGCTCGACCCTTGGTCAGCGGGAGTAAAGAGTAATGAGAAAGTGTGTTATCATCGGTAGTGGTCTGGGAGGCTTATCGTGCGGTTGCATCCTTGCGAAGAACGGTTATGAGGTAACTGTTCTGGAGAAGGGCGACCAGATAGGCGGCTGTCTTCAGTGTTTCCAAAGAGGCGGTGCCGTGTTTGAGACGGGTATGCACTATATCGGCAGTGCCGACCCAGGTCAGGTGCTACATGCTATCATGCACTATCTGGGTGTGGATTCCGACATCAGTCTGGCGAGGCTTAATCCTTTGGGCTACGACTTGGTGTCTTTCCAAGGTGAGCATTATGCGCTGGCAAACGGGAGAGAGAACTTTGTCAACGTCCTTGCCGCCCATTTCCCCCATAGCCGGGATGAGCTGAACAGATATTATGACCTTGTCAAGCGCGTAGCCTCGTCATCACCCATGCATTCGTTGAACAGGAACGTAGACCTGAATACGTTTGCCGAGTATCAGACAAAGAGTGTGAACGAGGTGATTGACGGTGTGGTGACCGATCCGCTGTTAAGACAGGTGCTTGCGGGTGTCCTGCCTCTCTATGCTGGGGAGAAAGACCGTACTCCGTTCGCCTCACATGCCTTGATCACAGACTTCTATGACCAGAGCGCCTTCCGAATCGTGGGCGGCAGCAGCAAGGTGGCTGATTCCCTTGCCCGCACCATCCGTCAACAGGGGGGCAGCGTACTGACGGGACGTGAGGTCACAAAGATAGCATGTGACGAGTCAAAGGCTACGGCAGTCATCACTGCCGACGGTGAGAGATTTCCTGCTGACTACATCATCAGTGCCATTCATCCCTCCTGTACGCTCCAGCTTGTTGACAGCCGTCTGATCCGTCCTGCTTACCGTCGCCGCGTTGAGAGTATCCCCAATACCACTTCAGCATTCACGGTGTATCTGAAGTTCCGGAAGAACACGGTGAAGTATATGGACAGCAACCTGTATTATTATCGCGGCACATCCACATGGGGTTGTGAACGCCGTCATAACGAGTCCTGGCCTGAATGTCTGCTTTATATGCATTTCTGCCATGAAGAGAATCCTGTTTATGCTGAAGTAGGAGAAGTGATTACCTATATGGGGTTTGACGAGGTCAGGCTGTGGATGGGTACCCGTGTCGGACATCGTGGCAAGGACTATGAAGAGTTCAAGAGAATGAAGGCAGAAGCAGTCATCAGTGCCCTAGAACAAGAGGTACCTGGTATTAGCAGCCAGATAGAGCGTTACTACACGTCAACGCCCCTGACATACCTTGACTATACGGGAACACCTGAAGGGTCCATGTATGGTATCGTCAGGGATGTGAACGCGCCCGTCACGGGAACCGTATCGTGCAAGACCGGCATCCCGAACCTGCTGCTGACCGGACAGAACACCCTCCTGCACGGCATGTTAGGTGTGTTGGCGGGAAGTATGGCTACCTGTTCCGAATTGCTTTCTACGGAAGAAATCTTCAGGCAAGTGTTGAATAGTAGTCGTTAATCCCTTCACCTTTCACCCTTCACCCTTCACCCATGAAATTAGCAGTATTCTACTATACTCAGAGCGGACAGGCTCTTAGCGTGGCTAAGAGCATCTGTAAGAAGGTGGATCACGTGGTCTATAAGCAGGTGACCCCTCGGCAGAGCTATCCCTTTCCCTGGAGCAGAGACGAGTTCTTGGATGTGTTTCCCGAGACACGCCTTGGTATTCCTCCATCGGGAATCGTCCCCCTTGACTTCTCGGACGTGGAGGATGCTGACATGGTGATGATTGTGGGGCAGTCGTGGTATCTCTCGCCGTCGCTGCCGCTCCAGTCGTTCTTTACCGACAATGGAGTGAGGAATTACCTGAAAGGCCGCGACGTGGTGATGGTGAATGCCTGCCGCAACATGTGGCTGATGACCAGCCGGAAAGTGAAGGAGTATCTGACCGAGGCCGGAGCCCGCTTGGTAGGTCACATCGTGATGCAGGACCCTGCTCAGAACCTCGTCAGCGTGTTAACCGTCGTCCGCTGGCTGATGAAAGGAAAGAAGGAGGGTACGCGCCTGCTGCCCCCGGCGGGCATTCCTGACCGTGACATCGAGGAGGCTTCGCGCTTCGGGGAAATCATCGAGACAGCGTGGAACAGGGGTGAGCTGGCTACCCTGCAGGACGGGCTGTTGGCTGCAGGGGCTATCCATTACCAGCCGTCCGTGCTCTTCCTGGAGAAGACTGGACACCGTATGTTTGCCCTGTGGGCACGCTTCGTGCGCAGAAAGGGCGGTTTCGGCGACAAGCGCCGCCTCTGTCGTCTACACCTCTTCTACGCTTACCTGCTCACGGTGCTGTTCTTACTCTCTCCCCTTGCTCAGCTGATGTTCTGGCTGACTTATCCCCTGCATCGTGCAGGACGGAAGAGAGTGGAGGACTGTAGTGTGTAAAGATTATAACAATCAAAAATAAAGAATTCTATATGATGGATGTATTTATTACGAAAGCAGCCAAGTTCCTGCCCAACGATCCTGTAAGCAATGAGGATATGGAGGGCTATCTTGGGATGGTGGACGGAAAACCGTCGAAGGCCAGGAGAATCGTTCTCCGCCGTAATGGCATCAAGCAGCGTTACTATGCCTTGGACAAGAACGGACAGGTGACGCATACGAATGTGCAGATGGCAGCGAATGCCGTCCGGGGATTGTTGGGCGACGGCCTGACGGTGGACGACATTGACCTGCTGAGCTGCGGCACCACCTCGACGGAACAGCTGTTGCCCTCGCACGGTGTGATGGTACACGGCGAACTGGGAGGGAACAGGAATGCGGAGGTGGTGTCGTTCGCTGGCTCGTGCTGCACGGGCGTCGATGCCATGAAATATGCGTACATGGCGGTGAAGCTCGGTCTGGCGGTGAACGCCGTCAGCGTGGCGTCGGAACGGCTGTCGCCTTGGATGCAGGCCTCTTACTTCCAGAAGGAGTCCGAGCAGTGGGCAATGATTGAGAGCCAGCCGATGCTGGCCTTTGAGAAGGAGTTCCTGCGCTGGATGCTCTCCGACGGTGCCTTCGCCCTGCTGCTGCAAGGGAAGCCTGCCGAGAGCGGGCTGTCGCTACGTGTGGACTGGATAGACATTACGTCGTTCGCCAACACGAAGGAGACGTGTATGTATGCCGGTGCAGAGAAGGAGGCTGACGGCAGCCTGAAAGGATGGGCGTCGTTCCCTGAGCAGGAGTGGCTCTCGCGTTCGCTCTTCGCTCTGAAGCAGGATACGCGGATGCTCGGCGAGAACATTGTGACCTTGGGCATGGACTTCCTGCTGCAGCTGGCTGACAAGCACCATTTCTGTGCTGATGACATAGACTGGTTCCTGCCTCATCTCTCGTCCATGTTCTTCAAGGAGAAGATTCTGACCGAGAGCAGGGAAAGAGGCTTCTTCATTCCTGAGGAGAAATGGTTCATCAACCTGCCCAAAGTGGGAAATATCGGCTCTGCCTCGGCCTTTGCCATGATTGAGGAGCTGATGTATTCCGGCCTGCTGAAGAAGGGACAAAAGATTTTGCTGATGATTCCCGAAAGTGCGCGCTTCTCGTACTGCTACTGTATGCTGACTGTGTGCCAAACGTTGAACGTTGAACATTGAACGTTGAACATGAAGATAGAGGACGTTCCACAGGACTTGAAGTACTACGAGGGTACCGTCATACGCGACGTGAACTACGCAGTGGATGACGAAGGTCATTACCATACCGTCATCAGTGACGGCTGGGCACCCAAGACGGAGGCTTTGGAGCTGGCATTGGACGAGGCCGCCGACAAGGACGTGCGCGCAAAAATGGAACTACAGGCGCCGACGGACTTCAAGGGAATAGAACTGGATATCGACCACCAACCGGCGGCACACTGCGAGAATGGTGCCATTTCGGCACTGTTGCGCTTTCATGGCATCCGTCTCTCAGAGCCGATGGTGTTTGGACTGGCCAGTGGACTGTTCTTCACCCACCTCACGTTTGTCAAGATGGGTGGTATGCCCGTCACCTCGTTCCGTACCTTCCCCGGTGTGCTGTTCATGCGTATCACCAAGCTCTTGGGCATCAAGTCGCGCACCAAGCGCTTCTTCAGCCGTGACAAGGCCATGTGCAAGCTGGACCAGCTGATCCTGAAGGAGCGGAAGCCTGTAGGCTGTGTGGTGGGTATGTATGAGCTGCCCTATATCCCGAGGGAATACCGTTTCCCCTTCAATGGTCACAATATCTGCGTCATCGGAAAAGATGAACAGACGGGTTCTTACAGCGTGCTCGACTCCAACGCCACGCAGAAGGTGACCATCAGCCACGACGACCTGATGATGGTGCGTTTCCCCAAGGGCGGTGTCTATCCCTTGATGGGGCAGATGTACTGGATTGAGTCCGTGCCCGAGCAACTGCCCGACCTGAAGCCCTTAGTGCTCAAGTCCATCAGGAAGACTTGCCGGAACATGACGTCGCAGCCCAAGTGGTTTCCATACGTGGGCACCAACGGCATTCTCTACCTGTCAAGGCGTATCAGGACGTGGGAGCAGAAGATGGGTAAACGGCGCGCTCAACTCAACCTGGCGCAGCTGATACGTATGCTGGAGGAGATAGGCACTGGCGGCGCGGGTTTCCGGTTTGTCTACGGCGCCTTCCTGCAGGAGGCGGCTACGCTGACGGGCATCGGCGAGCTGAACGACTACGCGCGGCGTATCACGGAGATTGGCGATCTGTGGCGTGACTTCGCCTATAAGGCGTCGCGCATATTCAAACGCCGTGCCAATGACCATTATACCTACGACGACCTGGGCGACCTCCTGCAAACCATCGGCGAACTGGAGCGACAGCTGTTCCTTGACCTTGAACAATGCGTAATTCATAATTCGTAATTCGTAATTCATAATTCGTAATTCGTAATTCATAATTCGTAATAAGAACCTGAGATATGAAGAAAGAAGACGTTCCACAGGATTTGAAATATTACAAGGGTAGTGTCATCCGTGACTTGACTTACGCTCTCGACGAGAAAGGACATTATGAACCTGTCAGGAGCGATGGCTGGGAACCCAAGACGGAGGCATTGGACTTGTTTCTCGACACCCTCGACGATAAGGAAGAGCGTGACAAGATGGAACTGTTGGTGCCGACGGAGTTCAGCGGACATGAGCTGAAAATCAACCACAGACATGCCGCCCATTGTGAGAACGGCACCATCTCGTCGCTGCTTCGTTTCTATGGCATTGAGATGTCTGAGCCGATGGTGTTCGGACTAGCCAGCGGACTGTTCTTCGCCCATCTTACCTTTGCCAAGATGGGTGGTCTGCCTGTGACGGCCTTCCGCACCTTCCCGGGTGTACTGTTCAAGCGCATCACCAAGCTCTTAGGCATCAAGTCGGCCTCACAACGGTTCCTCAGTAAGGAGAAGGCCATGCGTAAGCTCGACGAGCTGATCATGGAGGAGAAAATTCCCGTAGGCTGTGTGGTGGGCATCTATGACCTGCCTTACTATCCACCAGAAAACCGGTTCCGTTTCAACGGACATAACATCTGCATCATCGGTAAGGACGAGGAGAGCGGCGACTACCGCGTGCTTGACTCCAATGCCACTGAGAAGGTGACCATCACCCGCGACGACCTCATCAAGGTGCGCTTCGCCAAGGGAGCATATCCGCTGTTCGGACAGATGTACTGGATCAAGTCGGTGCCCAAGGACCTGCCTGACCGTCTGCGGACGGACAAGCCTGACAGGGAGTTCCTCAGACCGCTGGTGCTCAAGGCGATAAAGAATACGTGCAGGAACATGACTTCACAGCCCAAGTGGTTCCCTTACGTGGGCGTCAATGGCATTCAGTATTTGTCACGCAGGATGCGTACTTGGGAGGAGAAGGAAGGCAAGCGTCGTGCAAGAATCTTGCTCGTTCAGGTGATCCGTATGCTGGAGGAGATAGGCACGGGTGGTGCAGGCTTCCGCTTTGTCTACGGTGCCTTCCTGCAGGAGGCTTCCGAACGGACAGGTATCAGCGAACTGAACGACTATTCCCTTCGCATCACCGAGATTGGCGATAGGTGGCGTGACTTCGGCTATAAGGCCTCCAAGGTGTTCAAGCGCCGGGCTGGCGACAACTACACCTATGATGACCTTGCCGATATGCTTGAGAAGATAGGTGAGGAGGAGCGCCGCTTCTTCCTCGACCTTGAACAATTCGTCATTCGTATAATGAACAAGGAATAATGCGCGTAATTCGTATTTCGTAATTCAAAATTCGTAATTCGTAATTCAATGTTTTTAAGAATATACGATTTTCTTCAGGCAAGGCGACGCCTGTGCATGGGCATACTGGCGGCAATGATTGCCGTCCTGCTGCTCATGGTGTCCTCATTGAAGTATAATGAGAACGTCTATGACTTCCTGCCTGTGAGCGGCAATGAACAGAAGGCTATCACCCTCTATCAGGACGTCACGGGAGGTCAGCGCATCTACGCCATGTTCAGTCGCAAGGAGAATGGGGTGGGGGATGAGGAGTCTGGTCATTCAACGTCCAACGTTGGTCGCTTGACAGAGGCCGTTGACAGCTTCTCACAGAAGATAGAGAGCAGCCCTGGCAGAAGACATATCAGTGAGCTGACTACGCAGATAGATTTCGAGAAGGTGACGGGCATCACCAGTTTCGTGTATGAGAACATGCCGCTGATGCTCACCGACTCTGACTACGTGCGCATGGAGCATATCCTGTCGTCGCCGGAGGCTGCCGGGCAGCAGCTGGCTGATGCCGTGCAGCTCCTCATGATGCCTGCCACGGGATTCTTCACCTCGAACATCAGCAGCGATCCCTTGGGACTCTTCAGTCCTGTCATGGACAGACTCCAGGGCCGCCAGTCGGCTATGACGGTCGAGCTGGACGACGGCTATATCTTTACCCCTGGCGGCAAGTATGCCGTGGCTATGCTGTCATCGCCCTACGGTGCGATGGAGTCGGCTAACAACAACGAGCTTGTGAACTTCGTCGACAGTGTGGCACGCTACACCATGCAGGCAGTGCCCGATGTCGAGGTGTCCATCACGGGCTCACCGGTGATAGCCGTAGGCAATGCCAGCCAAATCAAGATTGACAGCCAGTGGGCTATCTCCATCGCCGTGACGCTCATCCTGCTCTTGCTGATATTCTCCTTCCGCAAGGTGAGGCACCTGTTGCTCATCGGCGCCACCATCCTCTTCGGCTGGCTCTTCGCCATGGGCTTCATCGCTGTCATGCGCAGCGACGTGTCGCTCATCGTGCTGGGCATCGGTTCCATCATCATCGGCATCGCCGTCAACTATCCCCTGCACTTTGTTCTGCATACCGACCATGGGGGTACTGTGCGCGAGGTGTTGAAGGAGATGGTGTCGCCGCTGCTCATTGGCAACATCACGACCGTCGGCGCCTTCGCCAGCTTGATGCCGTTGGATGCTCCCGCCCTGCGCGACCTGGGCTTCTTTGCAGCGTTCATGCTGATAGGCACCATCCTCTTCGTGCTGGTGTTCCTGCCCCATTTAGTGAAGCAGCGGGAGCAGGAGGGTGAGGAACGGCTCACCTTCGGCCGGCTTGCCTCGGCATCGCCCAACCGTCATCGCTGGCTGCTGTGGGTCATCCTGCTGCTGACACCCGTCTTTGGCTATTTCAGCCTGAAGACCTCCTTCGACACGAACATGCACCACATCAACTACATGACTGCCGACCAGGAACGGCTGTTGTCCGACCTCCGCTCGTCGGCCGGCCTTAGCGACACTGCCAATGTCTATGTGGTGTCTGAGGGCGACACATGGGATGAGGCCTTGCAGCAGCGTCGCCGCATTGCCCCGCTGCTCGACAGCCTGAAGACGGCAGGACGGATGACAAACTACACCGACGTGACGACATTTGTTGCCGACACCGCCGAGCAGCAGCGCCGCATTGACCGATGGAACGCTTTCTGGGACAACCACCGCGACGAGGTGCTTGCCTTGCTCGCACAGAAGGCTCCCCAGTACGGCTTCAGCAGTGAGGCATTCACTGACTTCACCGACATCATCACCCGCTCCCACAGCCCTCAGCCGTTCGACTACTTCGAGCCCATACGCTCCGTGGTGCTCACCAGTTCGTTCAGCACCAGCACGGGCCGCTGCTCCGTGGTTGATGTCATCGACACGGGGAGCCGCGAGATTCCTGCCCTTGAGGATGCCCTCAACGCAGGGGTGGGCACCGACGGCTATGCCTTCGACTTCACGGGTATGAACAGTGCCATCGCCTCGTCGCTGTCCGACGACTTCAACTACATCGGTTTTGCCTGCGGATTCATTGTGTTCATCTTCCTCTGGCTCTCCTTCGGACGAGTGGAGCTTGCCATCCTCGCCTTCCTCCCCATGGCTATCGGCTGGCTCTGGATCCTGGGCATCATGTATCTCTTCGGCATCCAGTTCAATATCGTCAACGTCATCCTGGCTACCTTCATCTTCGGACAGGGCGACGACTACACCATCTTCATTACTGACGGCCTCATCAATGAGTATGCCTACCATAAGAAGCTGCTGCCCTCCTATAAGAACAGCATCGTCATCTCGGCACTGATCATGTTCATCGGCATGGGCTCGCTCATCGTTGCCCGTCATCCAGCCCTGCACTCGCTGGCAGAAGTCACCATCGTTGGTATGCTCACCGTCGTGCTCATGGCTTGGATCGTGCCGCCCCTCGTCTTCGGCTGGCTCGTCCGCGACAGCCACGGCCCGCGGCAGGAACCCATCACCATCGGTCTGCTGGCACGCAAAATCCTTCACCCCTCATCCTTCACCCGTCACCCCATTCCCGAGCAGAGCTCGCCTACCCGTAGCCTATCACCCGTCACCCTTCACCCGTCACCCGTCACCTCTCACCACTACCATCACTACGTCATAGGCAAGTACACCTATAAGGGGATTGGCGTGGAGCGTGAGACTCGCCGGCTTCTCCGTCAGCACGATGACTTCAGTGAGTGGGTGGACCGTTCCTATCCCTCTGACGCTAAGGTCTCCATCCTCAACGCAGGTCACGGACAGTTCCCATTGCTCTTTGCCCTCGTCCATCCTGACGTGGAGGTCCATTCCTATACCTACGACGCCGACCAAGCAGCACTGGCTGCCGCCTGTGAGCCGATGCCCCAAAACCTCCATGTCCATTTCACCCCCGACGAGGCAGCAGCCGTGGAGGCCGCAAAAGACACTACCGTCATTCGCGCTTAGCTTAATCAAAAAGAATCAATGAACAATCAATTCGACGACATCCGTCCTTATTACGACAGCGAGATTCCCGCTGCCATGCAGAACATTGTCAACAGCAACTTCTTCGGGCTGCTCTGCACCTACGTCTATCCAGGCCGCAACCCCGAGGACGTGCGAAACATGATGCTCTCCTTCCGCACCATCCGTGACTTCCAGTTAGAGGTCATGCGCTGCGTCAATGAGCAGGTCATCCGCCGTTCCATCACCGACTTCACCTACAGTGGCGTTGAGCAGCTGGATCCCGACAAGCACTACCTCTTCGTCTCCAACCACCGCGACATCATGCTCGACGCCTGTCTCCTGCAGTACATCCTCTATAAGAACGGGCACGAGACTACCGAGATTACCTTCGGCGCCAACCTCATGTCGTCGCCCTTGGTCATTGATATCGGCAAGGCAAACAAAATGTTCCGCGTGGAGCGTGGCGGCAACATGAAGGACTTCTATAAGTCCTCACTCCACCTCTCCGACTACATCCGCTACGTCCTCACGCAGAAAGGACAGAGCCTGTGGATAGCCCAGCGCAACGGACGTACCAAAGACGGCCTGGACCGTACTGACCAGGGCATTGTCAAGATGTTCTGTATGTCCTGCTCCGAGGACAAGATACGCGCCCTCTCCGAGCTGAACATCGTGCCCGTCAGTGTCAGCTATGAGTGGGAGTCGTGCGACGTGCTCAAGGCCCTGGAACTCTATGAGTCGCGCTCGCAGCGCTATGTCAAGAAGCCCGGCGAGGATCTCAACAGCATCCTTACCGGTATTGCCCAGCCCAAGGGACGCGTACACTTCACCTTCTGCCCGCAGGTCACGGTCGATGAGCTGCGACAGTTCGACCACCTCACCAACAACGAGTACCACCGTGCTGTTGCCCAGCTACTCGACAGACGCATCTGCTCTGCCTACCGGCTGACGCCCAACAACTTCATAGCCCACGACCTGCGCTACGGTCAGCAGCGCTACACCGACCGCTATACCCCTGCCGAGCGCCAGGCTTTCCTTAACCACATGGAGAAGCTGAACGACTTCGACATCCAGGAGCCAGACATCCTCCGCGACATCTTCCTCGGCATCTACGCCAACCCTGTCGTCAGTGCCGGACAGTAACCTTGTTGCACCGTCTCCCCTTTGTCACATCGTTGCAAAAAATACTGGAAAATGTTTTGTGGTTCAAAAAAAATGATTATCTTTGTGCATTGAAAAAGCTATTTCTACCAATAAGAATGACAAATCCGAGCCGCAAACTACTGACAATCACTTTATTACTCTTTGTGAGCAGTGTCGTCCTGAGCCTGAGGGCCCAGACGCTACAGGCGTCGCTGTCGCATTATTCCACCGACGACGGCCTGAAGTCTAACGCCATTGCGCAGATACGTCAGGACGACTACGGCTATCTCTGGCTTGCCACATGGAATGGCCTCTCGCGCTTCGACGGCTACAATTTCTATAACTATCAGACGGGCAACGGCTCCCACATCCCCCACCTCCACAACCGTGTTCTCGACATCGTGATTGATCAGTCGCAGAACGTGTGGCTCCACATGTACGACGAGCGCATCTTCGTGGTGAACCGTATGACGGACAAGATTGTCAACCCCTTCGACAATGTCAGCGGCAGCGAGGAGTACCGTGCCGGCTCAAGGATGTTCCTCACCAGCTCCGGCGACATCCTCGTCTACATCACCGACGTGGGTGTCTACAAGATGCGCTACGACAACCGCACTGGCGATGTGGACGCACAGCTCATTACTACTGCCGGGCTGAAGGTGAACTGCATAGCCGAGGGCTATCATAACGACATCTGGGTGGGCACACCCAAGGGTGTCCACCGCGTGGACCTGGGCAACCTCAGCATCGAGCGGGAGGGAATGTTCACTGACGAGGACGTCAGCGTCATCTACTCCAACGGCTTCAACGTCTGGGCAGGCACCAATTCGGGAAAGATCATGCTCTTTTCCTACGGTCAGGAAGCGCAGCTGTTGCGACAGCCCACGGGCGACCGTCTGCTGAGCCTCTATGTGGACAGCCGCGACCTCATCTGGTTCTGCGATTCTCGCGAAGGCGCTTCCTACATCAATCCCAAGACGGGAGTGGAGAAGCTGTTCCACCAGCGAGTGCTCGTGCCTGAGCATGACGGCCGTGGTGGTGTGTTCAACGAGACGGGCGGCAACCTCTGGGTGCGCATGAACAAAGGCGGCTATGGCTACTATAACCGTGAGACCGACGAAGTGGAGTATTTCCATAACGATCCCGTCAACCCCTGGAACCTCTCCAACACCATCAACGCATCCTTGGAACTGCCAGAGGGAGTAGTGTTCGAGAGTACCAGCCGCCGAGGACTCGACAAGCTGGAAATCCTTAAGAACACCATCACCCGCACCCTGCCGCTCCCCGGCGCCGAACTGGCACTTGCCAACGAGGTACGTGCCATGTACTATGACACCCAGCGCCACCTGCTGCTCATCGGCAATAAGGACAACACCCTCTTCCTCATCGGCAGCGACGGCAGCCGCACCACCGTCACCCATGACTCAAAGGGCAACCCCATCGGTCGTATCTACGGCATCGACAAGGACTCCAAGGGCAATTACTGGCTCAGCTCCAAGGACTTCGGACTCTTCAAGATGACACCAACGGGCAGCGGCTACACCCTTACCAACTACTGCCACGACGACAACAACCAATGGACCCTCAACTCGAACGCTGCCTACATCACCTGCGAGGACAAGCACGGCAACATCTGGGTGGCTACCTACGGCGGCGGCGTCAACGTGCTGACGAAGAACAAGCAGGGACAAGTCGTCGTGCTGAACCCCAAGAACGAGATGCACAAGTATCCGCGCAACTCCTACCTGAAGATGCGCACACTGGCTACCGACCCCGAAGGCAACGTGTGGGCAGGCTCCACCGACGGCATTCTCGTGTTCAACTTCTACAAGGGTAAGCTCAGCATCAAGAAACTCCAGGAGTCGGAGGAACAGCCTGACAAGATACTCATGTCCAACGACATCGTCTGCCTGGCCCGCGACAAGGACGGCAATATGTGGGTAGGCACCCACGGCGGCGGACTGTCGCACTCCGTAGGCCGCGACTCCAAGGGCTGCTGGCTCTTCGAGACCTTCGGCAGCCAGGACGGACTACCCTCCGAAGAGATCAAGAGCATCACCTTCGACCAGTCGGGCAACGTCTGGTTCGCTACCGACCACGTGCTCTGCTCCTATGACAGGGAGAAGAATATCTTCACCACCTTCTCCAGCCTAGACGGCGTCGACGAGACCATGTGCTCCGAGGGTGCTGCCATCACCCTGCCCACGGGCGAGATACTCTTTGGAACCTTAGAGGGCTACTACACCGTGGACCGCAAGAAGCTCACCACCGACAACGGCTCGCTGCTGAAGCTGCGCATCACCGACTTCTTCCTCAACGACGAGCTGCAGTCGCCGCGCTTCACCAATACCTTCGACTACTACGTGCCCGACGCCAAGAGCGTCACGTTACCCAACCACAACAACGTGTTCGCCTTCCGTTTTGCCTCCATGAACTACCAGCTGCAGCATCGCGTACATTATCAATATATGCTTGAAGGCTATGACCACGAGTGGAAGAACGCCGACAAGTCGCGCATGGTGAGCTACTCCGGCATCCCCACGGGCAGGTACCGCTTCAAGGTAAAGGCGTTCCTCTTGGAGTCGCCCGACAAGTACGACCTGCGCACCATCGAGGTCGTCGTGCCGCCTTACTTCCTCCTCTCCTCCAAAGCCATCTGGCTTTATATGTTCCTTGCTACGCTCCTCGGCCTTGGACTCATGTTCTGGCGTCAGGACAGGTTGGCAAAGAAGCATGGCGTCGAGGTCACCACGCCACTCACCGAGTTCCGCTCACAGTTCAAATCAATCGTCGAGCGCCTGACACAGCGCAAGGCACGTCGCTCCCCGCCGCCGGTGCAGGAAGCCGATGCTGCTGACAATGATGTCATCGAAGTTACCGACGAATATGAAGTAATATAACTCATAATTCGTAATTCGTGATTCATAATTCGTAATTTGTAATTCGTAATTTGTAATTAGAAATATAGGGCCGTACCTGATAGATCGGGATACTCTACAATAAACAGCAAAACCGGGATGTATTCTCCTGCCAATGGCGGGCCATGTTATTACCCTGTATAGGGGAGCTTCCAAAAAGCCGGTGGATTACAACGGCGGAGATCGCCCACAACATGTGAAACAGGAGTTTTCACCAAATCATCGGTACGGTCCTTTTTTTAATGCACAATGCACAATGCACAATGCATAATGCACAATGCACAATTCGTAATTCATAATTCAAAATTAGACTCCAGTGTTTTCCGGTATTATAGAAGAATTTGCTACCGTCGTAGCCATCAATAGAGACAGGGGGAATATTGACTTCACCCTCACCTGCTCGTTCACCGACGAGCTGAAGATTGACCAGAGCGTAGCCCACAATGGTGTCTGCCTCACCGTCGTCAGCATCGACGGCAACCGTTACGTAGTCACTGCCATGCAGGAGACCCTTCTCCGTTCCAACCTTGGTCAGCTGAAGGTAGGCGACAAGGTGAACGTGGAACGCTCCATGCTGATGAACGGACGCCTCGACGGTCATATCGTGCAAGGACACGTTGACCAGACCGCCCGCTGCATCGACATGAGCGACGCCGACGGTTCCACCTACTTCACCTTCCAGTATGACTACTCGCCCGACATGGCAGCCCGCGGCTATTTCACCGTCGACAAGGGCTCCGTCACCGTCAACGGCGTATCCCTCACCGTCTGCAACCCTACGGCAGACACCTTCCAAGTGGCTATTATCCCCTACACCATGGAGCACACCAACTTCCAGGACATCCGTCCCGGCACCCTGGTCAACATAGAGTTCGACATCCTCGGCAAGTACATCGCCCGCCTGCAGCAGCTTGTATGAATCAAGTAACCTAAAACAAAATAGAAAATGAAACATTTTAGTACAAAAATGATGCTCTTTGTGCTTATGAGCATGATGGGAGCCAACGCTTATGCCCAGGACATCACTGTGGAGAATAGTCAAGGGGTGAAGCTTTCCTATTATTATACTAAAGATGGGAAAGATCTTATTTTAGCCCGATGTGCGAGTGACCCCAAAAATGTAATAATCCCTGAAGAGGTTACTTACATGAACCGGACCCGAAAAGTCACCTCTATCGGTGATGGGGCCTTCCAGAGTCAATCCTACTTGACTTCTGTCACCATTCCAAATACTGTGACAAGCATTGGAATAAATGCTTTTCAAGACTGTAGGCGACTGACCTCTGTTACGATTCCGGAGGGTGTGACAAGCATAGGAATGAGAGCATTTGCTTCTTCCGGTCTGACTTCCATAACCATTCCCAACAGTGTGACGACTATCGGAGCACATGCTTTCCAGAGTTGCAATGAACTGACTTCTGTCACTCTCCCCAGCAATGTGACAAGTATGGGTACTGGTGCTTTTCAGTTTTGCAATAAGTTGACCTCCATAAGCATCCCTGGCAGCTTGGCTATCATCGAACCTGGTACTTTTATGAGTTGTAGTAGTCTGGCCTCCGTCACCATCTCCAATGGTGTGAAAATCATTAAGGAAACAGCGTTTGAGGGATGTTCCAGCCTGACCTCTATTACCATTCCCAACAGTGTTTTGTCTATTGGTATGATGACGTTCGAGGGTTGCACCAGTCTCGCCTCAATTACTATCGGGAGTGGTCTGATAGGAATACAAGAGAGAGCTTTCCGCGACTGTGAAAGTTTGTCCGCCGTTCATATCTCGGACATTGCAGCATGGTGCAAGGTTGTTTTTAAAGGTGGTTATTCAAATCCGCTTGGTATTGCTCATCATTTATACATGAATGGCAATGAGGTAAAAGACCTGGTCATTCCTGAGGGTGTGACTGTCATCAAAAACTCTGTTTTCTATTATTTAGCAAACTTGAACTCTTTGACTCTACCAAAAAGTTTGTCGAAAATAGAAAATTATGCTTTCAAGGGGTGCGACATCACAACAGTGAATGCCATGATGGATAATCCTACTGGAATCACCAAAAAAGCAGACAGCTCTTCGCCATTCTCCTTGAACACGTTTAACAACGCTACTCTCAACGTGCCAGCTGGAGCAATTGAAAAGTACAAGGCCACAGAGGGATGGAAAGACTTTGTATTCATCGAAGAAAAGAAGTGATCATCCCGCAACAATTCGGCTCGGCGAGCGCTTTCTTTTTTTAGATAGAATCGCTGAATGATTGATCATTGTGTGTAAAAATAATGAAGGGCTCTTGTGGAGCTCTTCATTTTTTTATATTGAGCAGTTATTTGTTTTGGAATAAGTCGTCAATAGCTGTGGGGTGTGGAAATAACCTTCGGCGATGACTCTGAGTTCATTCGTCTCTGTATTCGAGAATATCCCCAGGCTGACAACCCAGCTCGCGACAGATGGCCTCAAGGGTAGTAAAGCGTACGGCCTTGGCTTTGCCAGTCTTCAGAATCGAGAGATTAGCTAATGTCATGCCAACTTTCTCGGCCAACTCGCTGAGCGACATTTTGCGCTTGGCAAGCTCTACATCGAGATTAACAATGATTTGTCCCATAGGCCTTTAAATCGTTAGTTCCTGTTCTTTCTTCAGCTTGATGGTATCCTTGATAAACTTAGGCACAAAAAATAGACTCAATAAAACAAAGTAGGCAGGGGCCCCGAAGACGTAGCGAGCAAGTGTTGGCAGACTGTCCATGTGGTCAGCTTCGACATGATCGTAGACATATTCGAACAAAAAGCCCGAAATGATGAAATGAAAGATTAAGACTATTGCTGACAGATAAAACAGCCAGATGCTCCACCTGGAATACTGCCTGTTGATGTAAGTAAGCCAGCAAATGACGAAATAGATGGCTGCAAAAATCGTCCTGCAGATAAGTTCGTACAGATTAACCAGATGATAGCAATAGTCATAGCCCGTTGAGGCATTATTCATGTCCTGTATCTCGTCGACGTAAGAATTGCCAACGAAGGCGAGCACCACTATCAGTCCGATGATAGATACCAGATTCTTTTTTGCTGTTTGCAAAATGTTGATTGTTCCCATGTGTTTATCGTTTTATTTGGTTTATTTATCGATTTTCGATATGCAAAAGTACATCTTTTCCAAATACCAACCAAATCAATTCGATAAAAGTTTATCGTTTTTCGATAAATTTAACACTTCGCCACGTCACAATGTACACGCCATGCAACCCTCTGCATTGCGCAAATAAAAGGGAGGTTGTGTCAAAATAGACACATCCTCCCGGTGGAGTCTTTCTCCTTTTTACTCGCTCTCCTCCTTCGCCTGCGCAATCTTGTCGGCGGCAGTCTTCGTCCAACCGAGGGTGGAATCTTTGCTCAACTCGTCCTTAGTGCCCTTGTTGCCGATGCCGATGGCTGCTCGGATATAGCCGTAGTCGTTCTCGCTAGCCTGATAGAGTGCAGGCTCAACGTTGCCCTCAGCGCTGCACTTAGAATCTCACGCCGATAGTGCCGTATATGCCCATCCAGTCGCGGATGCCTGCTGTGTGCGATTTCTGGTAGCGGAAGCCAATGCCGATAAGTGGCGACATGCCCGACTTTGAACGCTTGCCGTACCAGTTCGTGCCAATGTCGAACGTGGTGTGCTTCCAGTCGGGCGAGCCAATCGTATTGAGTACTTGCAAGCGAAGGTCGAAGCGGTCGTGCTCTCCATCGTGCCAAGCGTAAGCCAGTCCGCCGCCGAGCGACACACCGTTGGTGTACCATTTTACCCCGTCCACGTCAAACTGTGTGTGGTTCCTTTCAGCAGCGGCCAGCACGCTCCAACGGTTGGCGAACTCATAGCTCAGTTGAAGGTTCAGGTTCATGGGAGTCATTCCATGTTGCTCCAAGCCGTAGAGCGACTTCATCTCATAGTTAAACTTTGCCAGGACTGGTTCCTGAGCGTTCATAGTGACTGCGACAAACATCGCGCACAGAAATAAAACAATCTTTTTCATACTTAAAATTATTTAGGTTAATGAAACGGAGGCAAAGTTAGGCAATCCCCTCTTTGCCCCCAAACTATTTTATACTATTTACTCATTCTTCAGCATCGTTTCCTTTTCTTTTATAAAGATGCTTTATTTTGCATAATTTTATTACCACTCTACAGGCTTATCCTTCACCTGCTCCTGCTTTATTTCCTGATTCACATAAACCTTTATACAAGAGCGTAGCGCAAGGAATCCGAAGATGAATACCCCAAGAAGCAAAATCAAGATGATGCACATAGTTACTCGCTCTTTAAAAGAATCTTCTAAACTCATCGGAATTGTTATTGATCTTTTGTTCACTGAAAATTCCATAATCTTGCACTTGCATTACCTATGATGCTTATTTGTTTCAACGTTAATAATATCGATAATTCTGGATGTACATGGCATCCGAGTGCAAAAATAGAGTTTAGACAAATACATTCCAAACTATTTGCGATGCATTACAAATGCATTGTTGCAATCCACTAAGCACTGTTTTATGCTGACTTCTAGCACGTTGCATTAAATGCAACACATACGCAACAGCTGTTTTTGCAATGACTTTTGTACGCTGTGAACTAAAGAATTCTGTTTTTTATCGTTATGCGATATGGATTATGAAGAAAAATGTTTATCTTTGCATCGACAAAATAGAATAATTCGATGAAGACAACAGTTTTTCTATTATTCACATTGTTAATTATTCTGCTCGGTTGTCAGCAGGACAGCCTGATGCAGCAGTTGGTAGAGATTGACAGTCTCTCAGTCAATAGGGAAGATGAAAGAGTAATGCAGGAATTAGAGAAAATTGCTCCGGAATCCATTGATGACGAGGAATGCCTTGCCTATTACTGGCTTTTGAAGATTAGAACAGACATCAGACTCAACAAAACAATTGAGTCCACCCAAGCAATAGATATTAGCATCAACTATTTCAAAAAAGTAAATGACAAGCCGAAACTTGTAAGGGCATACCTCAATAAGGCTTACATTTTCAACAAATCGGACGACCTTACTAATGCAGCACTTTGCTTGAAAGAGGCTGAATCCATTGTTAAGGATGGTGATTGTGAACTGCCTACAGCTTTTCGTGTCTATCACAACTTGGCAACCCTTAATAACAAAATTAAAGAAAAGGATTTGGCTATCAAATACAGTAAATTAGCACTAAAGACAGCATATCGGCTCAATCATGATTTAGAGATTGCATACGGTATGATGTCAATGTGGATTTCCTATAATAGATTAGGGAAAAAAGATTCTGCCAAATACTATATAAATAAATGCATTCCACTTATAGAGAACCTGCCAAAGAATAAACGGGTCTCTTTTTATGATAACATAGCATCATTTGTGGTTGATGATGATGTCCATCAAGCTGAACAATTCTTGAAAAAAGCTATTGAGATCAAACCGAATGCCTATACTTACAGAGGCCTTGCGCGGGCCTACATCTTAAATGATGAGCGTGAAAAAGCCAAGACTATGTGGGAGAAGGCTTTGCAGACGAGCGACCCATACCTGAAAGCAGAGGTGTTACAAGCCATGTATGACAGCCAGCAGGAAGAAGGCGACTACAAGAATGCCAGCGAGACGGCCATGAAAATTGTGGCACTGAAAGACAGTATTGCCCAAAAACAGAGAGAAGATGACATACGCGGTTTGCAAGAACGATTTGAAAAAGAACAAGAACTGGCTACAGAAAGATATAAGGCAGAAATGTATATTTCAATTGCATGTTGCCTATTGTTACTAGCTTTGGCTCTTGCCGTTTATTTCTACTATCGGAACCTGAAGGGAAAAGCGGAACTCTTGAAAACAAAAGAGAACTTAGAAAAATATCAGCAACAGTTGAAATTAATGGAGCAGGAGGGGAAAGGCGATAGCAAAGCGGTTGAGCAACTGACGCAGAAAGTCTCAGAACTTCAACAAAAGCGAAACTCACTACTGCAGAACGGACGTGAACGCTACGAGGAAATTATGGCAGGGGGCACCACCATCAGATGGAGCCGAAACGACTTTGCAGACTGCATAGAATACTATCGCATCATTGACGCAGACTTTGTCGCGCACATGGAACTCGACTACAAGCACTTGTCACCAAAGTACATCTTCTTCACCATATTGGAACATTTAGGTAAGAGCGATGAAGAGCTGCAGCGTATCATGGCTATCAGCCAGACAACCGTACGCTCTAACCGTTCCAGAATCAACAAAAGGAAAAGAGATGACTGAATCCCTTATTACTGATGATCTTACGGGCTCATGTCCTTTTTCTTGATTCGCTGCACCTACAAGCATATATATATGGGAAAACGGAAAACCACCCGCACGTGTCGCACGTCCCGCACCTAAAATATTTCAACACTCTAAAAATGTAAAGTACTGTTTCAGTAATCAGAATGCCTTGAAATATAATATTCCAGCCTGTGGAATAATTCTAAACCAGTGCTTTAGCGTCGTAAACCACTGGTTTAGGATCGTAAATCGGTGGTTTAGAATCGTAAACCAGTGGTTTAGCATCAAATTTTCGAGAGAATTAAATCTATAGCCGTGCTTTAGAATTGTTTCGCCTGCTGGAACAAACTTGTTTCCGTACATTTCCCAGCTGAAACCGTACTCTATACCGATCGATCTCTGGCAAGCGACCAGAGGTCGATTGGTCGTCTCAATATGTTGTTTATGAAAAAATTTACGTGCGGGACGTGCGGCACGTGCGGGTGTTTTTCTGTTTTTATTTCATCTTGATGCACATCTTTCACTTTCATATCGCTTGCAAAGATATTATTATTTTTTTGAATTATGAATGATGATTTATGATTTATTTTTTTCGGCGACAGCAAATTATTCACTTTTCACTCTTCACTTTTCACTTTTTTTCGTACCTTTGCACCCGCTTAAGAAGGATATATAATAAGAATAGATATGCAAGATATTAGAAATATAGCCATCATTGCCCATGTTGACCACGGCAAGACAACGCTTGTGGACAAGATGATGCTCGCCGGAAACCTCTTCCGCGAAGGACAGAACCTGAGTAGCCAGGTGCTCGACGCCAACGACCTGGAGCGCGAGCGCGGCATCACCATCCTGTCGAAGAATGTGAGCATCACGTGGAAGGGTGTGAAAATCAACATCATCGACACACCGGGACACTCCGACTTCGGCGGCGAGGTGGAACGCGTGCTCAACATGGCCGACGGCTGCCTGCTACTGGTGGACGCCTTTGAGGGCCCGATGCCGCAGACGCGATTCGTGCTGCAGAAGGCGCTGCAGATAGGACTGAAGCCCATCGTGGTTGTGAACAAGGTGGACAAGCCTAACTGTAGGCCGGAGGAGGTGTACGAGATGGTGTTCGACCTGATGTTCTCGCTCAACGCCACGGAGGACCAGCTGGACTTCCCCGTGGTCTACGGCTCGGCTAAAAACGGCTGGATGGGCGAGGACTGGCGCAAACCGACGGATAATATCACGTACCTGTTGGACAAGATAGTGGAGGTGATACCTGCCCCGCAGCAGATAGAGGGCACGCCGCAGATGCTCATCACGTCACTGGACTACTCCAGCTATACAGGCCGCATAGCCGTGGGGCGTGTGCATCGTGGCACGTTGAAGGACGGCCAGCAGATTACCATCAGCCACCGCGACGGCACGAAGGAGAAGACAAAAATCAAGGAGCTGCACACCTTCGACGGCATGGGTCACGTGCGCACCGACCAGGTGGACTGCGGCGACATCTGCGCCGTCATCGGCTTGGAGAAGTTTGAAATTGGCGACACCATCTGCGACGCAGAGAATCCTGAGCCGCTGCCGCCCATTGCCATTGACGAGCCTACCATGTCGATGCTCTTTACCATCAACGACTCGCCGTTCTTTGGCAAGGACGGTAAGTTCGTGACCTCCCGCCACATCAACGACCGCTTAGAGAAGGAGTTGGAGAAGAACCTCGCCCTGCGCGTGGAGCGCTTTGAGGACTCTACCGACCGCTGGGTGGTCTCAGGCCGCGGTGTGCTTCACCTGAGTGTGCTCATCGAGACCATGCGCCGCGAGGGCTACGAGCTGCAGGTGGGACAGCCGCAGGTGATATACAAGGAAATTGAAGGTAAGAAATGTGAACCCATTGAGGAACTGACCATCAACGTGCCCGACGAGTTTGCGTCGAAGATGATTGACATGGTGACGCGCCGCAAGGGCGAGATGACCTCGATGGAGAGTCAGGGCGAGCGCACGAACATAGAGTTCGACATCCCCTCGCGCGGCATCATCGGTTTGCGCACCAACGTGCTCACTGCCAGTCAGGGCGAGGCCATCATGGCACACCGCTTCAAGGAGTACCAGCCCTACAAGGGAGAGATAGAGCGCCGTGTCAACGGTTCGATGATAGCCTTGGAGACGGGCACCGCCTACGCCTATGCCATTGACAAACTGCAGGATCGCGGCAAGTTCTTCATTGATCCCGGCGAAGAGGTGTACTACGGACAGGTGGTGGGCGAGCATGTCCACGACAACGACCTCGTCATCAACGTGTGTAAGGCGAAGCAGCTGACCAACGTCCGCGCCAGCGGCAGCGACGAGAAGGCCCGCGTCATTCCCAAGACGGTGATGTCGCTGGAGGAGTGCCTGGAATACATCAAGGAGGACGAGCTGGTGGAGGTCACGCCGAAAGCCATGCGTATGCGCAAAGTCATCCTCGACCACGACCAGCGTAAGAAAGCAAACAAGTGAACTGAGAACTGGAGTTCTCAGTTCTCAACTCTTAGTTTATTTTAGCTTCTGCTGATTTGCAGTCCGCTACCTGATAGTGTCATGTCCACGAAGCGGGCGTTGGCATTGGGACGGTTGTCGGCCAGCGTCTGTTTGATGCGTGCTGCCGCCTCGGGGTCCTTGGCCACCATATAGAGGAAGCCGCCGCCCCCAGCGCCCGGCAACTTATAGCCTAAACAGTAATCATCTATCAGCCGCGTCAGCTGCTCAATGGGCAGCGGATTGGTGCCGCTGTCTATCTGCTGGTTCTGCTGCCATGTGCGGCGGATGAGGCGTCCCGTCTGCTGGAAGTCCTGCCGCTGGATGGCTTCGTACATCTCCATCGTATGCTCTTTCATTTGCCGCAGCTGCAACAGCTGGTCGTGGTGATTGAGGAACATACGTCGCACAATCTCTGCCAGGATATGTTTCGCCGTCCGCGTGATGCCCGTATAATATAAGAGGTGGCACGCCTGGTATTCCGGCTGCGTGAAGATATGGTCAGGGAGCCAGCGCACGATGGGGCTCTGGTCGAAGCCGCTCTGTGTCTGCAGCAGCTTTACGCCGCCGAGCACACCGCCGAACTGGTCCTGCCAGCCGCCGCCCGTGGTGAGCAGCTGCTCAAGGATCAGCGTGCGGCGCCCTATCTCGTTCTTGTCCCACGCTAAGGCGCAGAAGTCGCTCACGGCACCAAGCACCGTGGAGGCGAGGATGCTGCTGGTGCCCAAGCCGCTGCCGGCGGGGATGGCAGAGAGCAGAGTTAGCTCGATGCCGCAGCCAAAGGCTTCCAACTGTGAACGCAGCGAGGGGTAACGCTCCTTAGAGAAGCCGGGCTGGAAACCTGCCAGCACGAGTGCCGCCTTGGGAATGGAGAAGGGAGAACCTACCTTATTGTAGAGTGCCAGCTGCTCGTATGTGTCGATGACCTCCATGGCGCCGAGGTCTATGGAGCGGAGCACGATGTGGGGCTCGCGGCAGGGCTTGATGTAGGTCTGCAACGGTGGCTGGCCGTTCAGCTCAATGGCAATGTTGATGACCGTACCGCCCTCCATGAGGCAGTAGGGTGGGGTGTCCGTCCAGCCGCCGGCAAGGTCGATGCGTACAGGAGAGCGGCCCCACACAATCTGGTCGTCGTAGACCGACTTCCGGGGCGACTGCTTCTCGGAGAGCACGGTCGCCGTAAGTCCTTCACGCAGCAACGAGAATGCCTGATTGCTGTCGTCGTGAAGCATGGCGTCGCTGATACGTGTCAGCAGCGGAGCGTCGGCAGGCACTGGCGGCGGCAACGTCATCCCCCCTTCCTTGAAGCGTTGGGCAACATCGGCCAGGTCCAACTGATAGAACACGCTGTGTTCCCAATTGCTGGCCAGGGCGGGCAGGTTCTCGCGCTGGAACGCCTCACGCTGCGCCACAAGACGCCGCAGGTTAGCCTGGTTGCTGATGTCCTCGGCGGAAAAAAGACTCTCCCCCGGCCCCTCCCTTGTAGGGAGGGGAGTGGTTAGTTCTTCCACGTTATTCTCGGCTTGAGAGTATATACTCCCCTCCCTACAAGGGGGGAGATTCTTTATTACCGGGAACTGTTTCTTCTGCTGCTCCTCACCGGCAAAGCGGTCATCTATATGGTAGCGGCGCAGGCAGTAGTCCGTCTCGCCGATGGGCACGACGTCAATGCACTCGCCGGGCTGGAGGGTGATGTGCCAGTCGTTACGAGGCACGCCCGTCACGATGTTGTCGTGCGTCAGCTGCCAGTGCTCGCCGATGTAGCTGTTCTCAACCCAGATGTTGGCGTTCTGTTCCGTGAACTTGATTTTCGTGATGGCGTTCTGAACGAAGATGCTGGGATGGGGTTTGCGGTCGTGGTGCATGATGCGGCGCTGGTCGTCCACAAGGTTCTGCACGGCGAGCGTTGAACTGATCATCTCGCGCGAGGTGCCAAAGTGGTAGAACTCGCCGCCTGCCAGCGGTATGATCGCCACCGTCAGCTCCCTCAGCTCCTTGTCGTCGATGGTGGGGTCTGTGCCTAAGCAGCAGCCGAACTCGCCGTAGAGGTCGTAGGGAGCTATCGCGAGGGAACTCTCCTTACAAGGGAGCGGGTGGGGGAGAGTCTTCTTCTCCAGCAACTCCACCGCCTTGTCCGACAGCATCCATACGCCGATGTCCGTCAGGTAGAAGTGATCCTTCTGCAGACTGCTCAGCGTGCTGACGCTGGGCTTTTGCAACATCTGCTTCAGCACCTGGGGCGTCTGGCGGCTACTGACGAACACTCCGTGGTTCTTGGCGATGGAGGCGTCGAGCCACAGGCCGTAGCACACCACATCGGCCTCGGGCACCGGCGGCAGCGCCTGGTTGGTTCGGATCAGTACGTCGCCGCTGACCACCATCGTGCGAATAGACTGGGGTGCCATGTCCATCATCTTCTCATATAGTGGCAGCTGCAGGTCAAGGAGCGTTTGTCCTATCCGCTGTCCGCGTTCCCAGCGGAACACAGGTATCGGCGTCAGTATCTTCCCCGAGGGTGCGTAAGCCGGCAACCGCCGGCTCTGTCCACCGGCGTGTATGAGGATGCGCTTCTCATCCTTCAGCCAGCCGTTCCGCTTGGCTTCAGCCAGCAGCCACACCGTGCCGCCACCACTGCCCAGCTTGTGACCTATGGGGTCGTTGGTACAGAAGTATTCATCGCGGCTAAGACCAGTCACGTCGTGGAAGCAGTTCACCAGATTGGGAGGCAAGGAAAGTAGTTTCTTCATCGTTTCATTTGCTTTTTGCCGCCAAAGGTACAAATAAGTGAGCGAAATACAAAAGGAAAACTCATTTTTCTTTTCATTTCCGAACGGAAGTACCTTCGACGGAACGTCAGAGGTACAAATAATAAGTGAAAAGGAAATAGTGAAAAGTGAAGAATTTGCTGCCGCCCTTGCTTTTTTCCGCGTAAAAGTACCTATGGCTGAAGCTCTGATGTACAAAAAAACGGTAAATCTGAAAAAATCTGGCTCAAAAGTTCTGCAAAGTCAATTATTTATTGTAATTTTGCCCCCAACAACAAAACTACATCTTACTACTAACAGATGAAAACGACATATAAAGGAAAGAATGGCCTGCTGGTTCGGAACGGTGTCAGCATGGTTGTGCCGTTTATGCTGATCACAGCCTGTTTCGCTCTCTGGGGCTTCACCAACGACATGACGACGACCATCGTCAGCGCATTCTCGAAGATATTCCGCATGAACGCTATGGAGAGCGGCTTGGTCAACGTGTCCAACTACTTTGGCTACTTCATCATGGCAATTCCCGCCGCCCTGTTCATCCGCCGCTTCCAGTTCAAGGCCGGCGTGCTGATGGGTTTGGGCATCTATGCCGTCGGCGCGCTGCTGTTCTTTCCAGCCAAGGCCTTCGGCACCTTCCCGGCTTTCCTCCTTGCCTATTTCGTGATGACCTGCGGACTGGCGTTCTTAGAGACCTCCTGCCATCCCTTCGTCTACAGCTTAGGTTCTGAGGAAGGAGCCATCATCCGACTGAACCTGGCACAGGCATTCAACGCCCTTGGTGCCGTCATCGGTATGTTCGTCGCCCACGACTACGTGCAGGCAGGCATGAGCCAGCTGTCGAAGACCGAGCGCATGAACCTCCCCTTAGCGCAGTTCAACATTGTCAAGGACCATGACCTGGGCGTGCTCATCCAGCCTTACCTCTTTATCTCCGTGTTGATTATCATCCTGATGATTGTGATCCGCATCAGGCGGATAAAGGTCGATAACGACACACGTTCCAGAGACACCCTGCGCAGCAACATCCGCGAAATAATCAGCAAGAAGAACTATCGCGAGGGCGTGCTGGCTGAGTTCTTCTATGTCGGTGCTCAGGTGGCATGCTGGACTTACATCATCCATTACGGCGCGCGCATCTTCGTGTCAGAGGGTATGACCGAGACGATGGCAGAGATGGAGGCGCAGAAATACAACATTGCCGCTATCATCCTCTTTGCCGCCAGCCGTTTCGTGTGTTCCTGGCTGCTGAAGTTCTTTGCCCCCGGGAGGCTGCTGTCGTTCATGGCTATCATCGCCATTACCGCCCTCGGCGGCGTCATCCTTTTCACCGACCGTAACGGTCTCTACTGCCTTGTGCTGGTCAGCGGCTGCATGTCGCTCATGTTCTCCACCATCTACGGCATCACCCTCCGTGGCTTGGGCAAGCACGTGAAACTGGCCAGTGCCGGACTGACCATGTCGGTGTTTGGCGGCTCGGTACTACCTGCCATTCAGGCTGTCATCATCGACTTCGACATGACCCTGTTCTGCCTGCCCGCCGTGAACATCTCGTTCGTCATACCTATGATCAGCTTCATCGTGGTAGCGCTCTACGGTCACCGTGCCTTCGTCCGCTACCACATTACGCATGAGACATAAACGTTCAACGTCCACTTAGTTTCTCAAAGACGTCACGGAGAGAGTGTTCGGAGCCAACGTTGCCGGGGAAAATGATGTAGGGGAATCCTTGGGGCGTCATGACACAAGGAACGCTCTTTTCTACCTGTCCCAGCACGCGTGCTACACTAATGCCAAGCCCCTTTGTCAGGATGTCGTGACTCGTGATGCCACCCTTTCCTACCAGGTATGCTGGTGTGAAGGGCAGGCGACGTACCAAGTCAACCAGGAAGTCACTGATACGCTGCCCCAGGTGCTGACGCTGGTCGGCATCGGCAAGCCGTATCTCCTGCCGCGAAGTGTAGACCACGGGGGTGAGCAGATTGTCAGCAATCTGTCGCAGCGTGTCTAATGTCTGGTGCATCAGGGTGTCGGCATCGTCCAGTATCTGCTGCACGTCCACCTCGATGGCGCATGTTCCTTCTGCCTGCAACAGACACTCCAGCTGGGCGGTGGTCATCCTGACATGGCTACCGACAACGAAACATCCCACGCCGTCGTGCTGCAGGATACTTCTGTCCAACAGCGGCTTGTCGCTAATGTCGCTGATAACCTTGGGCAGCGACGAGGAAGAGCGGATGACCATGGAGGTCGACACGGACGTTGACCACTGGCTCCACCACTGGCGCAGCTCTTCATAGGACTGGGCATTCACAATCTCGTAGTCATCGGGACAGGCTCCCTTCTCCTTGATATAGTCACGAAGCACGCTGGAATGATAGGCAAACACGTTGTCGCGGGCAAACTCCGTTTCGCTGACAGGAATCAGTCGCTCGCCATCTTGCATATAGTGTACGCCGTCGATGGTGACACGCCCTGCCTCAATGAAGGCGGGGCAGAAGGGAGTCTTTTCCGTCACGGGGAAGCCGTGACGCACAAGCACCTCGCGCATGACATCGGGCTCCAAGGGGAAGTGGCCTCGCAGGCAGGAGTCTGAGCGGCTGACAATGATCAGCCGGTAGCCATAGTCGCGGTTCACCCTGACCACCATCTCCATCGCCTCGCGCGTCACCCGTTCTGCCTCCTTTCGCGTCATGGCGCGGGTATTTGTCAGTATGTAGAAAAAGGGCTGCTGGTCTTCAAACCCCTGCCGCACGCTGTCCTCGTCCCACCGCGTAATGAGCAGGCAGCCGTGTACCGTCTGTATGCCTGTCGGGTCATCGTCCAAGACGACCATCTTCCATCTCACATCTTCCATCTCACTACTTGATGTGTTGCATGGCTCGTGCCTCTGCCGGGGTGGCAGGTTCGCAGCCCATCATACGGATGAGTGCTACCAGCCGCTCTACGAGTTCTGCATTGGTATGGGCACGCTGACCTGGAGCATAGTAAAAGCTATCCTCGAAGCCGACACGGACAGCGGAGGCTCCCATGCCGATGGCACAGGCCAGCATTGAGAAGTCCTTCATTGAGTCATGGGTGATGCCCCATGTGGTGCCAGGCTCCATGAGCGAACATAACATGGCCAGGTTACGGCCCGTTGCCGAGAGGTTCGACGAGTTACCCGACCCTACACAGAAGTTATAGTGCAGCGGGCGGTGCAGCACGCCCTCGTCAGCCAGACGGGTGGCACACTCCACATGGCTCAGGTCGAAGAGCTCCATCTCGGGCACGGTGTTCGTCTCGTCCAACCGCTTTGCCCAGTAGCGCAGGTCGGGCATGGTGTTGATGTATACCGTCTCACCGAAATTCACGGAACCCATGTTCAGCGAAGCTACCTCCACTTCGGGCACGTCGAGGCTCACGCAGCGCTCGGCCAGTGTCAGCGTCGATAGTCCGCCCGTGGAACCCTGGACAATCATGTCGGTCTCCTTCCTGATGAGTGCAATGGTCTGTCGGAACACATCCAGCTCGAACGTCGGATTGCCCTGCAGGTCACGTGTATGCAGATGTACCTCGCAGGCTCCCGCCTTGAAGCAGTTGATGGTGTCTTCTGCTATCTCCTCAGGTGTTAGCGGGTTTTTACACTCGGCAGGAATCTCCTTGCCCACATGGCATACGGGTGCCACCGTTACGATGATCTTTCTTTTCATATCTTTATACGATTTTCTTTTCGGGATTGATGAATGCAAACAGCACGGCGCTGATGATGAGCATCATGGCTATCAGGTAGAGCGGCAGGTTATAGTTGCCCGACTGCTGCACCAGCTCGCCAAACAAGATGCCGCAGCAGAAACCGCCAATGTTGCCGGCGGTGTTCATGGCACCACTCAGGGTGCCGGCATGTTGCTTGCCCAGATCAATACACAATGCCCACGCTGACGGCAGCATCAGGTCGAAGATGCCAAAACACAGCGACAGGAAAAGGAACACAGCCATCTTGCCGGGAATGAACGCCGCAAGGAACATGCACACCGCCGAGACAGCCAGCGACGTTGAGCCTAGTGCCTTGCGGCCTGTCTTGATGCCATAGCGGCGTGACAGACGGTCGGTCAGGTGTCCGCCGGCAATGTTTCCAATCATGCTCATGACGAAGGGCACTGCCACGACATACGTCAGCTCCGCCTTATCAAAGCCGCGTCCCAGCTCCATGAACGTGGGAAACCACGAGAAGAAGAACCATGAGCCGAAGGCATAGAAGAAATACATGCCGCAAAGCAGCCACAGCTGCGGAGCCTTTACCAACTGTCCCCATGGGATAGAATCCTTTTGCGGTGCAGATACCCCCTTGCTATGGGGGAGGTTCTTGCCTTCTTGCTTTGGCAAGCGTCTCCTTTCGTCGCCGAGCGGCAAGCGACCAAGGATCGAGCGGGAGGGGTCTTTATAAAACCAGAACCATACCACGGCCCAGAGGACGCCCAGTGCGCCTAACAGGTAGAACGCTGTGCGCCAGCCTGCCCACATCATGACGGGAATGACCACGAAGGGCGTCAATGCACCACCCATACGTGAAGCCGCCCATACATAACCCTGAGCTTTGCCTACCTCGTCTTTCTCGAACCATCGGCTGATTACTCCCGTGGAACAGGGCGAAGAGCCTGCCTCGCCAACGCCGAACATAAAGCGGATGACCAACAGCGACACCAGCCCGCCAGCCATTCCCGTGAAGGCTGTGAATGCCGACCACCACAGCACGATGGCTGCCAATATCTTCCTGTGTCCGAACTTGTCGCCCAGGGCACCCATCGGAATCTGCAGCAGACCATAACTCAGGATGAAGGCACTCTGCACCCAGCCCCACTGTGCGGGACTCAGGTGGAGCTCCTCCATGATGCTAGACCCGGCTACGCTGATGTTGATACGATCCAGGAATGTCACCATGCCCAGGACGACCAACATCAGCAGGATGATGTTCTTCTTCTTCATGCTTCGAGGGCTTCGAGCGAAGCAATTGTTTTAGTATTCGTTTACAGGTTCAGGAACTTTCGCAATCCTTTCACACCGAGGACAGGACTCGACAGCACAGGCTTGCCCGTCAATTCGGCGAGGCGCTGCTCCATGCGTGCCATTGAGCCCTGCGCCAGCACAAACATATCAACCTCCTGGGCTATGCGCTGTGCAGCCTCTGCAATCAGACGGTCGTGTGTCTCGCCGTCGCCACTCTGACCGGCGGCAAAGGCACCGTCAGCCAGCCCTTCCACCAGCGTCACCTCCCTGCCGGCCTTCTTGGCCTCGTTCAGCAGCAGGCGGCACGTAGGATCCAGTGTCGTGGGCAGCGTCGAGATAACGCCAATCCGCTGATAGTTCTTCACCGCTTCTGCTGCCATCGGCTGGTCAATGCGGAACACGGGAATTCTGGCGTATGTGTTGCCGTAGTCAGCCACATCGCCAACACTCGAGCAGGTGTTGAATACCACATCAGCACCCGCGTCGGCAGCAGCATTGTAATAACCTAATAGTCGGCGGCGTACGGCAGGTGTCACTTCGTTGTTGGCTATAACTTCTTTTATGAGCGAAGAGTCTGCAATATGATTTACCGTTACTTCAGGTATCAGTTCCTGAAACAATTTCGTCAACGGCTCTACCAGAGCCATCGCCGTATGTACACACATGACATTTTTCTTCATTGTAGTAGTTTGAGATTCACTTCTTCACCTTTAAAAACGCCCCAATCGCAATGAGCAGTAACAGTAGAGCATAACTGATGTAGGCTACGGTCTCCGTCCGGTTCACCGACTTCGGGAAGAAACTCAGCTCCACCTTGTGCTGGCCGGGCTTCACCTGGAGGGCACGCAGCACATAGTCCACACGTCCCAGTTCGGCAGGCTCGCCGTCGACGGTGGCTGTCCATCCAGGATAGTAGATTTCCGAGAAGACTATGACACCGCCCTTACCAGTGTTCACGTCGTAGTTCAGACGGTTGGGCTCATAACTGGTGATGCGCACCCAGCTGGCAGTGTCCTGCTGCTGGCTGTCGCCTAACTGTGTGCGGAATTTCTCGTCGGCTACGGCCTCGTGGCGCAGGTCCACCTTCCCAACCCCGTCTAACTCCAGGTTGGCATTGCCCACATAGCTCACCTTATCCACAAACCATGCGTTACCAAAGGTATAGGGGTTCTGCAGCGGTACGTTCTGTCCCGTCTGCAGCGGCAAGATGAAGTAGCGGGTGTTCAGCATGTTAAGCACAGGCCAGATGCTGTCGCCCTTGACGAGCGTCATGTCGCCGCTGGCCTGTCCGATAGCCTGCATCGACGCCTGCATCTCGGGCATGATATGTGCTTCTATCAGTTCCTGGTAGCGGCGCAGCTTGGCAGCGTGGTAGCCGCCGATGCTCTTATGGTAATAGCTTGTTTCGTTCTCGTTAAACGTGTTCGACGCTAAGTTCAGCACACGGTAGTCCAGTGTCTTGTCCTGCAGCAGCTGCTCGTCGGTCTGCGTCAGGGGCTGTGCCTGCTCACGCTCGGCCTTGGGCACGAACATCCCGTCGTTCAGGTAGCGCTTGTTCACCTGCCAGAGGTCCACTAAGCAGAGTACGGCTAACAGCGCCGTCATAGGCACCACCTTCAGCTTCTTGGCCTTGTAGAACAACAGCAGCACTGTGCCGATGAGGATGATGACGAACGAGCGCCATGCATCAGCCGTGAACATGGCGCGGCGCATCTCGCTCAGGTTGGAAAGTAGCGATCCTAAGTGCTCCTGTGGAATCTGACCCAGTGCCTGTCGCTCCATCGACGACACGTAGTCGCCGAAGAACAGGTCGGGCATCAGCGCAAACAGCAGGGCGATACCGCCGGTGAGGGCAAAGGAAAGAAGAATACTCATCCCCAACCTCTCTCTTTGCTCCTGGATGAGGGTCTTCAGCGCCAGCATGGCCAGCAAGGGGATGGTAAACTCGGCGATGACCAGGATGGACGCCACCGTGCGGAACTTGGCGTACATAGGTACGTAATCCAAGAAGAAGTCCGTCAGTCCCATGAAGTTCTTACCCCACGACAGCATGATGCTCAGCACCGTGGCTGCAAGGAGCGCCCATTTCATCGGCCCCTTCACGATAAACAATCCCAAGACGAAGAGGAACAGCACGAAGGCACCCACATAGACAGGCCCTGACGTGCCTGGCTGTTCGCCCCAGTACTGGCCTAACTGCTGATAGATGCTCAGATAGTCGTTGTTAGCGTGTTTCATGGCCGTCTCGTTGCTGGCCAGTGGCACCGATGCACCGCCCTTCGTATTGGGCACCAAGAGCGTCCATGTCTCACCTATGCCATACGACCACTGGGTGATATAGTCGCGATCCAGCCCGCTCGACGTCTGGTTCTCCGAATGTTCCTTCACCAGCTCGCTCTTGCCGCGCATGGTCTCCTGCGAGTACTGCCACGTGTGGTAGAGGTTCGACAGGTTTATGCACACACCGATCAGTCCACCCACCAGACATACCGCTAAGGTCTTGCCATAGTGCGCCATCTGCTTCTTCTTCACGCTTTCCACCAGCCAGGCTATCACTATGAACAGGATGATCAGCAGATAGTAATACGTCATCTGAATGTGGTTGGCGTGAATCTCGAACGCCGTGAACAATGCCGTCACCACCAAACCCCACAAATACTTGCCCCGGTAGGCCAGCACCATACCGCCGATGAGTGGTGGCAGATAGGCCAGCGCCCACACCTTCCAGATATGGCCAGCCGCAATGATAATCAGGAAATATGTAGAGAATGCCCACATCACGCTGCCTAATGCCGCCAAATACCAGCGGAAGTCGAAGGCACGCAGCAGCAGGTAGAAGCCCAAGAGGTAGGCGAACAGATACCACACGTTCTCCGGCAGCCACAGGTGCCACGCATTCTCCACCTTCGTCAGCACGTCCGTCGACTTGTACGACGGTGCCAGCTGGTAGGTGGGCATACCTGAGAACAGCGCGTTCGTCCAAC
The DNA here is from genome assembly GCA_900318585.1 of uncultured Prevotellaceae bacterium. Lineage (GTDB taxonomy): Bacteria > Bacteroidota > Bacteroidia > Bacteroidales > Bacteroidaceae > Prevotella. The sequence goes on from ONKY01000108.1 coordinate 34,858, forward strand.
GGGTGCGCTCTCCTGTCTTATAATAATACTCTTGCTGTTCCTGTCCTGCGCCCCGTCCGGCTGACGAGTCATGACGATAAAGGATACGCCCCTCTAAGTCGGCAGGAAAGAAATAGGCAAACGACAATAACGCGAATACGACAACCACTAAGATGTCGGGTAGCCATCTCTTCAAATCTTTCATAACTTGCAAGTTTGTTCTCTTTTGGCTGCAAAGCTACAAAAAAATAGCCTAAATTCCAAATATTTTCTTCTGTTTCTATTGTATGGTACAAAAATAATTTGTAACTTTGCCGAAAAAACTTAAAACAAGGTAATCTATGACAAGATTCAAACGTTCCAATGGCTGGGGAAAGACGGCCATTATTACTATGTTGCTGCTCCTGCCATTCAGGCTGGCAGCACAGGAACTCATCATAAAGCAGTTTGTTCAGGCAAACGAGTTTATTGCTAATGCCGACCGAATAAAGGACTGGAGCGACGAGCTCTGTTCCATCGTGAAAATCCAGGGCGCGGAGATTGACAGTGTTGCCGGTTCCTTCGACGTGAAGACACGCGGTGCTGAACTGTGGGTATACGTTACCCGTGGCACGCGTCGCCTGACTATCTACAAAAAGGGTTTTGAGCCGCTGAAGGCAGAATTCCGCGACTACGGCTTCGAGAAAGGTGCCGATGCCAACCGCGTATACCGCATCACCATCATCGAGAAGCTACCGGAAACGGAGACCAAGCGCAGCGCTTACTTCAACCTCGGAGCAGGCTTTAATGCCGTTGGCATGATGGGACCGACGGTCTTCATCGGCTTTGAGTTTGGCAGACATGTGGTGGAGGCCGGTGCCACCATCGGCATCAGCAAGGCGACGGACATCACCATCTACCAGACGGACAACGCCACTTATTGGGGCACGTACGACTATAGTGCCATGCGCTTCTTCCTGTGCTATGGCTATAACGTTGAGGCATCGCCCTCACTGCTCATCACGCCGATGATTGGTGCCGCCATCAACAATATCAGCGGCTCGGAGGTGAAACGCAGCAATGCGGGTGACCTCTTCGGCAAGGTGAACACCGTCTCGGCCTCAGTCGGCTGCCGCCTCAGCTACTGCATCGGCAGCACCGTTCGCATCTATGCCATGCCTGAGTTTGCTTTCGGTGTGAAAAAAGACAAGAGCTTTGACGTCCTGAAGGAAGCCGACTCGAAGATCAAATCATGGGGTGAAGGGGTCGGACTGAGCGCCGGCCTGATGTTGCACTTCTAAATTAATAGGGAGTATAAATGGGAGTAAAAATGAAAAAGAAGAGCGTACATCTAATATATGTTGTGGCAGCGTGCTTGATGGCATCCTGCTCTTCTACCTGGGATGACCAGTATGCCGACACACCGTTCGAGGCTGTTGCCATTAGCGGTCTGAGCGTGGGCAGTGATAGTATGGAATTCGGCTACGATGGTGGAACGCAGCAACTCGCCATTACCACAGAGGGCTACTGGACAGTTGCCTCGTCAGCCGGCTGGCTACAGCTGAGTACTAACCACGGCAAGGGTAGCACTGCCATCAGCATCTCGGCCAGTGCCAACACCTCAACGACACAGACACGTTCGGCAACACTTACCGTCAGCAATGGTGCCGACAGCCGCACGGTGAGCATCATGCAGGAGGCTGTGGGCGAGCAGTTGGAGGTGAGCGTCGTAGAACTGTCGTTTCCCTATACGGGCGGCAGCAGCGATGTCAGGGTAACAGCCAACATAGGCTGGACGGTGAGTAGCGACGCAAGCTGGCTGAAGGTCAGCAAGAACGCTGAGGGTACGGGGTTCTCCGTCAACGCGCAGCAGAACATCGGTACACAGGAGCGGCACGCCACCGTCACCGTGCAGGGCTCGGGATTGAGCCACACCATCAGCGTGAGTCAGACGGCGGTGATGGCACCGACCATATCTATTCCTACCGTCACCAATATCAACAAGCACACTGCAGACTGCCAGTTCTCGTTCACATCGGCAGAGTTGGACGTGACGGAATACGGCATCTGCTACAGTAGCCAGACGTCCTCGCCTGACAAAGGCAACGCTCAGACACTGGGCCAGCAGAGCAGTGACAGAAGCGGCAATCCCTCGTTCGCACTGACAGAGCTGACGAGCAAGACTATCTATTACATTCGCGCTTACGTCGTCACCGCACTCGGCACGCAGTACGGAGAGGCCGCACAGTTCACTACACCGTCGGCAGTACCCAATGAGGGCGATAACCAAACACCTAATGACTAAAGATGAGAAAGGAATAAGTATGAACAAGATAGTTAGAAATATCATGCTGATGGTGCTCTGCCTGACAGCAGCCAACGCAACGGCGCAACCGAGCTGGGGCCGCGCGGCATGGGCGGTCTACGCCAAGGCCCCGTCAAAGGCTTCGTCAGGATGGGTAGAGCAACTGACCAACGGCGACTGTGAGGGAACGGACGTAACCAATTTCGTCTCTTATGTCAAAGGTGAGGATGGCGACACCCCATCCGAGATCATCAACGGTATCGGCTACAACGGCTCCCGTGGCATCCGTGTACACGCCCTTGCCAATGCCGAGAATGATTGGGACTCGCAGTTTTTCATCACCACGCCCGACCATGACTGGCACGTAGGAGATAGGTACCGCCTAGAATTCAGGGTCAGGGCCGACATAGCTACTACCATGAACTTGGAATCCCATTACGGACCGCATGACTACAATTGGTATATTATGGCAGACTATAGCTATTCCGTTACAAAAGAATGGCAGCTGTTTACATACGAGGGCTCCATCACCGCGGATCAGGTGCGTGAATACGGCAGTATGCACACCGTGGCATTCGACCTGAACATACTACGCGGCGAAGACAATGACTTCTACTTCGACAACATGTCGTGGATGAGCTATGAGGAGCCCGACATCCCGCCCGTCAATCCGGATGAATGGGTAGAACAGGTGATTAACGGCGACTGCGAGGGCAACGATGCCAGCTGTTTCTACGCCAGAACCCCCGGTATAATTGAAGACCAGCCGACCATAGAGTACGGCATCGGCTACAATGGCTCCCGTGGCATCCGTGTGCAGTCCATTGCCGACGCGGAGGAAGACTGGACCTCGCAGTTCTTCCTTACCGGTGGCTTCAGCAATCCCAACCTGCTGTTCTTCTCGACGAAGAAGAGCCATGCGCCTGCAGGTGTGGAAAACGAGATCATCGACGGCGTGGCCAACAGGATTACCCTGACTGATGCCACGGCAGACGGCTACGGCAATTTCTACTGCTCCACCGTGTTCACAGCCACCACCATCAGCTACACCCACAACTACTCGATGGAGTCGGCCTACGGTGGAACCGGTGGCTGGGAGACGCTGGCGCTGCCATTCACGGTGCAGAAGATTACCCATGAGCGGGCGGGCGACATCACGCCCTTTGCCGCCTACGACGGCTCGCCTTCGCAGCGTCCCTTCTGGCTCTACTCCTACAGCAGCTCTGGATTCGTACGTTCCAGCCGCATGGAGGCTAATGTGCCCTACATCATCTGTATGCCCAACAATGGCGAGTACGACAGCGAGTACCAGCTTCCCGGCCGCGTGACCTTCTCGGCACAGAACGCAGCGGTGGCGGCCTCTACGGGCAGCGCCCAGAACGAGCGGCCGTCGCGAAACGGAAAGACCTTCATGGCGGCATATAAGGCAAAGACGAGAGCAAAGACGAATGGTATCTACGCAATCAACGCCGTCAACGACCTCTACGCCGAGACATACGGACGGATGCCAGGCAGCGTCTTCGTCAACAACCTGCGCAGCACCTCTCCCTTCGAGGCCGTCATGACCACTGACGCTGCCGCCGGCCGTGTCATCGACCTTGACTTCGCCGGAACGGACGGCATTATGACAATGGATAATGGACAATGGATAATGGATAATTGGTACGGTCTGGACGGACAGAGGCTGAATGGCCAGCCGTCGAGGAAGGGCGTGTATATCGTCAACGGAAAGAAAAGTGTAATAAAATAGTAAAAGATGAAAATAGGAATTATTGTAGCAATGGACAAGGAGCTGCGCCAGCTCAAGAAGCTGTTCAATACGGACGACGTAAGGGTTGAGAAGTGCGGCATCGGCAAGGTGAACGCCGCCCTCGGCGCCCAGCGCATGATCAATGAGTTTCACCCTGACGTTATCATCTCCTCCGGCTGTGCCGGCGGCAACGGCGATGACATTCAGGTGCAGGATGTGGTGGTGAGCACTGAGCTGTGCTACCATGATGTCTACTGCGGCACCGCCATCGACAATACTACGGTGTACGGACAGGTGCAGGGCCTCCCCGCCCGCTACCCCGCCGACCCGTTTTTGCTGCGCAAAAGTTTAGAGATGAACGCTCGAGCTTGCTCGCTTTGCTTGCAAAGAACTGAGAGTGTAGAGTTTGCTGCCGCCAAACCTTCTGCGGAATTGGTTGCTGCAGAAGGTATGGCGGCAGCAAACTCTACACCCTACACTTTACACTCTTCACTTCATTACGGTCTCATCGTCACCGGTGACTGGTTCGTGGACTCGAAGGAGAAGATGCGGGAGATTGTCAGCCACTTCCCCGAGGCGAAGGCGGTGGATATGGAGTCGGCAGCCATAGCGCAGACGTGCTATGTCAATAAGGTTCCGTTCATCTCTTTCCGCGTCATCAGCGACATTCCCCTACGCGACACCGACGCCTCGCAGTACCACGATTTCTGGGAACGCATAGCCGACAACTCTTTCCAAGTCACCAAAACCTTCGTAGAAGAAGTGAAGAGTGACTCCCTCGTGAAGGGTGAAGGGTGAAAGGTGAAGGGAGGATAGACTGTGCGCAGAAACTAATCTCCTGTCACCCTTCACCCTTCACCTGTTACCCTTCACCAGTCACCTTTCACCCTTCGCCCCAAAAAACATTGAATCATGGAAGTAATACAAAGTTTTACGATTGACCACACCCACCTGAAGCCCGGCATCTATGTGTCGCGCGAGGATAAGGGTTTTACTACGTTCGACCTGCGCATTACCGAGCCCAACAAGGAACCGGCTGTAGCGCCGGCAGCCATTCACAGCATTGAGCACCTGATGGCCACCTGGTTTCGCAATAGCGAGGTAAAGGACGACGTAGTGTATGTTGGCCCGATGGGTTGTCTCACGGGCATGTATATCATTATGAAAGACCGCGGCTCGGCGATGGAACATCTGGAATCCGAAAGTAGGGAATCCGGCACGTATACCGTCGAGGATATGCGACGGCTCACCATCGAGTGCTTGGAGTGGATACTCACGCAGGAGGAAGTGCCAGCCACCACGCCAGAGACGTGCGGTAACTATCTGCTCCACGACCTCCCCATGTGCCACTGGGAATGTCGCCGCTATTTAGACCGCCTGAAGAACGATTTCCACAGCGAGTACACCAAGCTGCAAATCACCCTCAGCGACGGCCGCCGTTTCGCAGATGCTTAATTCCTAATTCCTCCTCAGTTTCCCGTTTTGGATAAACAGTCCCTTGGTGGGCGGCGTAGTGAGGCGCTGCCCCTTCAGGTCGTAAACGGTAGAATTTGGAATTTGGAATTCGGAATTCGTAATTCCACGGATTCCGTCCGTGTCACGTGCGCCGCTGTTGTTGCCTGTGAACTGGCCAATGAAGAAGATGGCGCCGGTGGACTGCTCGCTGATGATGTAGAGGAACGGACGGTTGGCGTAGAACTTCGCCTCACGAGGTATACTCGTCGTTTCTATCCCAATGATGGTGACGGCGGCAGCCTCAGTGCCCTTCTCATTCACCTTAATCTTCGCCGACTGGCGCATCATGCCGATGTACGTATCGGTGTTGCAGAAGTTGGGGAACTCGGCGCAACTCCGGTCAAAGGCCGTTGGCATACCTAAGGCCGACATGATGGAGTTCAGACCGAGGTCGGTGTCTGTCTCGAAGCGCGGTAGCTTGAGGTCTACTAGATAGGATGAGAAGCCTTGCACCCAGCCCTTGCCGTCCATCT
>ONKY01000107.1 GCA_900318585.1 uncultured Prevotellaceae bacterium
AAATAGTTCTTGCCTTGCAAGCGACCAGAGGTCGAGCGGTCCTTGTTGTCCAAGTTGTCGTTTAAAATAGAATACGTGAAACAATTGCAAAGTGTGGCTTTAGATAGAATACTCTTGAGAATTTGATGCAAAACCAGTGGTTTACGATCCTAAACCACCGATTTACGACGCTAAACCAGTGGTTTACGACGCTAAAGCACTGGTTTAGAATTATTCCACAGGCTGGAATAATTTGTTTCTTGGTATTCTGATTGCTGAAACAGTTTTTTACTTCCTTAGAGTGTTGAAATAATTTACGTGCGGGACGTGCGACACGTGCGGGTGTTTTTCCGTTTTTCTTATATATACATGTATGGCCTCAGCGTGCATGAGGCGACATGGGAACTGCTATGATGTCGCCGCAGCCCTTCTGTATGACAGGGACCAGTCCCCGATGTCCTCTTCTTTGGCATTTTCAGCCCACAGAGGCAACTGTTTATTTGCCAGGATCCAACTTATTGCTTCTTTGGTGGACTGAACTGTGCCGCTCGACCTTGTCGCTTTGCTTGCAAAGAAAGATAGGTTTTTATTCTGATTTATCCAAGAATTTTGGGTCTTTTGATAGAGAATTGTAAAAAGTTACGGGGAATTTCGATTTTCTCCGTAACTTTTTACATAAATTCTTGATGGTTTAAGAGAAAAATACTATCTTTGCACCGTCGAATTATTGATGGTGTATGATAAAGACAGCGAAGGTGGTGGAATCCATACAAAACAACGGAGGCTTCATCAGGACAGATGAAGTTGCTGGGCGTGCAGAGTATGAGCATATCAGAAAAGCTATAGAAGATGGTACACTCGTAAGAGTACGTCAAGGGGTATATGCCGATCAATTGGCTTTGGCAAATACCATGATTGATGTAGAGAAGATTGTACCTGGTGGTGTCGTTTGTCTATATTCTGCATGGTCTCACTATCAGCTCTCGACTCAGATTCCAAGTGGATATTGCATTGCAATTGATGCCAAGCGAAAGGTGACTATCCCAGAATTTCCACCAATAAACTTGTACTATTGGAAGAAGGAGTATTTGAATATTGGTGTAAAAGAAATGGAAATTTGCGGATATCGGGTGAAGATAACTGATGTGGAGAGAAGTGTATGTGATGCTGTGAAATATCGGAATAAGGTTGGCCTGGATGTTTGCTCTGAGATTATCAACGAATACCTGAAACGTAAGGATCGGAATATCACGCGTCTTTGTGAATATGCCAAGCAATTGAGGGTATATAATACCTTGTCGAAGTATCTTGAAATTGTATTGTAGCATGAGTATTGGTATAGGGAAATCGGTCAGGTCGAGGCTCCTGAGCATCTCGAAAACTTATGGCGAGAAGGACGGCTTTATGAAGTTGTTGGTTCGCTATTTGCATGAACGATTGATATACAGAATTTCCGTCAGTAAGTATAGGGAGAACTTCTTCTTGAAGGGTGGTTCACTGCTCTATGCCTATAATGGAATGAAAGGAAGACCAACTCAGGATATTGACTTCTTGGCAGCGAAAATTAGTCGCGACGCTGCTCATCTGAAGGAGATATTTGCAGAGATTTGTCAGATAGAATGTGAAGAGGATGGCGTCATCTTTGATGCTGCTTCCATCCGCATAGCGGAGATTACACAAGAGCGGAAATACCCTGGAACAAGAGTGATTATTGTTGCTCATCTCGATACGATTGTGCAACAGTTTTCTGCTGATATTGGTTTCGGTGATGTGATAGTTCCAGCACCAGTTGACTTGGATTATCCTGTATTCCTTGATACCACTCCGCCAATCAATATTAAGGCTTATTCGCTGGAAACTGTAGTGGCTGAGAAGTTCCATACGATGGTGGAAAAGGACACGGAGAATAGCCGAATGAAGGATTTCTTTGACTGCTATCAGATATTGAAATACCAATCAGATTTGGTTGATGATGTCGCTCTTGCTGATGCAATTCGAGCCACTTTTGAGAACAGGGATACTGTCGTTGCAGACAATCTTCAGCTCTTTACTGATGCTTTTTCTAATGATGAATTCCGTAATTCGTTGTGGAAAAACTACCTGAAAAAGATCAATTGGGAGGAGCAAATTGAGTTTGCTGAGGTGATGAAAGTTATCCAAAATCGCTTGGGCAAGTTTGTCTAAGCGATTTTGAAAATGGTACATCAGACCAACGTGAGAAAACACACATAAACAGAGGACGAGCTTGCTCTTTACCAGCCCGCCCAACCCTGAATGTTACTTTCAGGGTCACATTTTATAGCGACCATTTTTCCGTTTTCCCTTATACGTATGTGCGGGAGCGCTCAGTGAGCTCTCAGTGTATGCAATTTGGCAAAAAAACTTCGTAATCTTTTCGCTCAATCAAAAAAATATGCTATCTTTGTGCCGTTAATTGCAATTACATCTATCATTACGACTATGACTAAAACGATCAGGACAATGGCGTTGCTGGCCGTAGCAGGTCTTGCAACCCTTAGTGCTTGCACGCAGCAGGCAACGGAAGTGACTCTTCAGGTACAAACCAAGTATGGTACCCTCGAGGGCATCGAGGAAGGCGGAGTGAAGAAATTCTTGGGCGTTCCCTTTGCACAGGCGCCTGTGGGCGACCTCCGATGGAAGGCACCGCAGCCTCTGCAGGCATGGGAGGGCGTGCGCTCGGCCAAGGCCTTCGGCAATGACCCCATGCAACTTAACGTCTTTGGCGACATGCAGTTCCGCGGCGAAAGCCGTAGCGAGGACTGTCTCTACCTCAACATCTGGACAACGGCTAAGACAACGGCTGATGCCCTTCCTGTGCTTATCTATTTCAACGGCGGCGGACTGATGGCTGGCTCCGGCAGCGAGCCGCGTTATGACGGCTCATCGATAGCCAAGGAGGGAGTGATTGGCGTGACGGCTAACTATCGCGAGGGCGTGTTCGGATTCTTCGCACATCCTGACCTCACCGCAGCCTCCGACTATAAGGGAAGTGGCAACTACGGTTTCCTGGATCAGGTGGCTGCCATCCAGTGGGTGAAGGAGAACATCGAGGCCTTTGGCGGCGACCCTGCTCGCATCACCATCGTTGGTGAATCGGCTGGTTCCTTCTCCGTCTCCCTGCTCATGTGCTCTCCCCTCTCCAAGAACCTCATTGCCGGAGCCATGCTCTCCTCTGGTGCAGAGGTGCTTCCGTATGCGCCTGTCGCACAGGCTGATGCTGATGCTGCCGGTGCTGAATTGCTCAAGAATGCCGGCATAGCCAGCCTGGCTGATGCGATGGCGTTGACTGCCGACTCGCTCCAGCAGCTCCTGCCTCCCCGAGGTATGGCGAACGTGGTGCTTGACGGCTATTTCATGAAGGAGAGCGCTGACGCCGTGTTGGAGAAAGGCGAACAGGCTCAGGTGCCGCTGCTGGCAGGCTGGAACTCGCTGGAAGGACATCCTGCTCAGGCCATGCAGGGACAAGCTCCCACACTCCAGAACTTCAAGAACGCCCTGAAGGGGCAGTTCGGCGATATGACCGACGAGATACTCACGGCATACGGCATCACGACCGACGAGGACGTGCTGAGCCAAAAGGGCTTCGACCTCGCCTCTGACCTCTTCACCGGCTTCCCCACATGGAAATTCTGCGACTACCACGCCCGTACCTCTTCGCAGCCCGTCTACCGCTACCACTATATGCACCCCCGTCCACAGGTATCAGCCAAGATGGGCGACATGACGGGTGGACTTGCCGGCGGCGTGCGTGAGAAGACTGAAGAAGAGAAGAAGGCCGCCGCACAGCAGCCTGCCATTGCTCCCGGTGCCGTCCATTCCGCAGATATCGAGTATGCGATGGGCACCCTCGACTCCAATGAGTTCTATGACTGGCAGGAAGAGGACTATGCCATCTCCAAACTGTTCCTCTCCTACTATGCCAACTTCTGCAAGACCGGTAATCCAAACGGACGGAGCAGCGAGAGCCGAGTCGTGACGGACGAAGGCGAAGCCAACGGCGAGGGGCCGCCCCAATGGACTGCCATTACCAAGGACAACCTGGACAACGCCCCTGTGATGAAGATTGACGTAGAGTCGAAGGTAGTAGCTTCCCCGGAGAGGGAGAATGCCTACCGCACGCTGGAGAAATTCTATAGGAGCAAGAAGTAATACGCTGAGAAAGGCTATATGAGACTGAGACAACTGTTTCTATGGTGCCTGCTGGCTGTCCTGACAGCGGCGCAGGCACAGAAGGTGACTACGGATAAGCGTTTTGCCAGAGGCACCACGATGGCCTTCGGGCGAATGGCCACCGCTGGGCTTCCCGCAACCGAAATAGCGGAGCAGGGCTTCTGCTATGCCGAGCACAGCCAGCCCACCGTAGACGACCAGAAGTCAAAGAAGTATCTCACGAACAGTGGACGCATCTATTGGATAGACGGGCTGACACCCGCTACCAAGTACTATATGCGGGCCTACGTTCAGAAGAACGACGGCCAGGTGTACTATGGCGACGTGCTGAAGTTCTATACCCTGCCCAAGGGTCAGATCACCTATACCATCCGCGACGGCGGCTCCACCGACGTGAAGAACCGCATTACCAATGCCGTCAAGACGGCGATAGACTGGTGGAACAACCTGACGGAGATGAAGGGATTCTCGCCGAACGTGGGCTATGAGGGTGGAGTACAGACGGCCGACTGCTCTTACGGTGGATGGATACGTGTGGGCCCGAACGCGTCCTATCAGCGGGCGGGAACCATCATGCACGAGATGCTCCACGGCTGCGGCGTCATTCCCTGGGCCGACACGGAGTGGAGCCGCCACAACCTGCGCTCGGGTGTCAACGGCGAAGGCTACGGCACGGGCTACTGGTTAGGCGACCGCGTGACAGAGGTGCTACGCTTCTTAGAGAATTCCAGGACGGAACAGTTGAACGGCGACTACCAGCACCTATGGCCCTACGGCATCAACGGTGCCCACGAGGATGACGGCACTGACCTGCTCTACATTGGCAACTCGCTCATCTGCCAGGCACTCGGCGAGGACGGCCTGCAGCATACTAACAAACTCTTTGCTGAGCCGTACTATGCCTTCGACCAGGAGGATGACGTGAAGTATTACATCAAGTGCGAGTCGATGGACCACGGACTGGTCTCGGCCTACCTGATGCCCACCGCCGCCGGCACACTGGAGTGGCGCCAGCTGTCCACTAACGATGCGATGGTCAACGACAGCGCGGCGTGGAACATCACCTTTACGCCGGAGAACCAGTACTACCAGTTGCGTAACGTGGGAACCGGTCGCTACATGACCTACGCCAAGAGCGGCAAAAACGGCATCACCACGGCTGCACATGAGACACCTTCTGCCAGCGACAACTTCCACCTGATGAAGAGCCGCATAGACGTGTCGGTAGGCACGACAACGATACCCCGCCGCGGCTACTGGCTCATCCATCCTACGCAGAACTGGACGCCTCCCTGTCTGACGGCCTCGGCTGACGGCAGCATCAGCACGTCGACCTTCAACATTGCCAACAAGTCGACGGCGCAGCGCTGGCTCATCCTGACCAAGGAGGAGGCACAGACCATAGAGACCGCAGCCGTTGACGAACTGAAGATGCTCGCCCAGGAAGCTGTAGACCAGGCTAAGACGCTGTTCGCCGTACCCCATACGGAGGACGTGCCAGGTACGGATGCCGCCTTTGAAACAGAGCTGGCACGTATAGACAACCTGCTGGCAACGGCTACCGAGGAAAACGAGCTGAAACCGCTGGCCGACGCAGCCAAGACTGCCTATATGACCTTCCTGCAGAATGCTACGCCGAGCGACATGAGCAAGCCCTTCGACCTGACGTTCTTGCTGGCCGATCCCGATATGGAGACTGGCGACGGATGGTCGCAGAGTCCGTCTGTCGGCTTTTCGTGCGGAGAGTTCTACGAGAAGGCCTTCGACATGAACCAGACCATCAAGAACCTGCCTGGCGGCACGTATGCCTTCTGTGTCCAGGGATTCCAGCGTCCGGGCAAGTCAGACGCCTGCAGCAAAAACTCGGTGACTGCCTATGTCTATGCGGGCTCGAAGAAGGAAAAGATGGCACACGCTGCCAGCGGCGCACAGACCAGCAAGCTCGGTGGTACGGAGTCGGCGGTGAACGGCAAATACATCCCCAACGACATGGAGACCGCCAGCATCTACTTTGCCAAAGGCCTTTACGAGAACCGGGCCTTCGCGGGACTGTCCAAGGACGGCAGCCAGCTGAAGGTAGGACTGAGCTGCTCGTCGATGCCCGAGGGCTACTGGGTCATCTTCAGTAATTTCCGTCTCTATTTCTACGGCAGCAAGCTGGTGAAGGAGGTGACAGGCATTAGAGCTACGCTAACTGAAAGAGGAGAAATGTTCCAAGATAAGTGGTACGACCTGCAGGGCCGCCACGTAGATCCTTCCCTCAGAAAGAAGGGCATCTACATTAGAAACGGGAAAAAGGTCGTGATTAAATAAACATAATGGACGAGAAACAGAGAATAGAGCAGCTGCGACGCGAGCTGCATGAGCATAACTACAGGTACTACGTACTGAACCAGCCGAGCATCAGCGACTACGACTTCGACCAGCTGATGCACGAATTGCAGGACTTGGAGGCGCGCCACCCCGAGCTGGCCGACGCCAACTCGCCGACGCAGCGCGTGGGCAGCGACTTGCAGTCGGAGTTCCGGCAGGTGACCCACAAGTACCCCATGCTCTCGCTGGCCAATACCTACTCGGAAGAGGACGTGCGCCAGTGGTACGACAGCGTAAGGAAAGGCTTGGCGGGCGAACCGTTCGAGGTGTGCTGTGAGATGAAGTACGACGGACTCAGTATCTCGCTGACCTACGTGGACGGACGCCTGACGCAGGCCGTCACCCGTGGCGACGGTGTGCAGGGCGACGATGTGACACAGAACGTCAAGACCATCCGAAGCATACCGCTGGTGTTAAGTGAGAAGGTAAGAGTGAAGAGTGAAGAATCTTCACTTCCTCGGGAGTTCGAGATTCGCGGCGAGATCCTGATGCCGTGGAAGTCGTTCGAGCGGCTGAACGCAGAACGTGAGGCCGCCGAGGAACCGCTCTTTGCCAATCCGCGCAACGCCGCCAGCGGCACGCTGAAGAGTCTCGACCCTAAGGTGGTGGCCAGCCGACAGTTAGACGCGTACCTCTATTACCTCTTAGGCGAGGAACTGCCTGCCGACGGACACTATGAGAACTTGGAGGCGGCCCGCTCGTGGGGGTTTAAGATATCGGAGGGCATGAAGAAGGTGCGGACGGTGGAGGAGATACTCGACTTCATCAACTATTGGGACACGGAGCGCAAGAACCTGCCCGTAGCCACCGACGGCATTGTGCTGAAGGTGAACTCCCTGCGCCAGCAGCGTGCCTTGGGATTCACGGCGAAGTCACCCCGATGGGCCATCGCCTATAAGTTCAAGGCGGAGCGCGAGCAGACGCGGCTCTTGGAGGTGACCTATCAGGTGGGCCGCACGGGAGCCGTCACGCCCGTGGCTAACATGGAGCCTGTACAGCTGGCAGGCACTACCGTGCGCCGCGCCACGCTGAACAATGAGGACTTCATACGTTCCTTCGACCTCCATATCGGCGACATGGTCTACGTGGAAAAGGGCGGCGAGATCATTCCGAAGATTGTCGGTGTGAACATCGACGAGCGCCCCATCATCGCCCAGCCTGTGCAGTTCATCCGCCGCTGCCCGGAGTGCGGCACGCCGCTGGTGAAGAGCCTCTCCCCCGACCCTTCCCCTGTAGGGAGGGGTGGTTCCGACAGCAACACCTCTCCTTACGGGGGAGGGGCTTCTGTTTGGTACTGCCCCAACGACGCGAACTGTCCGCCGCAGATCAAGGGACGCATAGAGCACTTCATCTCCCGCCGCGCCATGAACATCGATTCCTTAGGCCCGGAGACCATCGACGAATACTTCCGTCGCGGACTCATCCACAACGTGGCTGACCTCTACGACATCCAGGTGCAGCAGATTAACGGCGACGGAAGCCGCACGAAGTCAGCGCAGCGTATCGTCAACGGTATCGCAGCCTCCTGTCAGGTGCCCTTCGAGCGCGTGGTGTTCGCCCTCGGCATCCGTTTCGTTGGCGAGACGTCGGCACGCCTCCTGGCCCGCCACTTCAAGACGATGGATGCACTGATGGCGGCCAGTCTGGAGGACTTGCAGGAGGTGGAGGGCATCGGCGAGGTGATGGCGAAGAGCATCATCAGCTACTTCCACAATGAGGAGAACCGCCGCATCGTGGAACGCCTGCGCGGCTACGGCCTGCAGTTCGCCTTGTCGGCAGAGCAGACGGCGGCACAGAGCGACAAGCTCGCCGGGCAGAGCGTTGTCATCAGCGGTGTATTCCAACACCACAGCCGCGACGAGTACAAACTTATCATTGAGCAGAACGGCGGCAAGAACGTGGGCAGCATCAGCGGCAAGACCTCGTTCATCCTGGCCGGTGACAATATGGGACCGTCGAAACTGGAGAAAGCCAAGAAGCTCGGCATCCGCATCGTCAGCGAGGATGAATTCTTAGATATGCTACAATCATGAAGATAATCGTTTCAGAAGAGATAGAATCGGTGTGCCCGGGATTCGTGGGCGCAGCCGTGGAGGCGCAGGTCAGGAATACGGAGTACTGCCCTGAGCTGTGGGTAGAGATAAACGAACTGGGGGAACGGCTGCGGAAGGAACTGACCACCGAGTCGCTGAAAGAACTGCCGGGCATCGCCGCCACACGGCGTGTGTATAAGGCGTGCGGCAAGGACCCCTCGCGCTATCGTCCTGCCTCCGAGCAGTTGATTCGCCGGATGCTACAGGGCAAGGAACTTTATCAGATTGACACGCTCGTTGACTTGGTGAACCTCGCCTCGATAGCTTTCGGCTACAGCATTGGCGGCTTCGATGCCGACAAGTTCGTGGGCGACACGCTGACCTTAGGCGTTGGCCGCGAGGGTGAGCCCTACGAGGGCATTGGCCGCGGGCCGCTGAACATTGCCGGACTGCCTGTCTACCGCGATGCCTTGGGTGGCGTGGGCACGCCGACCAGCGACCACGAGCGTACGAAGATGACGCTCGAGACCACTCACCTCGTGGTGCTCATCAACGGCTACGACGGCAACGAGGAGCGCGTCAGGGGGAATGCTGAGTTCATCCAGCAGCTGGTTCGCAAGTACTGCCAGAGCGACGGCGGCAGTTACACGGTTTACAGATAATCCAGACAAGGTGATGATAAAGACACTGACTAAACAGATTGGACAGTACAGGACGGCCTCGGTGATGACGCCCGTATGGACAGCCTTAGAGGTGGTGATGGACGTGCTGATACCCTACGTGACGGCTTCGCTCATTGACCGTGGCATCAACGCCGGCAGTATGGAGAACGTGTATCTCTACGGGGCGGTGATGATTGGTATGGCATTCCTCTCCTTAGCCTTTGGCATCATGGCGGGCCGCACGGTGGCATACGCCTCATCGGGCTTCGCGGCCAACCTGCGGAAGGCCATGTATAGGAACATCCAGCGATTTGCCTTCTCCGACATTGACAAGTATTCCACCCCGGGGTTGGTGACGCGCATGACCACTGACGTGCAGAACCTGCAGAACGCCTACCAGCAGATACTCCGCGTGACCGTCCGCGCGCCGTTCCGATTAGTGCTCTCCATTGTGATGTGCTTAGTGATCGACGCGCGCCTCAGCCTCATTTTCCTGATAGCGATGGCCATTCTGGGCGTGTCACTCTATCAAATCATCAGTCGCGTGGCACGCCTGTTCCAGCAGGTGTTCGTGAAGTACGACGTACTGAACCAGAGCGTACAGGAGAACATCCAGGCCATCCGCGTGGTGAAGGCCTTTGTGCGCGAGGCCCACGAGAACGAGAAATTCAGCCGCGCCGCCGAGGGACTCTATAAATTATATGTACGCGCAGAGAGCCTGATGGCGCTGAACCACCCTGTGATGAACCTTGTGGTCTACGGCTGCATCATCGCCCTCAGCTGGTGGGGCGCACAGTTCATTGTGGGCGGCACGCTGACCACTGGCGAGCTGACCAGCCTCTTTACATACGTCATGTCTATCCTCCAGGCGCTGATGATGCTCTCTATGATTTTCGTCATGCTGACACAGAGCGCTGCCTCTGCCCAGCGTGTCAGTGAGGTTATCGAAGAAGAGCCCGACATCGTGAATCCTGAGCATCCTGTCTACGACATAGCCGACGGCAGCGTGGAGTTCCGAGGAGTGAGGTTCGACTATAAAAGCACCCCCATTCCCGAGCAAAGCTCGCCTACCCGTAGCCTTTCCCGAGGGGGAGGGGCAGGGGGTGAGGCTCCCTCCCACCGCCGCTCTGCTCTCTTCGATGTCAGCTTCAGCATAGCCTCCGGTCAGACCATCGGCGTGATTGGCGGAACGGGTTCGGGAAAGTCTACGCTGGTAAGCCTCATCAGCCGCCTCTACGACACGAACCAAGGCGAGGTGCTTGTAGGCGGACGCAATGTGAAGGAGTACGACCTGAGAAGTCTGCGCACCGCCGTCAGCGTGGTGCTGCAGCAGAACATTCTGTTCAGCGGCACGATTCTCGAGAACTTGCGTTGGGGTGAACCCAATGCTACTGACGACGAATGCCGCTGGGCGTGCCAGCTGGCCCAGGCCGACGAGTTCATCAGTCAGATGGCCGACGGCTACAACACCCGCATTGAGCAGGGCGGCACCAACGTTTCCGGCGGACAGAAGCAGCGCCTCTGCATAGCTCGCGCCCTGCTGAAGCGCCCGAAGATTCTCGTGCTCGACGACAGCACCTCAGCCTGCGACACGGAGACGGATGCCCGCATCCAGCGCGCTTTCCGAGAGGAGTTGCCGGAGATGACTAAGATTATTATTGCACAGCGTATCAGCAGCGTGCAGCACTGTGACCGCATCCTCGTGCTGCAGGGTGGTGCTGTGACTGGATTTGACACCCACGAGAACCTGCTGCGCACGAACCAGCTCTACCAGGAAATCTACGAGATCCAGACTTCCGACCATGGCGACTTTGACAAGAAAGGAGGTGAAGCATGAGACAACCAAACTTCGGCGGAGGCCCGCGCGGTCCTCATGCCCAGAACCAGGGCGGCATCCAGAAGATTGACCGCCAGAAGCGCACCGTCATCTGGCGACTGGCGAAGTACGTGCTGAAGGATTATAAACTGTCTATCGTCACCGTGCTCATCTGTATCGGCATTACATCGGTGACCACGCTTGCCTCGACACTCTTCACCCGCACGCTGATAGACGACTACATTGTGCCGCTGACCACTATGCCCACGCCAGAATACCATTCCCTGGCCCAGGCACTGTTCCGTCTCGGTCTTATCCTGCTGGTGGGTGTGGTCTGCTCTTACCTCTACAACCGCCTCATGATCAACGTCTCGCAGGGTACGATGCTGCGCCTGCGCAAGCGCATCTTCGAACGGATGGAGAAACTGCCCATCAGCTACTTTGACCAGCACTCCCACGGCGAGATGATGTCGGTCTATACCAACGACGTAGATTCGCTACGCCAGATGATTAGCACGTCCATCGCCCAGGTGTTCAATTCCCTCATCACTATTACCGTCACCTTTGCCTCGATGGTGGTGATGAGCATACCGCTGACGTTAGTGTCGATACTCATGGCCGTGGTGATGATGGTGGTCACCACAAAGCTCGGCAAGCGCAGCCGCGCCTACTTCCGCACCCAGCAGGAGAGCCTGGCACGCGTCAACGGCTTCATCGAGGAGATGATGACGGGACAAAAAGTTGTGAAAGTGTTCTGCCACGAGCAGCAGGCCATCGATGAGTTTGAGGACATCAACGAGCAACTGCGTTCTTCGGCGTGCAGTGCCAATAAGATTGCCAACATCGTGATGCCAGTCAACGGCAACCTCTCCAACCTCGGTTACGTGCTCATCGCTGTCGTCGGCGCCACCCTCGCCCTCTCACCTCTCACATCTCTCTCCCTTACAGGGGGAGTCGGAGGGGGTTTCTCATCTCTCACATTGGGTACTATCGTCGCCTTCCTGACGCTGAATAAGAGTTTCACGCAGCCCATCACCCACGTGTCGCAGCAGATCAACTCCGTACTCAACGCCACCGTCGGCGCCGAGCGCGTCTTCCGCCTGATGGATGCTGAGCCGGAAGTGGACGAGGGCACAGTGGAACTGAAGGAGCCGCGGGGCGACGTGGACTTCACCGACGTGGACTTCGGCTACACGAAGGAGAAGCAGATACTCTTCGACATCGATATCAACACCAACCCCGGCCAGAAGATAGCTTTTGTAGGCGGAACGGGTGCCGGCAAGACCACGATCATCAACCTCATCAACCGCTTCTACGAGATACAGAAGGGAAAGATACTTTACGACGGCATACCTATCAGCGACATCCGCAAAGACTCGCTTCGCAAGAGCATGAGCATCGTGCTGCAGGAGACACACCTCTTCACAGGCACCGTGCTCGACAATATCCGTTACGGTAAGCTCGACGCCACCGACGAGGAGTGCATACAGGCCGCCCGCTTGGTGGGAGCCGACGACTTTATCCGCCGCTTAGGCAACGGCTACCAGACACAGCTGTCGGGCGACGGCGGCAACCTCAGCGCCGGTGAGCGGCAGCTCTTAGCCATAGCGCGCGCAGCCGTAGCCAACCCGCCCGTGCTTATCCTCGACGAGGCCACCAGCTCCATTGATACCCACACCGAGCAGCTCGTGCAGCGCGGCATGGACACCATCATGCAGGGACGCACCACCTTTGTCATTGCCCATCGCCTCTCCACCGTCCGCAACGCCGACCAGATTATCGTGTTGGATCATGGACGCATCATAGAACAGGGAACCCACGAAGAGCTGCTTCAGCAGCGAGGCCGCTACTACCAGCTCTACACGGGTAACGAAATAGCGTAGGGATAAATTCCGAAACAGAAGGGCAGCCTAAATGTCGGACTGCTGCTTCAGTTCCTCTATCATCTTGTCGAGCTTGGCCAGCTCGCGGGGGATGTGGATCTTCTGCGGGCAGTGGGGCTCGCACTGGCCGCACTGTATGCAGTGGTCGGGCTGGCGCTCGCGGGGCACGGCGCGGTCGAGCGAGATGAGATAGCGGCGGCGGTTCCTGCGGTAGTCCTCCGACCCCGCATCCATCGGCAGCATACCCTCGTTCTTACATTTGTTATAATGTACGAAGATGGCAGGAATGTCAATGCCGTAAGGGCAGGGCATACAGTACTTGCAGTCGTTGCAGGGTATGTTCTCTAATCCCACAATCTTCTTCGCAATGTCGCCGTGCAGGTACTCCATTTCCTCGTCGGTGAGGGGCTTTAGCGGACTGTAGGAGAGCAGGTTGTCCTTCAGATGCTCCATGTAGGTCATGCCCGACAGGACGGTGAGCACGCCCTCCGGCGTTCCTGCGTAGCGGAAAGCCCAGGAGGCTACGCTGTGCTCGGGGTCGCGCTGCTTCAGCTCGGTCATCAGGTATTGCGGCAGCTTGACCAGTCGTCCGCCGAGGAGCGGCTCCATGATGACGGCGGGAATGCCCCGCTTGTGCAGCTCGTCGTAGAGATAGCTGGCGTCCACGTTGCCCTTGTTGATCTCGTTGGCATAGTCCCAGTCCAAGTAGTTCAGCTCAATCTGCACAAAGTCCCAGTGGTACTCGTCCTGGCGCGACAACATCTCGTCGAACACTTCCTGCTGGCCGTGGAACGAGAAACCGAGGTTGCGGATACGGCCGGCCTCGCGCTCTTTCATCAGGAAGTCCATGATGCCGTTGTCCACGTAGCGGCCATTGAACTCCTCCATGCCGCCGCCCACGGCGTGCAGCAGGTAGTAGTCTATGTAGTCCACCTGTAGCTCCTTCATGGAGTTGCGGTACATCTCGATGGATTTCTCCCGCGTCCAGTAGTCGTGGTTGAAGTTCGAGAGCTTCGTGGCTACGAAATAGCTGTTGCGGGGATGGCGGCTGAGGGCGATGCCTGTGCAGCGTTCCGACTGGCCCATGCAGTAGACGGGGCTGGTGTCGAAATAGTTCAGACCGTGTTCCAGGGCATAGTCCACCTCGCGGTTGATCATCTCCTGGTCGAACTCCTGGTCGTTGTCTGGCTTGGTGGGCAGGCGCATCATTCCATAGCCTAAGAGCGACACCTTGTCGCCCGTCCGGGGGTTCGTGCGGAAGGTCATCTTGTCCTTCGGCGGCTCCACCTGGTTCTTGTATTCGTCGGCGGCCTCTTCGCCAGCCTTATTGCCAGGCTTGCAGCCTGCCACGGCGGCAGCTGTAGCCACAGTCCCTGCTCCGAACATCTTCAGGAACGACCGTCTTGATATATTCTTTTTCTCCATTTTCCTTTATCCTTTTCATTTTTGGAATTTGATAGACTTTGCTACCAAAAGATGGCGGCAGCAAATTCTTCACTCTTCACTCTTCTCTTTTCACTTAGATAACTCTATGCACTTCGTGCCCCTCGACATAGATGGCAGAGAAGGGTCTGGCGGGACACACGTATTCGCAGGCGCCGCAACCTATGCAGGCCTCCTCGTTGATGGCAGGCACCATCGGCGATTCCTCATCATTCTCGTTGAGCATCACCATCTCGATGGCGCCGGTTGGGCAGTGGCGAGCACAGTTGCCGCACTCCACCTCATCGGTCAGCGGTATGCAGTTCTTCTTGATCCACACGGCATGGCCTATCTGGATGCTTGACTTCTCCACGTCATCGAGCGGCTTGATGGCACCGGCTGGACATACGTCAGAGCAGCGCGTACACTCCGGTCGGCAGTGTCCGCGTTCGTAACTCATCACGGGAAGCATCAGGTGCATTAGGTCGTTGCTGGGACGCAGCACCTGGTTGGGACATTCCGATACGCAGAGCTGGCAGCCCGTGCAGTGCTGGGCGTAATGCTGGAACGACAGAGAGCCGGGAGGCGTCAGTGGCGTCTGGCGCTTGGGCGCTACCTTGTCTTCTATCTCAGCCAGTCCGCCGTCCATCAGTTTCTCCTTCTTCTGCGCCATAGCTGCACCAGCCACCATGGCCGAGGCTAACAGGAACGACCGTTTGCTTCTATCCACGGACTCATTCGGACTGTCCGTGTCAGTCCGTGTTGATTCGATGCCATTCTTTGTGTTAGTCCGTGTTGATCCGATGCCATATCTTAATGCTCCGAATTTGCACTTGTCGATGCAGTTGCCACAGACCACGCAGCGCGAGTAGTCCACCGAGTGCGTCTTGAAGTCGATGCAGGCAGCCTTGCAGTTCTTCGAGCAGAGCGAGCAGTTCTTGCACTTGTCGGCGTCGAAGCGAATCTTCAGCCACGAGAAGCGGGCAAAGAATGAGAGTACAGTACCCACCGGGCAGATGGTGTTACAATAGGTACGGCCACCACACCACGCCAGGATGACGAGCACTACTAACGTCACTGCAGCAATGACGAACACAGGGAGTGAGCGCATCCAGGTGTCTACACTGTAGAAGGCGTAACTCTCATAGTGCTCAGCTGCCATGGCCAGCAGGTTGTTGCCAAACTGCCACAGGGGCTGGAAGACCATCGTGGCAATGCGGCCGTAGGCACTGTAGGGTGCCAGGAGCTGGAACAGCGAGCCGATGCCTGCCACGCCGGCAATGATGAACACCACCAGCAAGGGGTAACGCAGCCAGCGCACCTCCTTGGAATAGCTGTACTTATTCTTTTTCCTGCGCAGGCGTGCCAACAGGTCTTGGAACACGCCCAACGGACAGATCACCGAGCAGTAGATGCGCCCGAAGACCAGCGTCAGCACAATGAGTGCCACCACAATCACCACGTTGAGCGCCATTACGGCAGGCAGGAACTGGATCTTGTCGAGCCAGCCCAACCAGTGATGAAGCGTCCCCGTGAAGTCGAGGAACAGCAGCGTGATCAGTATGAAAACCACCGCTGCAAGGATTGTCCTATTTTTCTTTAGCATAAAATATCTGTTTTGTTTAATTGGTATTCTATTGCTTAATGCATAATGCTTAATTCTTATTGCTTAATGCGCAGCCAATTATCCATTATCCATTGTCAATTGTCCATTCGTGGTGCAGTCCGCACCACCACGATGCTCAGCTCATAGAGCAGCCAGATGGGTAGGGCAACCACGAGGAGCGTAAAGGCATCGGTGGTCGGTGTGATGATGGCTGCAACGATCAGTATCGCCACGACGGCGTGTCGGCGGTGACGCTGCATCAGCGTCTTGTTGATCAGCCCCATCTTGGCCAAGAGCCAACTGACCACAGGCAGCTCGAACACCACCCCCATGACGAGACTCATGGTCAGGAGCGTGTCGATGTACGACTGGAGTGTCAGCATGTTCGCCACGTCGGGACTCACCTGGTACGTTCCGAGGAACTTCACTGTCAGCGGAAAGATGAGCAGGTAGTTGAGCGCCGTGCCAATCAGGAACATCACATAGCCACTGCCCACAAGTGCTGTAGCGTAACGCCGCTCGTTGTCGTAAAGGGCGGGCGACACGAAGCGGAACAGCTCGTAGAGCACGTAGGGCGAGACAACCAGCAGACCTGCATACATCGCCGTGCGAAGATGCACCATGAACTGCTCGGTCAGCCCTGTGTTCATGAGGCTTACGCAGAACGGCTCCACGCCCATCAGGCGATAAGTAATGAAGTCGCTTGAGCGCGGTGCCAACACTAACCGGAACAGCTCTTCCTTCATCACGAAGGCCACCGCCGCCGCTACGACAGTAAAGGCCAGGATGCGCATCAGCACCTTCCGCAGCTCGTCCAGATGATCCCAGAAGGTCATGGGCTGCAGGGGGGTGGCACTCATAGCTCTTTCTCGTCTTTCTTCTCTTCAAAGGTCTCGCTGACCTCATTCATTCCCTCCTTGAAGCTCTTGACACCTTTGCCTAAGCCTTTCATCAGTTCGGGAATCTTCTTGCCGCCGAACAGCAGCAGCACTATCAGCGCAATGACCAGTATCTCTTGCATTCCAAGTCCAAACATTTTTCCTGTAGTTTTAAGTCCGTTATACTAAAGCTGATGGCAAAGTTACGAAAAATCCCCCATATTCGCGCTGCCGTTAAGGATAATTAGCACTTTTCTGGCGCAACAAAACAGAAATAATTTGTGGATGACGGGAAAAATTCCTAACTTTGCAACCAAACACAGTAATAAGATGGAAATACTGAAGACATGGGGCATCTGCCTTTTATTCATCATGGCGCTCCCGCTTCGTGCGCAGCAGGCTCCGGCGGCTACTGCCCCGCAGGACTTTGTCAAAGGCGCTGACGTGGGCTTCCTCACGGGGCAGGAACGGCGCGGCGTAGTGTTTCACGACCGGCAGGGACGCGAACGCGAATGTTTGGAACTCCTGCATAACGACTACCAGATAGGAGCCGTCAGGTTGCGTGTGTGGGTAAATCCCTGGGGTGGCAACTGCGGTAAGGAGGAAGTGCTGGCAATGGCATTGAGAGCTAAGGCCCTGGGCATGGACGTGATGATTGACTTCCACTATGCCGACTCCTGGGCCGACCCTGGTCAGCAACCCATTCCCGCCGCATGGAAAGACCACAGCTACGAGCAGATGAAAGGCGACGTACACGACCACACCGTGGAGGTGCTGAGTTTGCTGAAGCAGAACGGTGTGGAACCCCGATGGGTACAGGTAGGCAACGAGACTGCCAACGGATTGCTCTGGCCAGTAGGTCACATCCAGGAGAACCCGAGCCAGTATGCAGGACTGCTACGGGCTGGATACGATGCAGTCAAGGAGGTGCTTCCTCACTCCATCGTCATTGTCCACTTGGACCGTGGGCACAAGCAGTCGCTCTACGACTGGAACCTCGACATCGTCAAGAAGTACGGCGGCAAGTTCGACATGGTGGGAATGTCGCTCTATCCTTACTGGGCGCGCAAGGACCATCCGGAGCTACATCCCGACAGCATCGTCACCGACTGCATACGCAACATCCGTCACGTCAGCCGGAAATACGGCTGCGACGTGATGATTGTGGAAACGGGATTTGAGGTGAACGAGCAGCAGCCGGAGGTCATGGAGGAAGGACGGCGACTGTTGACGCGCGTCATCCGTGAAGCCCGGCGTGACACCGACGGCCATTGCCGCGGCGTATTCTACTGGGAGCCGCAGTGCCTGCCCGGCGGCTACAAGCTGGGGGCCTTCGACAGCAACGCTGCGCCGACAGTCATCATGGACGGTTTCCTGGAATAGGACGGGAAAATCAGAATATAAAAAAAAGAAGCCATGGATGTCATCACGACAGCCATGGCCTTTCTAACTAACTTATTATCAACTATTCATTACTCAGTTCAAACAATCTTTCTCTAACACTAAACTTAATTGGATACTAATACCTTTTTAATAATCCATCGTTGTTTTCGTCTGCAAAGGTAGTAGGTTTTTGAGGATTATAAACGATTTGTTTTAAAAAAAACGACGTAAACGTTTGCGTAATTCCGTGAAAATGTGTAATTTTGCCGCATCAATTCTAAAAGCAATGGCTAAAACCAAACATAGGACATCTTTAAAGGACCTTGCTAAGGAGTTAGGCGTATCGATTGCGACCGTCAGCCGAGCCCTGCGATCCTCGCCGGAAATAGGCCATGAGATGCAGGAAAAGGTGAAGAAGCTGGCCAAGCAGATGAACTATCGCCCCAATCCCTTTGCCCAGAGCCTGCGCAAGGAGGCACCGAAGATCATTGGCGTGGTGGTACCCAACCTGGTGACTCACTATTATGCCGCCGTGCTCGACGGCATAGAGGACGAGGCACGCCGTGCGGGCTACAGCGTCATCAGCGCCAACACCCATGAGGACTGCGAGGCCGAGGCACGGGCCATTGACAACTTCATCAGCCTCCACGTGGAGGGCATCATTGCCTGTCTGGCACAGAACACGACGGACTACAGTCACTTTGAGGAGCTCTCCGACATAGGCATACCCTTGGTGTTCTTCGGACGAACGTGTCTGGCCGACCGATTCTCCAGCGTGATGGCCAACGGCGACGAAGCTGCCCAGATAGCCACGCAGCACCTGATAGACACCGGGTCGCGGCGCATCGCCTTCATCGGAGGCCCCAACCACTTGGACATGGTGCGGCGCAGGAAACACGGCTACTTGGAGGCACTGCGCGAAAACCGTCTGCCCATAGACCGCGACATCGTGGTATGCAACAAGATTGACTTCGACGTGGCACGCGAAGCCACCGTCCGCCTGCTGCAACAGGGAAACCCGCCTGACGCCATCCTCGCCTTCAACGACATCATCACCTTCGCCGCCTTCACCGCCATCAAGCAGTTAGGACTGCGAATACCCGACGACGTGGCACTCATCGGATTCACCGACGACCTGCACGCACAATATGTCACGCCACGACTCTCGGCCATCGAGGACCAGTCGCACCTCATGGGGCAGACATCCTGCCAGCTGCTGCTGCAGAACATTGGCGGCGACACGAAGATCTACAAGAAGATTGTACCACAGAAACTCATCATCCGCGAGACGTCAGCGAAGAAGAAAGTATAAGAATTAAAGAGTAAAGATTAATAATAAACGCAAACGATAGACATTAATCATTAAATACAAAAACCAATAATTACATGCAACAGACAGAAACCGGTAGCCGCAGCTACCTGATTAGTATCGTGATGGTCGCCGTCTTGGGCGGTCTGCTTTTCGGTTATGACACCGCAGTTATCTCTGGAGCCGAGAAAGGTCTCCAAGCATTCTTCATGGGAGCCAAGGACTTTACCTATACCGACGGTATGCACGGCTTCACTTCTGCCAGCGCCCTCATCGGCTGCATCATCGGCTCGGCCATCTCCGGCTTCCTGGCCACCAGCCTCGGCCGTAAGAAGTCGCTCATCATCGCCGGCTTGCTGTTCTTCATCTCGGCATTAGGATCGATGGAGCCTGAATTCCTGTTCTTCAATCACGGTGAGCCTACCTATTCGCTGCTCATCATGTTCAACATCTACCGCGTCATCGGTGGTATCGGCGTAGGACTTGCCTCTGCCATCTGCCCGATGTATATCGGCGAGGTGGCTCCTTCCAATATCCGTGGTATGCTGGTGTCGTGGAACCAGTTTGCCATTATCTTCGGTCAGCTGGTGGTCTACTTCGTCAACTTCTTCATCCTTGGAGAGCACACCAACCCAGTCATCGAACAGATAGGTCAGGGCGTCAACGCCGTGGCTCCTGGCAGCGACCCCTGGACAATCAGCACCGGCTGGCGCTATATGTTCGGAAGCGAGGCTGTGCCCGCAGGACTCTTCGCCCTGCTCATCTGCTTCGTACCTGAGACACCGCGTTACCTCGTCAGCATCGGTCAGGACCAGAAGGCACTTGGCATCCTGTCGAAGATCAACGGTAGCAGCAAGGCAGCCGTAATCCTGCAGGACATCAAGGACACGATGGTGGTGAAGACCGAGAAGCTCCTGACCTACGGCGTCATGTGTATCTTCATCGGTATCATGCTCAGCGTGTTCCAGCAGGCTGTGGGTATCAATGCCGTGCTCTACTATGCTCCGCGTATCTTCGGCGACATGGGTATGGACAACCCGATGATGATTACCGTCTTCATGGGCGTCATCAATATCCTCTTCACCCTCGTGGCCATCTTCACCGTGGAGAAGTGGGGACGCAAGCCGCTGCTCATCTACGGCTCCTTGGGTATGGCCTTCGGTGCCTTCGGCGTAGCCCTCACCTTCGGCCATGCAGGTCTTGAGCTGGTGACAGCAGCCTCCCTGTTGATCTACTCTGCCTCGTTCATGTTCTCGTGGGGCCCCATCTGCTGGGTGCTCATCGCCGAGATATTCCCCAACACCATCCGTGGCGCTGCCGTAGCCATTGCCGTGGCTTTCCAGTGGATCAGCAACTTCATCGTCAGCTCTTCGTTCGTGCCCATGTTCAACATGCACCTGACGGAAGGTGACGACTTCGGCCACTGGTTCACATACGGTCTCTACGGCATCCTCTGCGTCGTCGCAGCCATCTTCGTCTGGAAGCTTGTACCCGAGACCAAGGGCAAGACTCTCGAAGATATGACACGCCTCTGGAAGAAGGAGTAGGTACAAAAAAATGTTTTACGTAAACGTTTGAGTGTTAAAACAACACAAAACATTGTTAATGATTTTGGGAAAAGAACCGTTTTACGGAAATTATTTCGTAACTTTGCAACGTTCTTTTCCCAAAATCAGTTAATTAGATTGTGATTATCTGCTGGAGGGAGCGTAAACCAATTACGAACCATACAACAAGTTTAAAGAAAGATGATGAAACTTAAGACCATATTGACTGTTGCCCTGATGTCTCTCACTTCCCTGCCCACAATGGCACAGGATCTGTTAGCGCGTCAGGCTCCAATAGACCGCAAGATGAAGGTTGTCGACTCGATTATGCTGCGCCAGCTCATTATCGAGGAAATGTCCGACAACAATCCTGCTGCCGAACTCTATAACGACTGGAATAACCGCTACGCGCATTTGGAGTCAGCACTGCCTGACAGTTTCCGCATCGACCTGCGTGACTTCTGTATGCCCACTCCCAGCCGCGTGCTCACGTCGAATTTCGGCGCACGCTGGGGACGCCAGCACAAGGGTCTCGACATCAAGGTCTATACGGGCGACACCATCCGTGCAGCCTTTAGCGGCAAAATCCGCATCGTGCGCTATGAGCCGCGTGGCTACGGCAACTATGTGGTCATTCGTCATCACAACGGTCTGGAGACCATCTACGGCCACATGTCTAAGAACCTCGTCCGTGAGGAGCAGGATGTCCGCGCCGGCGATCCCATCGGTCTCGGTGGCAACACTGGCCGTAGCACGGGCTCACACCTGCACTTTGAGACACGCCTCTGCGGCGTAGCCCTCAACCCCGCTCTGATGTTCGACTTCCGCAATCAGGATGTTACCGGCGACAGCTATCTGTTCCGCCGCAAGAGCTACAGCCGCGAGTCGGCACAGGCCACCCGTCTGCGTGGCGTTGGCGGTAGCGCTCCCGTACAGCGCGACGAGCTGACCACCACCGGCAGCAAGCGTAATGTAGCCGTAAGCAACACCCGCCTGCACAAGGTGAAGAAGGGCGAGACACTCTTTGCCATCGCACGCAAGCGCGGCACCACCGTCGACGAGCTTCGCCGGTTGAACCGACTGGGCAAGAACCCCAAGCTGCTGCCCGGCCAGATTCTGAAATACAACTAAGGGGCAGGACTTGAGGGGACTGCCGACGCGGAGTAACTATCCTCCCTTCACCAGTCACCCTTCACCCTTCACCAGTCACCATACACACCTAACCATACACACACCTACTGCATGAACGTTAAGATTATTACATGTGCCCTGCTATTACTGTTTGCGTCTGCCGACATGGGTCAGAGCAAACCGCGTAAGCGTGCTGCCCGAAAGGCAAAGGCAAAGACTGAGAAGCTAGTCACTACGGCAGAGCAGATGGAAGCTTTCCAGGAAATAGATAATTACGACTTCCTATATACCAACGGCTCCGAGTCACTCGACTATGACGCTGGACTCGTCAATAGCCTCATGGACGAAGCCATGAGCCATATCGGCGCACGCTACCGCAGTGGCAGCAAGGGCCCCAGTGCCTTTGACTGCTCAGGCTTCACCAGCTACGTATTCAGCCGCAAAGGTATACAGATAGGGTGCTCCAGCCGTGACCAGTATGCCCGCAACACACCCATCAGCCGTAGCGAGATGCAGCGTGGCGACCTGGTGTTCTTCACCAGCCCCGGCTCCGGACGCAACGTGGGTCATGTGGGCATCGTGGTGGACGTGGACCCCATGACACATACCTTTAGTTTCATTCACGCCAGCAGTTCTGGCGGTGTGAAAATCAGCCAGTCTAATGAAGGCTTTTATTCTTCTCGTTACGTTGGCGTGCGCCGCGTGGTGGAGTAACTATCCTCCCTTCACCCTTCACCAGCCACCCCTCACCAGTCACCCATCGTCCGACACCCTCACCTTTGCGTTGACGGGTGACATTATGATGGGCACCACTTATCCTGACACTCTTCTGCCTTATCAAGACGGAGCCTACCTGTTCCGCGACGTGAAGCATATCCTGCGCCGTGCCGATGTGGCGGCAGGCAACCTGGAGGGAGCGCTCTGCGAGGGCGGCGAGTGTACCAAGGCAGGACAGCACCAGTACGCCTTCCGTACTCCCGTGAGCTATGCTCCGCTGCTGAAGGATGCCGGCTACGACTTCCTCAGCATGGCCAACAACCACGCCAATGACTTCGGCCCGGAGGGCATCCAGCAGACGGAAGCCGCCCTGCACAGTCAAGGCATCAAGTACGCCGGCTTGGAGGGACGCGTAGAGACGGCCGTCCTCCAACGCAAGGGTCTGCGCATAGGCCTCTGTGCCTTCGGCCATAACCCCTACACGCTCCAGCATACCGACAGCCTGATGCGCACCGTAGGCCGCATCGTCGACCATCTGGTGCGTACCACCGACATCGTCGTTGTTTCCATCCACGGCGGAGCAGAAGGCGCACGCTACAGCCACCTGCCCGACTCTATGGAGACCTTCTTCCATCAGAAGCGCGGACACCTGCGCCGTCTGGCCCATTTCTGCATTGACCACGGTGCCGATGTCGTCTACGGTCATGGCCCCCATGTCGTCCGTGCCGTAGAGGTTTACAAGAACCGTTTCATTGCCTACAGCCTCGGCAACTTCTGCACCCCCTTCGGTATAAGCCTCAAGGGTGTCTCCCGCTATGCCCCTGTAGTGGAAGTCAAGACCGACCGCCACGGTCGTTTCCTTCGCGGTCGCATCCATTCCTTCCAGCAGAGCTATGGCCGTGGCCCGCGTTTCAACAAGAAGAGCCCCCATCTCGTTGCCCGCCAGATGCGCTGGCTCAGCGCCCAGGACGTTCCCGACAGTCAGGCGCGCATTGACCTTCAGGGAAACATCACCCTCCGCTGACAGCCTTGGCACGTGTCGCACTCATACAAAAAAAAGAGCTCCCGTAGTTACGAGAGCTTAGAATAATCAGTTTTTCATGGCTTGAATCTAACCCCTCCCCTCCCTACAAGGGAGGGGCCGGGGGGAGGGTCTTCAGTTGGGAGGGTCTTTTACTCGCTTTCCTCCTTCGCCTGTGCAATCTTGTCGGCGGCAGCCTTCGTCCAGCCGAGGGTGGAGTCCTTGTTCAGCTCTTCCTTGGTG
>ONKY01000106.1 GCA_900318585.1 uncultured Prevotellaceae bacterium
AAGCCATTTGTAACCAGCATTCAGCACGAGGCTATGGGTATAGGTCGGCAACAGATAGGGATTGCCGCTCTGGTAGGTATAGCGGTTGATATAGATGGAAGAGCTGGTCAGGTTGCTGTAGTTCGGGCGCTGGATGTCCTGGCGATAGGAGAGTGAGAGCTGCACCTTGCCTACAGGGACAGAGACGGATGCCGTGGGGAACCAGTCGCCATAGTCGCGGCATACCTCGTCCTGACGCTCACCGAAGTTGTAGTAGTCGTTCTTCAGGTGCTCATAGCGCAGACCTGCTTGGACATATACCTTACCGAACTGCCGTCCATACTCCACGAAACCTGCTGCCGACTTCTCGTTGATCTCGTTGTCAGTAGTCTTCACGGGCACGTTGTCAGTAGCCTTGAAGTCGTAGGCATCGGTACGGTGGTTGTAGCTGTACTCTCCGCCCACAGAGAGGTTGCCTTTCAGCACGGGATAGGAGAAGATGAGCTTCGATGCCCAGAAATTATTACCACTAAGGGTGTTGCTCTCGATGGAGCGAGTGGACGCAGCAGGAGAGCCGTTGGGCACACTGGCTTGTGTCGTCGTCTTCTCAGTGGTGCTGCCAGGGGTCTTGGTGTCGTCGAAGAGACCGTCAACATTCAGATCAATACCCCACTGTCCCACCTTGCCATTATAATAGGCGTTGAAGATATGTTTGGCAAATGTCTCATTTTGCCAGATGTCGCTCTCGGAGTGCTCGGCGAAGACACCGTTCTCGTAGTTGTCCGTCATGAAGTGGCTGTTGAAGTCGCCTTTGGGGTGACGGTCGTACTTGTAGTAGGCACCAAAGCTGTGGTTCTCGTTTACCATGTAGTTCACCTGCAGCTGCGGCGACCAGCCCTTCCAGGGCATCTTGCTGTCCTGCGAGGTGTAACTGTCAATCAGGTCAGGGCCTGCGTAATAATAGAGGTGGTTCTCCTGCAGCGACTTTGCATGACCGTAGCTGCCTGCCCAGAACGAGGCCGTCACGTCGAGGCCGCCCGTGCGGTAGTTCAGGTTGAGGTTGTTGTTCACCGTCCAGCCATACTGGTACATGCCCTGCGTATTGTTCTGGAAGCTGAAGCCGTCGCCCTGTGCCTTCTTCAGCGTCAGGCGCACCACAGCCTTCGTCGAGGCTGCATAGCGGGCACCAGGGTTGTGCACCACGTCGACATGCTGTATCTGGCTGGCGTCTATGCGGGCGAGTTCCTTGAGGTCCTGCACCCGCCGTCCGTTGATATACACCTCGGCATCGCCACGACCCAGCACCTTCACGGTACCACCGTCCTTTTCGGCTTCCAGCGAGGGCACCTTATTCAGCATGTCAGAGGCGTTTCCGGCTTTCTCCAGGATGGTTCCAGCGATGGTGGTACGCATAGCGTCGCCCTTGACGTGAGTCTTGGGCAGCTGACCCTTTACAACCACTTCCTTCAGCAGTTGGGTGTCTTCTTTCATCTGGATGGTCAAGTCCTGACCTGCCTTTATATAGATGGTCTGATAGCCCACGCAGGTCACCTTGAACAGGCCGTTGTTCACATCAGTCACAATCTTAAACATACCCTGTTCGTCGGTCGTACCTCCCTGAACAAAAGCAGAGTCGGGCAGCGACAGCAGTACTACATTGACAAAGGGCATCGGTTCGCCCTTCTCATCAATCACTCGTCCGCCCCAATCTTGTGTTTTGAGCACTGCTCGGTCTCTGTTGCGACTCGACATGTCTGATGCAAGCATCGCTCTGTTCTCGCTGCTCCATCCGTTGGCTTGGGCTGTCATCGCAGTCATCATGAAAGCCATCAGGATAGTTGTCCTAAAAATAATCTTTTTCATATCTTTGAATTTTTTGTTGTATTTGTTTGTTGGACGTTGCATAGTTTTGAATAGTTGCACCGACGTTTAGTTTTTTATATCTACGCCACCCATGAAATTGTTGGCAACGATGTGGAGGCAGGGGGCTTCCTTTCCTATTATTCTGGAGGCGTGATTGCCGACACCACCAATAAAGCTGCGGCTCTTTACCACGACGTTTACCGTCTGAGGCACAAAGAGTTCTACACCACCGCAGAAGGTGTGAATCTCAATCTCCTCGTCCTCAGTGATGGTGGCATTACGCAAGTCCATACGGATTCCGCCGCAGAAAGCGTCGAGACGGGCACCGTGGAAAGGCTCGCCACGATAGATGTACTCATCGCCGCCGTAGCGAACGCTGCAACAGATGCGCTTGCCTTCTTCGCCAATGGGCAGCGGACGCTGCAACCACTGGTCAGGGTCGCGACGGTAGCTGTTCACAATCACCAGAGCACCTAAGTAGATCAATGCTACTGGAGCAATGTAAGCCGTCCAAGGCTGGCGCCACAGCCAGTCGTTCTCAATGATTCCCCACATGTTGGCCAGTTTCCATGCACCTGCCACAATCAATAGAATTCCAATAATCGTTCTTAGTTTCATATTTTCAATGATTTTTTTAAATGTTTGCTGGTGCAAAGGTATGGAGTATCACCCTATTCTCCAAACTATTGGGATAATCTGCTGATGTTTGTGATAAACGGGCATAGAAGTGGGATGAAATGAGCAAAAAGTGATAAGCGGAAGCAAATTTTTCACTATTCACTCTTCACTCTATTTTTTTTTATTACCTCTGACTTCGTCGAGAGTACTCTCGCTCGAAAAAACTCAAAATTATTTTGGTTTTTCGCTCACTTATTCGTACCTTTGTCGGCTGTATGGACAAAGGACACAAGGAAACTATCAGTACCCGCTTTATCAGCACCGTCTTCATGGTGTTGGCATTGGCCATTTTCAAACCCTTCGGACTCGACGTGTGGCAATGGCAGGCCTATATTCATCTGCTGGCCATATTCGCATTGGGTTTGTTCAGTTGTTTCCTAACGGAAGTCATTCTGCGATACATTGTCCGCATGCCGCGCTCCTACGATCGTGGTGTCAGCTATATCATCAGCCGCAATCTCCGTTTCCAGTGCATCAACACACCATTGATATCGCTCCTCATCTGTCTATACCGCCATTTTGTGATGAGCGATTTGGTAGAGGGCAACAAACTGTCTTGGAGTAATTATCTGGAGACATTAGTAATCATCGCCTTTCTCTCCTTCGCCATCGGATTGTACTGGCGATTCAAGTTCCGTAGCCTTTATCTAACTGCAGAGTTGGAGGAAACCAAGCTGCTGAACGAACAGCTGAAGAAATTGCAGACATCAAACGCTGGTGTACCCCGACA
>ONKY01000101.1 GCA_900318585.1 uncultured Prevotellaceae bacterium
CGGACGGAACGAGCGCAACAGAAGGAGTTGAGGGGACGGAGGGAGCGGACGGAACGAGCTGGCGGAAGGCTTTGTTGCAGCCCTGTTTAAAGCCGAGGATAACCTTGCCCAATGGTTTCTGCATTTGTCTTTTTACGAAGAGGATGCCGTGCAAGTGGTCGGGCATCATCTGCAGGGCGACGATGGTAATCTCTGGATAGCGCACGGCAATTTCGTGCCAGCAGTCCACCACTCGTTGACCAAGCTGGCTCAGCTCTACCTTCGGTGCATCGTGATGGCCGGCAGGGGCATCGCTACGACCTGTCACCACGCCAAAAAGCGGGCGCCTCCCTTCGGTGGTCAGCGTCACCATATACATCTGGCGTTCCGTATAGTCGTGCCCTGCACAGCGCCGTTTCATCGACGGTTTTTTCTCTCCGGCAAATGGATTTTGTTTCTCGTAGCTTTCCTTGTCCATCGGTGCAAAGATACGAACTTTTTTTGATAGTTCCACGTTTTGGGTATTATTTATTTCGTCACGTCGGCTTGGCATGAAAAACCGTGCCATTTCACACGCTTTCGTAAAAAAGTATACATGGATTGGGGCGGTCGCGGCGAAGGATGGACATTGTCCGTGTGAGCAAGAGCGACCAGGGCACGTTTACCAATGTCGGGAAATAACGTTGAAACTGGCCAAAGAACTTGGAAAGACATTCCTTCTGCAAGAGTGAGTTTCCCGAGCTTGTTCCAGTTCCAGTTGTTCCAATTAAAAAATGAGAGGGTGGAGTTGCCTTAAATATTGTATAACTAATTAATATTTAGATAGTTATATATATTTACGGTGGTAACACCCCCTTCAAAAAACAACTGGAACAATTGGAACTGGAACGCTCAGACCAGTTAGTATTCATTTAAAACGTTGAAACACAATGAGATACGATATTACAAAACCAACAACACCAAGATGCCAACACTCGGAAAAGGGACAGAATGCATCAAAATCCTGCTCTCACAGGCCTCAAAAGACATGCACGAGCCGCTTGTTCCGGTGCTTTTCCCTCCTTTTGGCGCACACAATAGCGGTGCAGAATTTCAATATCCGGACAACAATTGGAAGGACTTTGTGGTCAAATGGCCAATCTCGTGGCCAATTCGGGGTGTAACAAGGGCCAATTGTCCTATCTTGTAGAGGCTATTTGTCTCCTCTTCCTCCAGCTGAAAGAACTGCTCCCCGGCCTCGTTCGCCATCAGCTGCCCCAGGTTGCAAGGACTTCAGCGACTACTATCTGTCAACGAAACTGACGGCCTGATTAACAAGCACCGAGTCATCCGAAATGCTCGGTGCTTATCCTAAAATACTCGGCGAGTAATGCATAAAGTAATGGTTTTACGAAACATTGTTAACATTTGAGAAATAATGAAGATACGGAGGAAGGGAGAGGCAGTGTTGAGGGTCTTTAGGGATAACAGATACGGAAGTTCCCGTTCTTCCCTTCATCGTCTTTCAGTTCCTGACCGTTAAGATAGTACTGCGTTTGTTTCTGTGGGTCGCCGTTTGACTTCCACCTGAAACTGTTCTTGTATGCGAGGCGTATAGGCTCTTTGTTGGGCAGGTTCAGTATGATCTCGCGTTTGTCAACATTCTCCTCGCCGTTGAACTCTCCAAACATCAGCGCGTAGCATTCGTATGTCTGATGGTAAGGTAGCCAGTACTGTCGCAAAATCAAACCGTAGAAAGTGGGCATGTAAGCCCTTGTCTGGACACCGGCATATTGCTTCTGATAGAACTCCCGCTCTGTCGTCACGGGATAGGTCTCGCCGTTGTAGGTGACGGTGATTTCCTTTAACAGATTGTTCTGTCGGGTTGAGTCAAGCAGGTCGTGACCTTCGCTGTCAGTAATAAAGATGTTGAACTGAACTGGGCTGATGTCCCAAATCACATCGCTGCCCTCAATGTCGCATGCCGCAAACAGGGTGACGGCAAATAGCATCATGATGATTTCCTTTAGTTGTTTCATTGCTTTTTGATTGATCATTGATTCTGCAAATATAAACACGGAAAACCTGGAATCTTGCATGAAAAGCTCAATAATTAAGATTTTTTTATTGTTTTGTGTTTCTGTTTTGAATGCAGGATTGAAAAAAGTGACTATTTCGTTGGCTGTTCAGTAGAAAAAGTGTACCTTTGCACTTTATTATAACGAAACACTATTTATAGAGAGACTTAATATAGAGAGACTTAATGAGTAAGACGTATAAGAATCCGCTACGCAGTGCTGTATGTACTGAGGGGAGAAGAATGGCAGGCGCCCGCGCCCTCTGGGTGGCTAATGGTATGAAGAGGGAACAGTTTGGCAAGCCTATTATCGCCGTGGTGAACAGCTTTACGCAGTTTGTGCCGGGTCATACCCATCTGCATGAAGCCGGTCAGATCGTGAAGCGCGAGATTGAAAGCCTTGGCTGCTATGCCGCTGAGTTCAATACGATTGCCATTGACGACGGCATTGCTATGGGGCATGACGGAATGCTCTATTCGCTGCCTTCGCGTGACATCATTGCCGACTCGGTGGAGTATATGGTCAATGCGCACAAGGCTGACGCCATGATCTGCATCTCCAACTGCGACAAGATTACGCCGGGTATGCTGATGGCTGCCATGCGCCTGAATATCCCTGCCGTATTCGTCAGTGGCGGACCGATGGAAGCCCACAAGCTGAATGGCGAGAATGCTGACCTCATCACCGCTATGGTGAAGGGCGGCGACCCCACTGTCAGCGACGAGGAGCTGGCTGAGGTAGAGAATCGTGCCTGCCCGGGATGCGGCTGCTGCTCAGGAATGTTCACGGCCAACTCCATGAACAATCTGACGGAGGCCATCGGACTTTCCCTGCCTGGTAACGGTACTATCCTGGCTACGCATAAGAACCGTGTGCGCCTCATGCAGCAGGCTGCTCGCCAGGTTGTGAAGAACGCCTTTGCCTACTACGAGGATGGTGATTCTTCGCTTCTCCCGAGAAGTATCGCAACCCGCACAGCTTTCCTCAACGCCATGACCCTCGATATTGCTATGGGTGCTTCCACCAATACCGTGCTCCACCTGCTGGCCGTGGCTCAGGAGGCTGGGGTGGACTTTACGATGAAAGACATTGATGCCCTCTCGCGCAAGACACCGTTCCTCTGCAAACTGTCGCCTAACTCACAGAAATATAGTGTTCAGGAGTTCGGACGGGCAGGTGGTGTCATGTCGCTCATTGGCGAACTGGCCAAGGGTGGGCTCATTGACACGAGTGTGAAGCGCGTCAACGGCCACACGCTGGCTGAGGATATTGAGGAGTATAGCATTATGAAGCCCTACGCCGAACTGCCTGTCAGCGTTCCTGAAACCGACAAACAGGACCGTCAGCTGATGAGTGATATCAATTCAGAACTCGCGAATAAAAATGGCAGGATGAACGCTCCCCTGATCTATCTCTCCGCCCCTGGAGGCAAGTTCTGTAACGAGCTGGGTGCTCAGGAGACCTACTACAAGAGTTTTGAAACCGACCGTGAGAATGGCTGCATCCGCGACATAGAACACGCCTACACCAAGGATGGCGGCATGGCTGTGCTCTTCGGAAACATCGCCCAGGACGGCTGCGTGGTGAAAACGGCTGGCGTAGATGAGAGCCTGTGGCACTTTGAAGGCCCTGCCGTGGTGTTCGACTCTCAGGAAGATGCCTGTGAGGGCATCCTTGGCGGGCAGGTGAAGAGTGGCGACTGCGTGGTAATCACTCACGAGGGACCTAAAGGCGGCCCTGGTATACAGGAGATGCTCTATCCAACCTCATATATTAAGAGTATGCACCTTGGTAAGGAGTGCGCATTGATTACCGACGGCCGCTTCTCGGGTGGAACCAGTGGCTTGAGTATCGGGCATATTTCTCCCGAAGCTGCCAATGGCGGTAACATCGGCAAGATCAAGGATGGCGACATCATCATTATCGACATTCCTTCTCGCAGCATCAATGTGAAGCTTTCAGATGAGGAACTGGCTACACGCCCGCAGCAACCGTTGAAGCGCAACCGTGTGGTGAGCAAGGCTTTGAGAGCTTACGCCCAGAGCGTGTCGAGTGCCGATAAAGGAGGAGTAAGAATCATTAATGACTAAAAGTATGAACGGAAAGATTACTGGTAGTGAGGCGCTGATGCTGGCCTTGAAGGCCGAGGGCGTGAAAACGATCTTCGGTTATCCTGGTGGTAGCATCATGCCTGTCTACGATGCGCTATACGATTACACGCGAGGCAGCAAGAAAGCCTTCGACCATATCCTTGTACGTCATGAGCAGGCAGCTACCCATGCTGCTGAGGGTTTTGCACGTGTAAGTGGTCAGGTCGGCGTGGCTTTGGTGACGAGCGGCCCCGGTGCTACCAACACTCTGACTGGACTTGCAGACGCTATGCTTGACTCTACACCCATTGTGGTTATTGCCGGTCAGGTACCCATTGGCGCACTTGGCACCGACGCCTTCCAGGAAGTTGACCTTGTGGGTGTGGCGCAGCCTATCTCGAAGTGGAGCTACCAGATACGCCACGCTGATGATATTGCGTGGGCCGTGAGCCGTGCATTCTACATTGCACGTTCAGGCAGACCTGGCCCTGTGGTGCTTGACTTTCCGAAGAATGCCCAGACGGAGATGGTGGAGTTCCGGCCAGAGAAGGTCAGCTTTGTCCGTTCTTACGTGGCATATCCTAAACTGAACGAGAGTGCCGTCCAGCAGGCTGCAGATTTGATAAACAATGCCCAAAAGCCTTTGGCACTGGTCGGGCAGGGCGTGGAACTGGGCAATGCCCAGAACGAACTGGTCAGGTTCCTGGAAAAGGCTGACATCCCTGCTGGACGAACTATGCTTGGGCTTTCAGCATTGCCTTCCACTCATCCGTTGAATGTGGGTATGCTGGGTATGCACGGTAACTATGCTCCTAATATGAAGGAGCAGGAGTGCGATGTGCTCATCGCCATCGGCATGAGGTTCAGCGACCGTGTGACCGGCAACACTAAGACCTACGCCAAGCAGGCAAAGGTGATACATCTTGACATTGACCATAGCGAGATAGACAAGAATGTAAAGGCTGATGTGGCTGTTATTGCTGACTGTAAAGAGTCGTTGCCCGCCATTACCGCACTCATTCATAAGGGTGACCACAGGGAGTGGCGCGAGTCGTTCAAGCCTTTGCAGGAAAAGGAACGTGAGAAGGTGATTGAGCCCGCTATCCATCCCAAGCAGGGACCGCTGCTCATGGGTGAGGTGGTGAACGTCGTTGCCGAGGCTACACAGGGCGATGCCGTGTTGGTGACCGATGTTGGTCAGAATCAGCTGTTTGCAACACGTTACTTCAAGTATCCGAAGAAGCGTAGTATCTGTACCAGCGGAGGCCTTGGCACGATGGGCTATGGCATGCCTGCCGCCATTGGAGCTACCTTTGGGGCCTCTGGGCGTACAGTTTGCTGCTTCATGGGTGACGGCGGTTTCCAGATGTGTATAGAAGAGCTGGGAACCATCATGGAGCAGCAGGCACCGGTGAAGATGATCCTGATGAACAATAACTATCTGGGCAATGTGCGTCAGTGGCAGGATATGTTCTGGAAACGCCGTAAGTCGTTTACCCGAATGAAGAATCCCTGCTATGAACTGATAGCCCAGGGCTATGGCATTCCTTACGCTGCTGTCACAGACCGCAAAGACCTGAAAGCTGCTGTCGAAAGAATGCTGGCCACCCAAGGCCCTTTCATCTTGGAGTGTGCTATTCTTGAGGATGACGACGTATTGCCCATGACTCCTCCAGGTATGAGCGTTGACGACATGATGCTGGAGATTTAGCGCTTCGCTCAATGACAAATGATAAATGAAAAATGCTGAATTGATGGAAGAGAAGAAGAAATTTTATACATTATTGGTATACTCTGAGAACATAGCCGGTATCCTGAATCAGATTACTGCTGTGTTCACGCGGCGTCAGGTCAATATTGAGAGTTTGAATGTATCTGCCTCAAGCATACCTGGGGTGCATAAGTATACCATTACAGCTTGGAGCGACGAAGACCAGATAGTGAAGATTACCCGTCAGATAGAGAAGAAGATAGACGTGGTGAAGGCAAACTACTTTACCGACGATCAGCTCTTCATCCGTGAGTCGGGACTTTATAAGCTGGCAACAGAAAAAGTGATGGAGAATTCTGAGATTTCCCGTACTATCCGTCGCCACGATGCCAGCATCATTGAGGTGAACCCCACCTATGTCATCGTCATGAAATATGGCATCACCGAGGACATCATCTCGCTCTATCGTGCCCTTGACGCTTTTGGCTGCGTGCTTCAGTATACCCGTTC
This sequence comes from uncultured Prevotellaceae bacterium, assembly GCA_900318585.1. Taxonomy (GTDB): domain Bacteria; phylum Bacteroidota; class Bacteroidia; order Bacteroidales; family Bacteroidaceae; genus Prevotella. The sequence goes on from ONKY01000101.1 coordinate 6,348, forward strand.
AGGACGTATTGCCGTGACGCGTGGAATGCAGGAACAGGTTAGCGAGTTCCTTGAACAGCGCGAACAGAACAGACAGTAAGACAATGGCCATGGGAAAGAGAAAGAAAAGATGGAATCTGTTGCATGGTCAGGAGCCGACAGAGCTTGACAAGCAGGTGATGTACTGGGAGAACAGGGGAAAGCTTGTACCTACCCGAAGCCTCATCAAGACTGCAGAACAGATAGAGGGCATCCGCCGTGCGGGTGTGGTGAATACCGGTGTGCTCGACGAGGTGGCGCGCAATATCCATGAGGGAATGAACACTCTGGAGATAGATCAGATATGCCGTCGCTACTGTGAGGAACACAACGCCATTCCCGCCTGTCTCGGCTATGAAGGCTTTCCCATGAGCGTCTGCACCAGCATCAATGAAGTGGTTTGCCACGGTATACCCAAGGCTACCGATGTGCTGATGGAGGGTGACATCATCAACGTGGACTTCACGACCATCCTTGACGGCTATTATGCCGATGCCTCGCGCATGTTCATCATTGGCAAGACTACGCCAGAGAAGGAGCAACTGGTGCGTGTGGCCAAGGAATGTCTGGAGATAGGCATGGAAGCTGCCAAACCCTACGGTTTTGTGGGTGACATCGGTCACGCCATTGAGAAGCATTGCCGGAAATATCATTACGGTGTGGTGCGTGACTTGGCTGGCCACGGCGTAGGTCTGCAGTTCCATGAAGAGCCCGATGTAGACCACTACGGAAAACGTGGTACCGGAATGTTGCTTGTGCCGGGTATGGTTTTCACTATCGAGCCGATGATTAACATGGGAACATGGGAAGTTTTCGTTGACGAAGCTGACCCCTATGGTTGGGAGATCGTTACAGAAGATGAGTTTCCCAGTGCCCAATGGGAGCATACATTGCTGATGACTGACCACGGTGTTGAAGTGTTGACATATTAATTTCGTAATCATGAAATAACGTTATCACCTAATAACGTCATAACGAGATAACTAAATGGCGAAGGATATATATATATTAGGTATTGAGTCAAGCTGTGATGATACCTCGGCGGCTGTGCTGAGAGATGGTGTGTTGCTGTCGAATGTCACAGCATCTCAGGCTGTGCATGAGGCATACGGCGGCGTGGTTCCTGAGCTTGCTTCCCGTGCCCACCAGCAGAATGTAGTGCCGGTAGTGGATCAGGCCTTGCGTCAGGCAGGTATCGAGAAGGAGCAACTGAGTGCTGTGGCCTTTACCCGTGGGCCAGGTCTCATGGGGTCGCTATTGGTGGGTGTCAGCTTTGCCAAGGGCTTTGCACGTGCTTTGGGTATTCCCCTGATTGACGTGAACCATTTGCAGGGTCACGTGATGGCTCATTTCATCAGAGAGTCTGACGATGATCATAGCCAGCCTCCTTTCCCCTTCCTCTGTCTGCTCGTCTCGGGTGGAAACTCCCAGATTGTGAAGGTGAATGCCTATAACCAGATGGAAGTGATCGGCCAGACCATTGATGACGCGGCGGGTGAGGCTATCGACAAATGTTCAAAGGTGATGGGGTTAGGCTATCCGGGTGGTCCTATTATCGACCGTCTGGCCCGTCAGGGTAATCCCAAGGCTTTCCTTTTTGCTGAGCCGCAAATTCCTGGCTATGACTATAGCTTCTCAGGACTCAAGACTTCTTTCCTCTATTCTCTGCAGAAGTGGATGAAGGAGGACCCGATGTTTGTAGAGCATCACAAGGAGGACTTGGCAGCCTCGTTGGAATGGACCATCGTGGACATCTTAATGAAGAAGTTGAAGAAAGCCGTCAAGGATACTGGCATCAATCATGTAGCCGTGGCTGGTGGCGTGAGTGCGAACAATGGTCTGCGTAATGCTTTCCGCGATGCAGAAAAGCGCTACCGTTGGAACATCTACATTCCCAAGTTCAGCTATACCACGGATAATGCAGCAATGATAGGGATTGTGGGCTATTACAAGTATCTTGACGGCGAGTTTTGCGACATCAATGCACCTGCCTTCTCGAAGACGGTTATTTGAGGAGATAAAAGGAGTTTAAGAATTAATGAAGTTAAGTTGAATATGGATTTTGAAAGTAAGATAACGAGCAGAGAGGTCAGCGAACTGCTCTGGGAAATGGAAAAGACCGTGAGTACTGCTGAGAGTTGCACGGGAGGTAGGATAGCCGAGGCAATTATCTCGGTGCCTGGCGCTTCGAAGTATTTCAAGGGAGGCATCATCTCCTATGTCAATGAGGTGAAGGAACGCCTTTTAGGTGTCAGCCACCAAGTATTGGAGGAAAAGACTGCCGTCTGCGAAGAAGTGGCTATCCAGATGGTAGAGGGCGCCTGCCGTACATTGGGTACGGACTATGCTGTGGCTGCTACCGGCATCGCCGGCCCTACGGGTGGGACCAAGGAAATTCCCGTCGGCACTATCTGGCTGGCTTGTGGCAATGCCAACCGGGTTAAGACGATGAAGGTGGAGGAGGATCATGGCCGCGACATCAACCTGGCCATCGCCACCAGCCACGCTATGCAGATGCTGCTTGAGTATCTGAAAGAAGAGCAGGCATCCCAACCTGCTGTTGAAACGCCTGCTTAAGGATACTGCTTAAGGATACTGCTTAAGGATACTGCTTAAGGATACTTAAGGATAGCTCTTGTTGTCCTACTGATATTGCCTTAGGGCACCCAGTAACTCGTTGTTCTCGTTCTTCGTACCAATGGTGATACGCAGGCAGTTCTGGCACAGCTGCACACGTGTGCGGTTGCGCACGATGATACCTTGGTCTACCAGGTAGTTATAGATGCTTGTAGCGTCGGTCATGCGGGCCAGGAAGAAATTGGCTTCGGTGGGATAGACGTGTTCGCAGATGGGCAGCAGCTTGAAAGCGTCCACCATTCTGGAACGCTCAATGAGCAGGGTGCGAACCCATTTGTCCACTTCGAACGGATCTTTCATCGCTTCCAGAGCCTGATGCTGAGTCAGCTGGTTCACATTGTAGGGATATTTCACCTTGTTGAATATCTCAATGATTTCTTCCGACGCGAAGGCCATACCCAATCGGATGGCAGCACAGCCCCAAGCCTTTGACATCGTATTCAGCACAATCAGGTTCGGGTGTTTGCTCAGTTCCTTCCGCAGCGGAGCCTGTGAGGCAAAGTCGCTATAGGCTTCGTCCACGATGACAATGCCGTCAAAGCCATTGATGACTTTCTGGATTTCTTCGCGTTCCAGGCAGTTGCCCGTAGGATTATTGGGTGAGCAGAGCCAGATGATTTTCGTGTTCTCGTCGCAGGCATCCAACAGCTTTTCCGCTGTAATCTGGAACTGCTCGTCCAAAAGAACGGGCCTGTATTCCACGTCGTTGATGTCGGCGCAAACCTTGTACATTCCGTAAGTAGGCTCTATGGCTACCACGTTATCGCGTCCTGGACGGCAAAAGATGCGGTAGGGCAGGTCAATGGCCTCGTCGCTGCCGTTCCCCAGGAAGATTTTCTCTGCAGGTACTCCTTTCACTTTGCTGATGGTTGCTTTCAGTTCCAGCTGTAGCGGGTCAGGGTAGCGATTGTAGGGACGGTTGTAAGGGTTCTCGTTAGCATCGAGGAATACGCGTGCCTCGCGACCGGCATATTCATTGCGTGCGGAACTGTATGGAGCCAGGCTCCAGATGTTGGGTCTTACCAGTTCTTGAAGGCTTTTCATTTTCTCAATCTGTCGTTTTCTCAATCTCTCGTTTTCTCAATCTCCGCAATGCGTACTGTCATTGCGTTCTTGTGGGCATCCAACTGCTCTGCCTCAGCCATCAGTTCTACTGAGTGGCCAATGGAGCGTATTCCTTCTTCCGTCAGGTGCTGGAAGGTTACTTTCCGCTGGTAGCTGTCCAGGTTCACGCCGCTGTATGCCGTAGCGTAGCCGTGGGTGGGCAGTGTGTGGTTCGTGCCGCTGGCATAGTCGCCGGCACTTTCGCAGGCATATTTTCCTAAGAATACGCTGCCGGCATTCACCACCTGATCGGCGAGTTTTTCGTAGTCCTCTGTTTGCAGAATCAGATGTTCAGGAGCGTAGGCGTTGCTCAGGTCTATTGCCTCCAGAATGTCGCTCACCAGTACGAAGCGGCTGTTCTCCAGCGTTTTCTGAGCAATCTCTTTGCGCGGCAGCAAATCCAGCTGTCGGCTCACCTCTTGTTGTACATCGTCAATCACCTTGTGAGAAGTTGTGATGAGCAGCACCTGTGAATCCACTCCATGTTCTGCCTGTGAAAGCAGATCGGCAGCTACAAACTGTGCGTTGGCCGTCTCGTCGGCAATGACACACACCTCGCTCGGTCCTGCGGGCATGTCTATGGCTACATCATGCAGGCTTACCTGCTGCTTGGCAGCCATTACGTATTGGTTCCCAGGTCCGAAAATCTTGTAGACTTTCGGCACAGACTCCGTTCCGTATGCCATAGCGCCAATGGCCTGTACGCCGCCAGCTTTGAATATCTTGCTGACTCCAGCCACCTTCGCTGCCACAAGGATGGCAGGGTTTACACGGCCTTGACGGTCGGGTGGGGTACAGAGCACGATTTCCTTGCAACCGGCTATCTTTGCCGGCGTGGCCAGCATCAGCACGGTCGAGAACAGGGGAGCCGTACCGCCGGGGATATAGAGGCCTACCTTCTCGATGGGAATACTCTTCTGCCAGCACACCACGCCGGGCTGGGTTTCTACCTTCTCACCGTGAAATCGCTGTGATTCGTGGAATGCCTTGATGTTATGGTGAGCCAGCTCAATGGCTTTCTTCAGGTCGGCAGACACCATCTGCTCTGCCTCGTTCATCTCCTGCTTTGTTACTTCCAGCATCGGCAGATCAACGTGGTCAAACTTCAGTTCATAGCCCTTTACGGCTTCATCGCCACGTGCCTTGACGTCAGCCAGTACTGCAGCCACCGTCTGGTTCAGCTGTGATACGTCTAAATGTGGACGCTCCACAATTTCCTTCCACTGCTCCCGTTGGGGATACTTGTAAATCTTCATTAGCCCTGCTGTTTTTACCTTTTAAAGAATCATCTTCTCAATCGGGGTGACAAGTATTCCCTGTGCACCCATTTCCTTCAGTTTGCCAATGATTTCCCAGAAACGTTTCTGGTCAAGCACCGTGTGTACTGAGCACCAGTCGCTGTCGGCAAGTGGAATGATGGTGGGGCTCTTCAGGCCTGGCAGCACGCTGATGATCTCCTGCAACCGGGCTTTCGGTGCGTTCATGCGTACATACTTTTTGTCCTCAGCGTCCTTCACAGCCTTGAAACGGAACAGCATCTGCTCCAGTATCTCGCGTTTCTCCTGAGAGAGGTTCTTGTTGCCTATGAGGAGCGCTTCGCTTTGCATCACCACTTCTACCTCTCTGAGGTTGTTGCTCACCAGCGTAGAGCCAGAGCTGACGATGTCAAAGATTCCATCAGCCAATCCGATGCCTGGGCTTATCTCTACGGAACCCGTGATGACATGAATCTCTGAGTTGATATGCTTTTCCGCCATGAAGCGGCGCAGGATGTTGGGATAGCTCGTGGCAATTTTCTTTCCTTCAAACCACTCTACACCCTGATAGTTGATTTCCTTGGGAATGGCCAACGACAGTCGGCACTTTGAGAAGCCCAGGCGTGATACAACTTCGGCATCCTCGCCGCGTTCTACGAATTCGTTTTCGCCCACTACGCCAATGTCTGCAACGCCGGATGCCACGCTTTGTGGAATGTCGTCATCCCTCAGGTAGAGCACTTCCAACGGGAAGTTGGTTGACTGTACCAGCAATGTGCGCTTTGACGCACTAACCTTGATATCTGCCTCGCTGAGAAGGTTCATGGTGTCTTCAAACAGACGGCCCTTTGATTGTACTGCGATTCTTAACATAAAAGCCTAATTTCTTAAATTGCGTTGCAAAATTACGCATTTTTTCTTGATTGTGCAATAAATTAAGTACTTTTGCACCGTTTTTAATGAAAATGATGAGATATTTAGCTTTCGCAACCCTGTTTCTGCTACTGATTCCACTGCTTTTTTCGTGTAAGGAGAAGCAGGAGAGGATTGTCGCTCCGTGGGGTGAGGTAGGAGCTGTTGACTCTATTTGGGATACGGACTGCTTTGACTTGGAACAGATACAGGCAGGCGGCGAGCTGATAATGCTGACCCTCAGCGGCCCTGAGACTTATTACGACCACCGTGGCCGCCAGTTGGGTGCCCAGTATCTGCTTGCCCAGAAGTTTGCCGACTCGTTAGGCGTTCGCCTCCGGGTAAATATCTGCCGTGATACTACCGAGCTTCTGAGGCGCCTCATTGCCGGCGAAGCTGACCTTATAGCTGTTCCCCTTCCTTCTTCGCAGACAGACAGCGTTCTTTTCTGCGGCCCAGGTGTCGATAGTCTTGGTATCCATTGGGCCGTTGGCACAGACAAACCACGTCTGGCTGATGCCTTGGATGCATGGTATCATCCCTCGCGTTTGGCCGATGCACGCAAGGAAGAAGCACTTCTTCTCAGTACGAAGAGCGTGAAGCGTCATGTGTTCTCGCCGATGCTCAGCCGCAAGGATGGTATCATCTCTCGTTACGACCATCTTTTTGTGAACTATTGTCAACCTATCCGTTGGGATTGGCGGTTGATGGCTGCCCAGTGTTACCAAGAGTCAACTTTCGACCCAAAGGCCACTTCCTGGGCTGGTGCCAAGGGCCTGATGCAGATTATGCCCCGCACGGCTGACGAGCTGGGCCTGCCACGTGAAAAGATGTACGATGCTGAGAGCAGCATTGCCGCTGCCTCAAAGCTTTTAGGGCAGTTGGAGGGGAAGTTCTCCGACGTGAAAGACCGCTACGAGCGTATCAACTTCGTGTTGGCCAGCTATAACGGCGGCTATCACCACATCCGCGATGCTATGGCTCTTTGTCAGCGTGATGGAAAGAACAGTCACCGCTGGACGGATGTGTCGGAATATGTGCTGAAGCTTGCTGAGCCTCAGTATTACAACGACCCAATTGTGAAGCATGGCTATATGCGCGGTTCCGAGACGGAGGGCTATGTACGGAAAATTCGTGAGCGGTGGCAGGGCTATCGCGGCATACGCAGCCCTCGTGCAGGTTTCCATTCTACCCCTCAGAAGGCTACGCATCAGCGCAAGAAGAAATATGATGTGCAGCTTCAGTAAGCTTACTCTATCTTAATGGCTATGGGGTTCTCCACCTCTTTCTTCCATTTCCTCAGGTAGGCGAACCACTCCTCTGCTGAGTGGTAGCCGAACGACTCGTTGGCTGAGGTATAGCTGACCTTGTAGCTCAGGCGGTTGTCCTTTGTGCCTACGACAAAAGCATAGTTGTCTTTGTTGGCAGGCTCCTCGCTCAGGATGTGCTTTTGTGGGATGCTGACGGCCAACCCAACCGTCTCGCGCTTCCAGTTCAGCGTGTCGGTAGAAGGATAGTCGGTGCCCCAGCAGGCGCGGAGACCTTTCTTGTCGGAGAACTCCTCGGAGCCTTTCACGTTGATAATGCCGGTGGAGAACTGGTAGTCGGCAGCGTTGCGGTTGAAGAACACATCCACATCGGTGTCACGATGTCCTGCATACTGCGTGTAGCGGAGGGTCATGTTGAGACGCGGCTTGCCGGGAGCAGCCTGCCATCCGCGGTCAATTACTTCTACGATTGTGCGCAGCGGGCCGTAGCTGATGATTCGCTGGGTGCGTGAGGCTACGGGGTCAATCAGCGTCGGCTCCGTTCCGTTCCATCCCCTGAATGCGCCTAAACCGAATGTCTGTCCTACCCAGAGCACATCGTCTCCATAGCCTTGCTCCTTCTGTTCAGCTGATGTATAGAATTGGGTTTCTTTGAGTTCCAGTCTCTTGCTGAACTTTCCATAGAGGTCGAGTGTCTGTCTGTTGTCAAAGTAGATGCGTATGCCGTTCAGCTCACTTTCAAAGTCTACACCGTGATGATGCTGAAGGTTGTATGAGTAGGCGCAGTCACCTCGTGCGGTGATGCTCTCAATAAAGTTGTTGTGGCGGTTTTTCTCCTTCACCTTGTCGTTGCGCATCAGCATCTCTGCATATACGCGTGCGGGATATTCGCGTGGCTCCCCTTGCTCGGCGAGCGTCACCGTGTATTGTTTCTTTTCCTTTTTGTCAAGGGTAGTCAGGAACATTAGCTCGTCGAATACCTCGTCTTGATTGAGATCGTCCATCTGGCAGGGTATCTCCTGTCCGTTGCAGGTAACGAGTGCAGAGTGTATGTCGCCGTATTGCCTGATGTCTATCACGACGGGCTGGTCAGTACGTGGCGAGTTCATCGGATTGCTGACAGTAACGGTCAGCGTATGCTGTGCAAATGTGGCTGTCACGGAGAGCAACAGGGAGGATAGCAGAACTTTTTTCATAATTTTTTTATCTTTTTTAGTTTAAAATTTGGATTTTAAAATATTTTTTAGTACTTTTGCAGCGTATTTAACTAAATATTATTGAATTGTCAGCGGTTATAGTGCGTAGAACATACACCATACTATTCATTCTTATGCTCACTTGTGTAGGTTGCGAGTGGAAGATGAGCTCGGTCGGCGAAGAGAAGAACGAGTCTGTCTCCATTGAGCGTTATGACCGTATTCAGAGCCTTTACCTGACCACCGGCGACTTCTCTGCCCTCCAGCAGATGAACACGGGCTATCCCCAACAGACGCGTACTCTCATCGAGGATGTCTTGAAGATTGGTCGTGTCAACGAGCCTGACATCAATGTAAAGTTCCTGAACTTCTATCAGGACTCTACCCTACAGACCATTATTGCCGATGCAGAGCAGCAGTATGCCGACATGGATGATCTCAACCTGGAGCTTACAGAAGCATTCACGCAGTTGCGTACAATGCTGCCAAAGGTGGAGGTGCCGCAGATATATGCTCAGATTGGTTCCCTTGACCAGAGCGTCATTGTTGGCGACGGTATGTTAGGCATTTCGCTCGACAAGTATCTCGGCGAGAACTATCCCCTCTATCTCCGTGAGGACTATGGCTACAGCATTGAGCAGCGCCGTATGATGACGCGTCGTTACATTGTGCCCGACTGCGTGGGCTTCTATCTGCTGTCGCTCTATCCCATTCCTCATCACGGGGAGATGAGACAGATTGACCGTGACCTTCATATAGGTAAAATCCAGTGGCTGGTCAATCAGGCTATGGATAGCCGGGTGTTCAACACTGTTTATCTGCGAACGATTGACGCCTACATGAAGCGGCATCCTGACGTCACGCCCGCGCAGCTGCTGGCCGACAGCATTCACGGCCTTTCCCACTATCAGAAATAGAAGGATGGCGATTGATGACACCACCATCCTCTATCTTTGCTTATCCGTTCATTGACATCAGGAATTCCTCGTTGTTCTTGCACATCACCAGCCTGTCGCGGATGGTATTCATGGCCTCGATGGGGTTCATCTCCGCAATAAACTTGCGGATAATCCACATGCGGTTGAGCGTTGTCTGATCCTGCAGCAGGTCGTCGCGGCGTGTGCTTGACTGTACCAGGTCGATAGCCGGGAAGATGCGCTTGTTCGACAGCGAGCGATTCAGTTGTATCTCCGAGTTACCTGTTCCCTTGAACTCTTCGAAGATCACCTCGTCCATCTTCGAACCAGTGTCCACCAGAGCCGTGGCTATGATGGTGAGCGATCCGCCACCCTCGATATTACGAGCCGCACCGAAGAATCGCTTCGGCTTCTGAAGGGCGTTGGCATCCACACCACCGGTGAGCACCTTTCCGCTTGCGGGTGCTACAGTATTGTACGCGCGTGCAAGACGGGTGATAGAGTCGAGGAAGATGACCACGTCGTGACCGCATTCCACCATTCGCTTGGCCTTTTCCAGTACAATGCCGGCAATCTTCACATGGCGGTCGGCAGGCTCGTCGAACGTTGAGGCGATGACCTCGGCGTCCACTGTGCGGGCCATGTCGGTTACCTCCTCCGGTCGCTCGTCAATGAGCAACATCATGATGTATGCTTCAGGGTGATTGGCGGCGATAGCGTTGGCAATGTCCTTCATCAGTATGGTCTTACCCGTCTTGGGCTGTGCCACGATGAGTGCTCGCTGCCCTTTACCTATCGGTGAGAACAGGTCTACGATGCGTACCGATGGGTTTGTGGTCTGCTGGTTGCCGCAGAGGGTGAACTTCTCATCGGGGAACAGCGGGGTTAAGTGTTCAAACGACAGGCGGTCGCGTACTTCCGAGGGGTTGCGCCCGTTGATCAGGTTCACCGTTGACAAGGCGAAGTATTTCTCGTTCTCGTGGGGCGGGCGTACGGTGCAGTCCACCACGTCTCCTGTCTTGAGCGAGTATTTCTTTATCTGCTGCGGCGACACGTAGATATCATCGGGCGACGACAGGTAGTTGTACTCCGATGAGCGCAGGAATCCGTAGCCGTCCTGTAGCACCTCCAGCACGCCGTTGCCCGTAATGATGTCGGCAAAGTCGTAGTATGCGTTCTGCAGACTACCGTTTCTGTTGTTGGCCATCTGCGGCTGCTGTTGCATAGCGGGCACCATCGGACGGTCGAAGATGTCGAGTGTGGGCATAGCGGCCATGTCCTCGATAGGTAGGTCTACGATGGTGATGAAGTCAGTTCCGTCTCCAGGATCGCCTTCCCAAACACCATCCTTAGCGCTCTCGGCCTGCTGATTGCGTTGCTCCATCTTCTGTTGCAGCTCCTTCAACATCTCTGTGTTGGCGCTTTCCTCAGCTACAGCCTCGGGTACCTGCTCCTCGGGAATGAAGTCTCCCTCGGCTACGGGCTCAGCATCTTGCTCCTTGTTCCCGACTTCCTGCTCCATGCCCACAGCATCTTGCTCCTCGGCTTCAGCCTTCTTCTTGCGCTTGGTCGTGGTTTTCTTTGCGGGAGCCTCCTGTTCAGTGGCAGCCTCCTCGGCTGCTAATTCTGCCTTCGACTTGCGACCGCGTCGCTTGGTCGTGGGCTGTGCAGCCTCCTTAGGTTCTTCTTTCGGCTCCTGTGGCTCTTCGGTAGCTGCTGGCGGAAGGTCGCTGAATAGCTGCTGCTGTTCGGCCTTTTTCTTCCCACGGCTTTTCACGTCGTAGTTCTCGCCTTCGTTACCCTTGACGGAATACACTCTGTCGGTGTCTTTCTTGACAATGCGGCTGCGCTTGCGCTTGGGTTCGTTAGCTCCCTGCTCTGCAGCCTTGTCGAGAATGGCGTATATCACCTGTTCCTGCGAGTCGCTGGGTGTCACTTTGATGCCCAGATCCGCAGCAATACCCACAAGCTGGGTAATTTCCATTGATTCAAGTTCCTCTTTTGTATACATAGAAACATCTTATTGTCACTCCCTTGTCTCAGGGAATGGTGGTTAAAAAATACTTTTGGAAGTAAGCGCTTCACGGACGGAAGCACCGTTCTTTCAGATGTCGTCTTTAGATAAGAGCGACGTAAGACGGTGCAAATTTACGAAATACTTTTCACAATCCTCCTTTTCCTCTCTTTTTTTTCTTTCCCCTTATTTTTTTTTAACTTATGTCAAGCAGTTAGGCTTTGGGAAGCTAAAGCGGTGCTTTAGGATTCTTAAATGGTGCTTTAGGATTCTTAAATGGTGCTTTAGGATTCTTAAACGGTGCTTTAGGATGCTAAAGCGGTGCTTCAGGAAAGAAACTCGTTGGTCTTCCGTTCCAGAACCTGATGTTGGCTGTCGTACTTAAAGAAAGTTAATTATTGTGGTGTATTTTAAACTTTGTTTATCTAATAGTGTCAAAAGAACAACAAATGATTGTAATCAATGCAAAAACCAATAACATAGTATGGAGTATCACTCATCATCAGTTTTCCGTTTTATGAAGCTACTCTTACCGGCGCTCCTTCTGTCGATAAGTCTTACTGTTTGCGCCCAGCGTAATACCAGCGACAACCAGAGACAACTTTCAGGTAGTATCGTGGATTCAGAGTCGGGCGACCCATTAGAGAAGGCAACCCTTCAGCTATACAAGATCGGGCGCGGTCGCAACGGGCGACAGGACACTACCTTTGTGACAGGTACTTTTTCTGACAGTCGCGGACACTTTGCGTTCAACAGCGTAGAGGCTGGAAGCTATCTGCTGAAGGTCAGCTTTTTGGGCTATAAGACCATCGTGAGAAGTCTGTCGAAACAAGCCAGTCATGCCTTTAATGCCGGTAGGGTAAAGATGGAGTCTGATGCTGTGCAGTTAGGCGAGGCCGTAGTGACGGCTAACATTCCGAAGATGATTATCAAAGACGATACGGTGGTGTATAATGCCGACGCGTTCCGTGTGCCGGAGGGCTCCGTCATCGAGGCTCTGGTGGAGGCGTTGCCGGGTGCCAAGATTGACGACGATGGTAAAATCAGCATTAACGGCAAGGACGTGAAGAAGTTCAAGCTGGACGGTCGCGACTTCATGACAGGCAACAACGAGGCGGTGATGAAGAATCTACCGTCGTATGTTATTGACCAGGTGAAAGCCTACGATGAGAAGAGCGACCTGTCCCGGCTGACAGGCGTGGATGACGGCGACGATGACTTTGTGTTGGAGTTCGTTACGAAGAAGAGTGCGCGTCGAGGCCTACAGGCCAACCCCGACATAGGCTACGGCACCGACCACCGTTATGGCATCCGCCTCACGGCTATGAAGCCCTTCGGTGCGATGCGCTACACGTTCATGGGCAACGCCAATAACGTGAACGACCGTAACTTCACCGGTCGTGGCGGTCGCGGACGAGGCAACAACAACGGCCAGCGTGAGACCAAGACTGCTGCTTTGGATGTCAGCTATGAGAACGATAAGAACCTGAAGCTCAGCGGACGCGTGACGTGGAACCGTCAGGACGCCGACAATTGGAATCGCACGGGGTCGGAGAGCTTCGTGCTGTCCACGCGCGGCGGCGCCTTCTCCAACAGTATTAGCCAGAGTTATTCGCGCAACAACAACTGGACGGGCAACATGAATCTGCAGTGGACCATCGACTCGGTGACTACGCTGTCCTTCCGCCCAGACATCAATTTCACCACAGGCGACAGCCGTTCCGCCTCTACCTCGGCTTCGTTCAACCAAGACCCTTTCACCTACCTGGATGACCCGTTAGACAACTTGTCAGAGGCCAATAAACTGTATCCCGAACTGGTGGTCAACGGGCGGCAGAACAAGTCGATGGGCTATAACGACAACAAGAGCATCAACGGACAGTTGCAGCTCCACCGCCGGTTGAATCGCAACGGGCGGAACGTAGCCCTCAGCGCACAGATGAGCTGGCGAGACGGCAGCAGCAAGAATGCCAGTCTCTCTGCCGTACATCTCTACCAGCAGAAGAATGTCCTGGGGCAGGATTCCTCCTATCAGACCAACCGCTATACGCTCTCGCCGAACGATAACATCAGCTATACGCTCGGTGTCACCTATACGGAGCCGCTGTTCATCTTTAAGACGCCGCCCACGCCTGTAGACACAACGCGGCAGGCACGCGGCCCCTTCGGACGCGGAAATCGTGGTGGCGGACGCAGGAACAGGGTAGGTCAGCAGGGAATTTTCCTTCAGCTGAACTATCGCTACCGCTACAATTACCAAAAGAGCGATCCCTCTACCTACGACTTCCCGGACTTCACCGATATGGCCTTTGCCGATGCCCTTGAAGGGTATCGCGAGTGGACACGCCTTTTCGGATTTCTGGATAATCCCTATGAGAGCTATCTCTCCAAATCCCTAAGCCGCTATTCCGAGCGCACGGAGTACAGTCACAACGTAGACCTGCAGCTGCGCTTCGTCCGCGAGAAGTACAATATGAATGTTGGCGTCAACATTCAGCCGCAGCGTTCACACTTCATCCAGCAGTATCTGGGCAGGCCTGTTGATACTGTCCGTACTGTGACTAACGTCTCACCGACGCTGAACCTGCGCTACCGTCACAACCAGCAGACCAACCTGCAGATACAGCTGCGAGGTCAGACGCAGCAGCCCAGTATCACCCAGTTGCTTGACATCTACGACGATACCAACCCACTTAGCATTTCGATGGGTAACCCAGGGTTAAAACCCTCATTCACCACCAATCTGCAAGTCAGCTTCCAGAAGATGCGTGCGCCGAAGCTGGTGGAGGACAGCCTGGGATTCCAGGTTCCAAAGAACCAGCGACATTGGAGCTTCAATGCCAGCGGCGGGTTCCAGCAAACCAGAAACAGCGTGGGTAACGTGGTGACCTACAACGAGGTGACGGGCGGACGCATCTCAAGGCCTGAGAATATCAACGGCAACTGGAGCGCCAACGCCAGAGGTACTTTCAACATAGGACTGGACACCCTGAATCGCTGGGATGTCAGCGGTTCCGTGGACGGGCGTTACGACCATCGTGTGGGTTATGTGAACCTGAACCGGACAGCAACACCCGACCGAAACGTTACCCATACCTACAACCTGTCGCCTTCCGTGTCTCTTAGCTTCCGCAATAAGTGGCTCAATTTCTCGCTGAACGGACGCACCACTTATGCCCGCACCGAGAACCGCCTACAGGCCTCTAACAACCTCACGACTTGGAACTTCCAATATGGCGGAAACACTCGTATCACCTTCCCTTGGGGGAGCAATCTCTCGACCGATGCTCACATGTTCAGTAAGCGAGGCTACAGCGACCAGACTCTCAATACCAACGAGTTTATCTGGAATGCCCAGCTGAGTCATAGCTTCCTGCGAGGCAAGAAGCTCACCGTCATGCTTCAGTGGTACGACATCCTGCACGAGCAGACCAACTTCACCCGTACCGTCAATGCCAACGGCTGGCGCGATCAGGAGGTGAATACCATTACGTCTTACGCAATGCTTCATGTGAGTTATCGGCTTGATATGTTCGGCGGTAACAACAGGGAACGTGGCGGCTGGCGCAACCGCGGCGGCTTCGACGGGCCTCAGGGTGACAGACCAGACGGATTCCCCGGTGGCGGCGGATTTCTCGGTGGCGGCTTCGGTGGAGGTGGCGGTTTTGGCGGAGGCGGTGGAGGAGGCTTCGGCGGCCCCAGGTAAAAAATATTTCTTGAAACTGATTGAAGTATGGATTATTTTTTGTATTTTTGCACGTGATTCAGTAACATTGCAAAATTACAAATAATAAACCTATGAACTATTGGCTTGAAATATCTGCCGTCATCCTGATTGTGATTATCGGCATTGTCATCTACCGTAATAAAATGAACCAACAGTAAACAACGCATTATGGCTACAGTAGACGACAAGAAAGTAATCTTCTCGATGGTTGGAGTGAGCAAGACCATCCAGCAGAACCAGAAGCAGGTGCTCAAGAACATCTATCTAAGTTTCTTCTATGGTGCCAAGATAGGCATCATCGGCTTGAACGGTGCCGGTAAGTCCACGTTGATGAAGATTATTGCGGGATTAGACCAGCAATATCAGGGTCAGGTGGTGTGGAGTCCTGGCTATAGTGTGGGCTACCTGCCGCAGGACCCGCCGCTTGACGAGGAAAAGACCGTGAAGGAGAACGTGATGGAGGGCGTGCGTCATGTTTATGACGCATTAGCTGAATATGACGGCATCAATGTGAAATTCGGTTTGCCCGAATTCTATGAAGATTCCGACAAGATGGATAAGCTGATGGCCCGACAGGCAGAGCTTCAGGACATCATCGACGCTACCGATGCCTGGAATATGGACTCTAAGCTCGACCGTGCTATGGCTGCACTCGGCTGTCCGCCCGGCGATTGGCCTGTGACAAACCTCTCTGGCGGAGAGCGCCGTCGCGTGGCATTATGCCGTCTGTTGCTTCAGAGACCCGACGTGCTGTTACTCGACGAGCCGACGAACCACCTCGACGCAGAGTCGATTGACTGGTTGGAGCAGCATCTCCAACAGTACGAGGGAACGGTCATTGCCGTCACCCACGACCGCTACTTCCTCGACGATGTGGCCGAGTGGATCTTAGAGCTGGACCGCGGCGAGGGCATCCCCTGGAAAGGCAACTACTCGTCGTGGCTGGAACAGAAGTCTCAGCGGCTGGCGCAGGAGGAGAAGAGTGCCTCGAAGCGCCGCAAGACGCTGGAACGCGAGCTGGAGTGGGTGCGGATGGCTCCAAAGGCACGCCACGCTAAAGGAAAAGCCCGACTGAACAGTTACGAAACGATGCTCAACGAGGAGCAGAAACAGAAGGAGGAGAAACTGGAAATCTTCATTCCCAACGGTCCGCGCTTGGGCAACAAAGTCATTGAGGCGGAGCACGTGGCAAAGTCATATCCAGAGAAGCTGCTCTTTACAGATTTAAACTTTATCCTTCCGCCTAACGGTATTGTTGGTGTTATTGGCCCCAACGGTGCAGGAAAGACCACGCTGTTCCGCCTGATCATGGGTATGGAACAACCCGATGCTGGCACGTTCAGCGTCGGCGAGACGGTGAAACTGAGCTATGTGGACCAGCAGCACAAGGACATCGACCCCGCCAAGACGGTCTATCAGGTGGTCAGCGGAGGCAACGAGACAATCCGCATGGGAGGTAAAGATATTAATGTACGCGCGTACTTGTCGAGATTCAACTTTAGCGGTGCAGACCAGGAGAAGAAATGCGCTGTGCTCAGCGGCGGTGAGCGTAACCGTCTGCAGCTGGCCATTGCCCTGAAACAGGAGGGTAATGTGCTGCTTTTGGATGAGCCAACTAACGATATAGATGTCAATACATTACGTGCATTGGAAGAAGGTTTGGAATCATTTGCCGGCTGTGCTGTTATCATCAGTCACGACCGTTGGTTCCTGGACCGTATCTGTACTCACATCCTGGCTTATGAGGGTGAGGGACAGGTGTTCTGGTTTGAGGGCAACTACTCTGAATACGAGGTCAACAAGGCACAGCGATTAGGGTTGGAAGAGCCGAAGCGTATCAGGTATCGAAAGCTGATGGATGAATGATGTCAATTGATAGTTAAGAGATAAGAGTAAGAGTTAGAATATGAAAGACTTTAAGGAATTGGCGCAGATGCGCCGCTCACACCGTAAGTTTACGGAAGAGGAAATTGATTCAGAGGACGTGAAGTTGATACTTCGCGCCGCACTCATGTCGCCGACGTCGAAGAGCCAGCGCTCCTGGCAGTTCGTGGTGGTGGACAATAAGATGGATATAGAGAAACTGGCTGACGCCAAAGATATGGGCTCGCAGTTCCTGAAAGGGGCGCCATTGGCTGTTGTGGTGCTTGGTGACCCTTTGCAAAACGACTGCTGGGTGGAGGATTGTTCACTGGCAGCCATCTCCATGCAGTATCAGGCAGAGGACTTGGGGTTGGGCTCCTGCTGGATTCAGATGCGAGGAAGGGGACTGAGCGACGGTACTACTGCCGACACGGTGATTCGTGGTGTCCTTGGTATTCCTGATAACCTTTCGTGTCTTTGTATCGTTGCCATCGGTCATAAAGCCGAAGAGCGCAAACCGCAGAACGAGGACCGGCTGAAGTGGGAGAATGTTCATATAGACAAGTATGATTGATTACGATTTACGGAAGATTCGCGCCTTGATATTTGATGTGGATGGAGTGTTGTCGGCAGAGACCATCACGCTGAGTAGCGAGGGAGAACCCTTGCGGACGGTGAACATCAAGGACGGCTATGCTATCCAGCTGGCTGTGAAGCAGGGACTGCGGATAGCTATCATGACAGGCGGTACCACCGAGAGCGTGCGCCTGCGCTACGAACGCTTGGGTGTGGAGCATATCTACATGGGCTGTGCCGTGAAGATGATTACCTACGAGCAGTTTCTTAGCAATTACGGGCTGACGGACGAAGAGGTACTCTATATGGGCGACGACGTGCCCGACCTGCCCGTGATGCAGCGTGTGGGGTGCCCTGTTTGTCCAAAGGATGCCTGCCCTGAAGTGAAGGAAGCCAGCATCTATGTGAGCTATCTTCGTGGTGGCTATGGTTGCGGTCGCGACGTCATTGAGCAGGTGCTCCGTGCGCAGGGCAAGTGGATGGCGGACGAGAAGGCCTTTGGATGGTAAGGTGAATTACGAATTATGAATTACGAATTACCAATTACGAATGATTAGCTGCCGCCATCCCTTCAACGGAAAGCAAACTCAAAATATTAGGAATGATACTTGAGAATCTCAACAAATATAAGATTGTCTTAGCCAGCAATTCCCCCAGGAGACGGGAACTGCTGGCCGGTCTTGGTATCCATTTTGAAGTACATACATTGGAAGGTGTGGACGAGAGTTATCCATCGGACTTGCCGTTTGTGGATATTGCCGAGTACATTGCGCAGAAGAAGGCACATGCCTACAAGGTGGAACCTGACGAACTGCTCATTACTGCCGACACCATTGTGGTGGCAGAGGGTGAAGTGCTGGGCAAGCCCTGCGACCGCGAAGATGCCTGCCGGATGCTGCGGCTGCTAAGCAGGCGTACTCATCAGGTGATTACGGGCGTTTGCCTGTGTACCGCTACGCTAGAAAGGCATTTCTCCGTCAAGACCGATGTCATGTTCAAACAACTCACCGAAGCGGAGATAGCCTATTACGTAGATACTTACCAGCCCTACGACAAGGCCGGCGCCTATGGCATACAAGAGTGGATAGGCTATATAGGATGCACGGGGCTCCACGGCAGTTATTACAACGTCATGGGGCTACCCGTGCAGCGTATTTATCAGGAATTGTTAGTCTTCTGAGTAGACGGCGAGCCCCTCTACTTCCTCGTCGGGATCGCTTTCGATGTCCATCATCGTAGAGTAATTGTCCTCCGTGATCTCATCGTCGTCCGGACCTTCTATCTCCACGTCGTCCTCGTCGGGCTTGTTGTAGTTGTCCTCAATCTCAAAGTCCTCGTCGTCCTCGTCACCCTCTTCGCTGGGTGTGCTGTTGCCGAACTTCATCCTGGGCTTCTCTGTCTCAGGCTTCAGTTTAGCGAAGATGGCTTCCACCCACGTGCCCTTGGGAACTTCCAGTACCTCGAAGCCGTCGGCCACCTTCTTTTCGTACATGCCACCCTTCTTGTGAAGCCGGTCGGCAGGCAGGGTGGTAGTGCTAATGTCAAAGCCGCTTTCTATGATGTCCTTGATGGATTGTGACAGAGAGTCCCAGCCACCGCCGAAGTTGCGGTTCAGCACTTCCACCAGTTTGGCGGCGCTAATGTGGCGGATGTTTTCATAAGTCAGGTCTGTGACGCGCATGATGGGGCGTTTCTTCAATGCCCAGAATACTTTCTTATTGTCGTCCAGTTTCACTTGGGCAACCTTGTATCCCTGCTTCTCGTATTTCTCCTTGACTACTTTCTGGTCGCTGATTTCCTCAATCATGAAGGCTACGCGGATAATGTCCACATAGTGGCGGACGTTCTCCTTGACTTCGCTGTCCTTTTCGGCGCCTTCCCACATACGGAAGATGTCGTTCTCCTGAACGTCCCATACATTGCTCTTGGTGAGTGTCTTGATGGACACAGCTCCATTGTCGGCTTTCTTTTCCATACTAAATTGACTTTTTTATTATTTCTTGGTGCAAATGTAAGTACTTTATTTCTGTTTTACAAGTTTTTTCTCAACTTTTTTTCATTTTTCCTCTTTCTTCTTAATTATTCTTTGTACCTTTGAGCACTGAATATGTCACAACCGTTAGCAGAAAGAATGAGACCGCGCACGCTGGACGACTATATCGGGCAGCGGCATTTGGTGGGTGAAGGGGCAGTTTTGCGCCGCATGATAGAAAGCGGCCGAATATCCTCATTTATCCTTTGGGGACCGCCAGGAGTGGGCAAAACCACGCTGGCGCAGATTATTGCGCACCGGCTCCAGACGCCGTTCTTTACGCTGTCTGCTGTAACCAGCGGCGTGAAGGATGTGCGCGACGTAATAGAGAAGGCCCAGAAAGGTCGTTTCTTCAATGAGGCGTCACCCATATTGTTTATCGACGAGATTCACCGCTTCTCCAAGTCTCAGCAGGACTCTCTGTTAGGCGCCGTGGAGCGCGGTATTGTCACGCTAATAGGTGCCACGACGGAGAATCCCTCGTTCGAGGTTATCCGGCCGCTGCTTTCCCGCTGTCAGCTCTATGTGCTGAAGTCGCTGGAGAAGGATGACCTCTTGCAGCTGCTCCACCGCGCCGTTACCACCGACATTATCCTAAAGGAACGACATATCGAACTGAAGGAAACAGATGCTCTCCTACGCTTTAGTGGTGGCGATGCCCGTAAGCTGTTGAACATCCTGGAACTGGTAGTGGAGGCGGAGAGCGGCGACGTGACGCTGACCGACGAAGTGGTAACGGCCCGCCTGCAACAGAACCCTCTGGCCTACGACAAAGACGGCGAGATGCACTACGACATCATATCGGCCTTCATCAAGAGTATTCGCGGCAGCGACCCTGACGCGGCACTCTACTGGTTAGCGCGGATGATTGAGGGAGGCGAAGACCCCAAATTCATAGCTCGCCGACTGGTCATCTCTGCTGCTGAGGACATCGGCTTGGCTAATCCCAATGCCCTGCTGTTGGCCAATACTGCATTTGACGTGATACAGAAGATTGGTTGGCCCGAAGGACGCATCCCCCTCGCTGAGGCAACGGTCTACTTAGCGACCTCGCCAAAGAGTAATTCTGCTTATCTGGGCATTGATGCTGCCCTGGAGCTTGTTCGCCGTACTGGAAACCAGCCCGTTCCGCTGCCTATCCGCAACGCTCCAACGCAGCTGATGAAGGAACTGGGCTATCATGACGGGTACAAGTATCCGCACGACTTCCCCGGCCACTTCACTCCTCAGCAGTATCTTCCTGACGCATTGAAAGATGAGCGCCTGTGGTTTGCCCAGCACTCGCCCGCCGAGGAAAAACTCTACGAGCGGATGGTGAACTATTGGGGGGAAAGGTTTAAAGAGAAGTGAGAGGTGAGAAGTGAAGAAGTGAGAGGTGAGAAGTGAAAAGTAAGAGGTGAGAAGTGATGGAAAATGAAGAAATCATTATCAAACTGATAGAGCTGTTGGGAACGTTTGCCTTTGCCATTTCCGGCATCCGCCATGCTGCCGCCAAGCATTTCGACTGGTTCGGCGGCTATGTCTGCGGCATTGCCGTAGCCATAGGCGGCGGTACCATCCGCGACGTGATGCTCTCCACCACACCATTCTGGATGACAACGCCGGTCTATATGATTTGTACGGCGGTAGCGTTGTTGACGGTGGTGTTCTTCGGTCGCTGGATGGAACCTCTTAAGAATGCTTGGTTTGTGTTCGACACGTTGGGTTTGGCGCTCTTTACCATTGCAGGTATTCAGAAATCATTGGCCTTTGGGCAGCCGTTTTGGGTGGCTATCATCATGGGCTGTATCACGGGTTCTGCGGGCGGCGTCATCCGTGACGTGCTGCTCAACAATGAGCCGGTCATTTTCCATAAGGAGATTTACGCTATGGCCTGTGTGTTGGGAGGTCTGGTCTATTGGGGACTTGCAGAGTTGGGGCTACCCATTGAAGTTACTGCTGTTCTCTCTTTTCTCACGACGTGTCTCATCCGCTTCCTGGCCGTGCGCTACCACATCTCCCTGCCGACGTTAAAGAATGGATAATTATGATAAAGGACTTTAATTTCTATGCCCCAACGCGAGTTGTGTTCGGGAAATCGTCGGAAGAGCAGCTTCCGCAGTTATTGAAAGCCAATGGTGCCACGAAGGTGCTGGTACATTACGGCGGAGGGAGTGCCAAGCGCTCTGGCCTGCTTGACAAGGTGTATGCGATGCTTCGCGAGGCAGACATTTCCTTTGTGGAGTTGGGTGGGGTAGTGCCCAATCCCCTGTTGTCAAAAGTGCAGGAGGGAATCACCCTCTGCCGTCAGGAGGACGTGGACTTCATCCTCGCTGTGGGTGGTGGTAGCGTGATTGACTCCTCCAAAGCTATTGGCTACGGTGTGAGCTATGACGGCGATGTCTGGGATTTCTGGGCTGGAAAGGCTGCACCCAAGCAATGTCTGCCCATCGGCGTGATGCTCACCATTCCTGCTGCAGGCAGCGAGATGTCCAGCAGTTGTGTGATTACGAAGGACGAGGGCTCCATCAAGCGTGGCATCAACAGCGACCTGTGCCGTTGCCGCTTCTGCATTATGAATCCTGAGCGTACTTACACCCTTCCGCCTTATCAGACGGCTGCCGGCTGCACCGACATTATGATGCACACGATGGAGCGCTACTTCTCGAAATACGAGGATATGCTGCTGACCGACGCTATCAGCGAGGCCCTGCTGCGCACGGTCAAGGAGTGTGCCGTAGAGGTGATGAATCGTCCTGAGGACTACCGACTGCGTGCTCAGATCATGTGGGCTGGTTCGCTGGCCCATAACGACCTGACGGAGTGCGGCACGGAGAAAGACTTCGCCACCCACCGCTTGGAACATGAGCTAAGCGCCCTTTACGGTGCAACTCACGGCGCAGGCTTAGCTGCCCTCTGGGCTTCTTGGGCACGCTACGTGATGGAGCGCCATCTGAACCGCTTTGTCCAGTTTGCTGTCAATGTGATGGGTGTGTCTAACGATTTCAGCCATCCTAAAGAGACTGCCCTACGCGGCATCAATGCTATTGAGCAGTTCTTCCGACAGATAGGAATGCCTATTACTATACCTGAGCTGATAGGCCGCCCCGCCACCGACGAGGAGATCCAGTTGATGGTTCGTAAATGCAGCCGCGAAGGAACCATTACCGTGGGAGCAATGGAGGTGCTGCAAGCCAGCGATATGGAGGCTGTCTATCGGATGGCGAATAGAGGATAGCAGGTATGGGGGGAGTTTCGTTACCAATTGTCATCATCGTTGCCTATGAGTCCGTTCTTCAGAGCCTCTTCTACCTTGTCAATAATGGCGTTGCTGTAGGCGTGGGTCATTACGAGAGCCTTGGCACAGGTGCGTTTCTGGGCATCCTTCTCCACAAAGGGATAGTGCTTGGCTATCTCCCACTGCTCGTCGTAAAGGTTGGCATTGGTTTTGTCGTCGGCCTTCCGCTTGGAGTCGCCATAGGTCTTTCTGTTATCATCAACAGGACTGAGCCAACCACCACTAATATCAGCCAAAACATCATAGGTCTGCACTGTGTATGTGACCCGCACTTTCCCATCCTTGATGTCGAGGCGGATGACAGGTGTTATGCTGACAGAGTATTTGTTGATGGTTCCCGTATGCTCCACAATGTTCTTGATGACTGACGAGATGATGATGCAGCCAGTCTCCTTGTCATTGAGGGTGATGGCTTGCTTGTCCTTGAAGGTGGCGGTCGCCCAGTAATTCAGGGCTACGTAGAGTTGTAGCTTGGTCTTGCCCGGAGCCTCGATCACCTCCTGATATGTCAGGCTTTCATTCTTGTCGAGGGTCAGTTCCCCGGCCAGGTTCTTGGCTGAATCTAGCCACTTGTCGCCGTATCTCTCTTTGGCATATTTCTCTAGGTCGGAGCCTTTCATCACCTGTGCCTGAATGTTTACGGTGCCGCAGACGATAAGGATGGCGGCAAGGAAAGATTTGAAATTCTTCATATTCGAATATGTTTAAAATGAAACAGAAAAGGATGTGCAAAGTTACGAAAAAGTTTAGAGAAATGCAAAGAATCCTGGAAAAGTTTTGTATCTTTGCATCCATGGAAAAGATTTTTGCATTTATGGCTCTGCTCATCTGGCTTGGCTGTAGCTCGGTCTACGGACAGGAGAGTAGTTTTATGAAACGCTTGGTAGCTTATCTTGACTCATCGAATGTCAAGGGTACGGACTCTGAATATATTGGGCTTCCAGAAAAGAAATGGCGTGTCATTGCCAGTTCGAGCACCGATTAGCTGAACATGAAGATTGATACCCATATGTCAGGTGCAGAGCATGGACTTATGTAAGGGGAGACCTTGGACATGGCCATGAGAATCAAGCCACCTGTGGCCACCTCAGTAGGCTTATGGGTGGGGTATCGTGGCTATGGTGGCGGCTATTCGCTCTCGATGTCGGGCAACAAGGGCATCAATATGTCGTTCAATATGTCCTCTCCAAACAATGGCATCAACATCTGATACCGGCGGTTTAAGTTTGACGAGCCAGAGTGCGAGATGGTTTTCACCAGCGGTCAGTCGATAGAAACCGCGTCCTTTGATGGAAAAGCTTTAGGCACCCCGATGGACTTCGAATCGTTCGTGTTCGACGGTTATTGGCTCTTCAACAACAAGTGCGTATCTTTACCAGCCGCCTACGACCAGTCTACGCTTCAGCTGCGGTAGGCGGGTTCGTTCATTGCCGGGCTGATGTTCTACACTCAGAAGTATGATTTTGCTCATCCTAACAATTTCTGGTTCTTAATTACATCCGACCGAATTGGCAAGATGCAAACTTGGCAGGGAAGTCTTGGCGCGGGTTATACCTACAACTGGGTGCCCGTGAAGGGTTTGACACTCAACGCTGTGGTAATGCCCGTGATCACTTTGTTTAACCATGTGAAGGTGTCGCGTTATGATATATATCCAGATGAAGCGCAAGAAAACATATTGATGACGCATTCAGGAGATAAGAATATAAACGGAAAGGTTTCCTTGAATCTTGATACGCGGGTGGCTGCCTCTTACTGGATGGGTAACTGGTTTATCAGCCTGATAGGGCAAGGACAGCGTTTCCGCTATACCTACGATACCACCACCATGAAAACCGTCGACTGGAACGTGAAGGCTTCCATTGGCGTGATACTCTGAAAAACTATGGCTTACTGTGAGTTACTAGAAAAACAGAGATTATTCCATCTCGTCCTTGCGCTTGCGGAAGAGCACGGCGGCGATGACGGGAGCGCCAACAAGGGCGGTGACGCTGTTGACGGGTAGGGCTCCCTCGAAGCCTGGCATTCGGGCGATCAGGTTGCAGACCAATGCCAACAGGGCGCCGCAGAGGGCGGTAGCAGGCAGCAGTTGACGGTGGTCGCTGGTTCGGAACACGGCGCGCGCCAAGTGGGGCACGGCAAGGCCGATGAACATGATGGGGCCGCAGTAGGCTGTGACGATTGCCACCAGCACACCAGAACAGACAATCACCAACAGACGGGCACGTCGCACGTTCAGACCCAAGTTCTGGGCATAGCGCTCTCCCAGCAGCAGGAGGTTCATGGGTTTCACCATGAGGAAGCTCAGCGGCAGCAGCACGCACATAAGCAGCACGAAGAGCAGCATCTCGTCGCCCGACACGCGGCTGAACGACCCCAGTCCCCAGACCACGAACGACTTCACGTCCTCCTCTGGCGACAGGAACTTCAGCACGCCGATGATGGCGTTGGCCAGATAGCCTATCATCACACCGATAATCAATAAGGTGACGTTTCCCCTGACTTTCTGCGAGATCCAGACGATGAGCATCATTACTGCTAAAGCACCGACGATGGCGGCTATGGACATAGCCGCATCGCCTAAGTAGCCGAGTCGGCTCAGCGCCACCCCGCCTATCTGTCCTGAGAGCAGCACCACCATAGCCACACCGAGGGCGGAGCCGTTGCTGATACCGAGCACCGACGGGCCTGCCAGGGGATTGCGGAAAACGGTCTGCATCTGAAGTCCGCTTACGGCCAAACCTGCACCGGCCACGATGGCTGTCAGCGCCTGCGGCAGACGAGAACTGAAGATGATGTTACGCCATATCTCGTTGCTGTGGTCGCCCGCCAGTATCCTGCACACGTCGGCAACGGGTATTTTCACCGTTCCGATGAGCAGGTTCAGGATGGTCAGCAGTAGCAGGAGAGCCAGTAGCAGCAGCGTCTTTCTCATCATCTTTCTTTTTTATCTTTCATTTCAGAAGCCTGTAGAAAGTTGGCTGATAGTCGGCCTCCACCAGCTCAGGATGGAAGATGGCCACGAGGTCTTTCAGTAGCACGTCGGGCTGTACGGGGGTAATCTCGTAGTACGGCTGCTGCTTCATGTTGCAGTAGATGACCTGTCTTTCCTTGAAGGCCTTGAACAGCTCGTTGCGCGGCTCGGAGGCCTTCAGTGCCTCGTAAGAGAACTCGCCGGGATAGCTGTTCAGTATGCGCCAGTAGTCGGCGTTGGCCGCCAACTCATACATCTTCTCAAACTCTAGGTTCTCGCCGGACGTCTCTTCGTCGTTAATGACATACTCGGCTCCTGCGTCGCGGAATATCTGGGCCAAGTAGTTCTTGCCACCCACGGCGTGCCACGTGCCGTAGTGCATCTCGCCGCTGGTCACGGTTGGGAGTTTTGGCTTGGCAGTCGAGTCACCAAACACTAACCGCTGAACACTCAACTTTAAATCGTTGTATCGCTTTTCAATACCTGCAAACACCTCGCAAGCTTCGTGCTCCTTGCCGATGAACATGCCTACGAACTTCACCCATTCGGCCTGTCCTAACGGGTCAAGCTCCTTGTAGCCCAAGTGGGGTACAAGGGTGACGCCTGTCTCCTTGATGGTCTCATAGCCGCCACGCTTGGAGGGCGAGATGAATATGACGTCGGGGTTGGCGGCTATCACCATCTCCGTGTCAAAGTTGCCCTCCATACCTATCTTTACGATGCGTCCGTCTTTTACGCGGGCGTGTATATCCTTATTAAATAGGTTCTTTGTGCCGGTGATGCCCTTCACCACGTCGTGGGCGTCGAGGACGGTGAAGTTCGACAACTGTAGGGCTGTCATACAGATGGTGCTATTGATGGGCACCTTCACCTTCGTGTAGCCTTCTGGCACTTCGGTTTCTTTTGTGCTCACCAGCGCAAAGCGGTCGTGACGTCCTACGCTGACCAGTCGGATGCCCGCCGAGTCCTTCACGCTGTAGCCTGTGGCATATTTCGGTTCGAGACTCATGGCAGAGTCTGCCAATTCATTGTGATCGCCCGCCTGCTCTCCAGTCTGCTTGGTGCTTGGTCCACACGCAGCAACAAGCATTGTCAGGCATGTAATGATGAAAAGATTTAGTTGTTTCATGGTGCAAAGGTACGCATTTAAATTCATAATTCATAATTCATCACTCATAATTTTTAGTCGGCGGTAGCAAATTATTCACTTTTCACTCTTCATTTTTCACTTTTTTTTCGTACCTTTGCACCAAATTCTTCATTAATTGACCAACTTATATGACAAAAAGACTTTTTTCTGCAGCAGCGCTGCTGTTTTGTGTGGCCCTTGTTTCGAAGGCAGGCGGCTTGATGACCAACACGAATTATCACATTGCTTTCGACCGCATGTTTGCACGCGGCGCTTCTATGGAGATTGACGCAGCCTACTCGAACCCTGCCGGACTGGCTTGGGGCTATGACGGTTTCCAGATGTCACTCGACTTCCAGAAGCCCTGGCAGAACCGTGACATTGAAACGCCGACTGCCAAGTACAACGGCGTGGCCTCGGCTCCCATTGTGCCCGCCCTCTTTGCCAGCTACAAGAAAGACCGCTTGGCCGTCTCAACGATGATTGGTATCGTGGGCAGCGGCGGCTTCGTGAAGTACGACAACGGCGTGCCCATGTTCAATGAGAAACTTGCCGGTCTGTTGGGAGCCAACGGTATCACCTCTGACCAGTACACGCTCGAGTCCCAGATGGAGGGCAAGCAGTACATCTACGGCGGACAGCTCAACTTCACCTACCGCATCACCGACAACCTCTCGGCAGCTGTGGGCGTGCGTGCCAATTACTATGACGGCTACTACCGTGGCCACGTCAATGCCGACCAGCACCCCATGTTCAATTCTTTGGCAGCATTGGAGCTTGACGTCGATCAGCGCGCCTGGGGATTCGCCCCCATCCTGAGTGCCGACTTCCACAAAGGGCCGCTCACCCTGGCTGCCCGCTATGAGTTCCGCACGAAAATCAACACCGAGAACAAGACCAACAAACTCTCTGCCGGCATCGGCGACCAACTGAAGGGCTATCTCGCCGCCAACAATCCCGCCGTGCTGCAGAACATCGCTGCTACCCTTGGCAATGAGATGACCCCGTACGCCGACGGTGCCGAGACGCGCTACGACATGCCCGCCCTGCTGGTAGTGGCTGCCGGTTATGAGATTACACCGAAGGTGCGTGCCGCCTTGGAGTATCATTTCTTCGACGACAAGAATGCCAAGATGGCCGCTGACCGTCAGGAGTCGCTGACAGGAGGCACCCACGAATTCCTTGCCGGCGTAGAGTTTGATATCAACGATAAGTTCACCGTTAGCTGCGGTGGCCAGCGCACCGACTATGGTCTGAGCGACGAATACCAGAAGGACACTTCTTTCGCCTGCGACAGCTATAGCGTTGGCCTTGGAGGTGCTGTGAATCTGACTGACAAGGTTCGCCTGAACGTAAGCTATTTCTGCACTATCTATAGCGACTACACCAAGGAACAGACCGCTGTCTCCGCCAAGACTGTCTACAGCCGCACGAACAATGTCATCGGTGTTGGCATTGACTATAAGTTCTAACATTTTTCCTCTTACATACAAATCGGGCCAGGTTCATTGTGGTGAGCCTGGCCCGATACGTTTGTCTTGACGGAACGCTGCCGTCGCGTTACATCTTTACTTCAGCGTCAGCACGACGATGCTCTTGGCGGGAATATTGACCGTCAGCACCCCCTTCTTCAGCTTGGCGTCCTTGAATGCTGCGGGAGCCACGACGCTGGGGTGCTGGAAGTCGTTGTAGTCAGCCACGTTCTTCGAGGTGAGGATGCGTCCGCTGACCTGCTTAGCCGTGTAGCCGTCAATCTGGAAGTCAATGGTCTGAGCCTTGTCGAGGCTGACGTTGGTCAGCGCCAGCACGAGGCTGCCGTCCGTGGCTTTTGCTGCCGAGGCGGAGAGCATGGGGCAGGGGCGGTAGCCGGCATCCTTAGCGCCCTCCTTCTCCTTGAAGTAGGCCTTGCTCACCTGAATAGTCTCTGTGGGCAGGTCAACGGGCAGGTAGGTGGCCTCCATAAACGGCGTGTACATCTCGAACACGTGGTAGGTGGGCGTCAGCACCATGTGGCCCGTGCCTTCCTGATCGGTCAGTATCATTGACTGCAGCACGTTTACCACCTGTGCGATGTTGGCCATTTTCACGCGGTCGGTATATTTGTGGAACACGTTCAGCGACAGCGAGGCAACAAAGGCGTCGCGCAGGGCGTTCTGCTGGAACAGGTGTCCGCTGATGGTGCCCGGCTCCTCGTCCCACCAGGTGCCCCACTCGTCAACGAGCAGTCCAATCTGGTTCTTCGGGTCTTTCTCGTCCATGATGGCCTTGTGCTTCTTGATCACCTCCTCTATCTCTAAGCACTTGCCTAATGCCCAGTAGTACTGGTCGTTGTCGAACTTTGTGGCCGAGCCCTTCGAGCCCTCCCAGCCGGAGCAGGTGTAGTAGTGGAGCGAGATGCCCTGCATGCGGTTGCCGATGTTGTTCATCAGGACGGTTGTCCAGTTGTAGTCGTAGTCGCTGGCGCCGGAGGCGATGCGGTAGAGCCTGTTGGCACCCTGGTCGCGCAGGTAGGTAGCCTCCTGGAACGGAGTGTACATCTGGAATACATGGTATGTTGGAGTGAGCACC
The DNA here is from genome assembly GCA_900318585.1 of uncultured Prevotellaceae bacterium. Classification (GTDB taxonomy): domain Bacteria; phylum Bacteroidota; class Bacteroidia; order Bacteroidales; family Bacteroidaceae; genus Prevotella. The sequence continues at coordinate 35,816 of ONKY01000101.1, forward strand.
ATATGACCTGTTCCTTCCTGATCTGTGAGGATCATCGACTGCAGTACGTTCACC
>ONKY01000149.1 GCA_900318585.1 uncultured Prevotellaceae bacterium
ATAGCCGCTACAACATCGAGGCCAGCTTCCGCCGCGACGGTAGCTCTCGCTTCTCAAAGGATGCACGATGGGGTAACTTCTGGTCAGTCGGTGGTAACTGGGTGATCTCTAATGAGGAATTCATGAAGCCCGTGGACTGGGTGAACTACCTGAAACTCCGCGCCGACTACGGTGAGGTAGGTAACGATGCCGGTTCTGGTCTCTATGGTTATCAGGCACTTTATGCTGCAACTAAGAATGCGTTGCAAGGTGCTTATTGGATTTCTCAGCTGCCCAACGAGGATCTGAAGTGGGAGACAGGACAGAGCTGGGGCGTTGGTCTCGACGGCCGTCTGTTCAACCGTCTGAACTTCAGCATCGAGTACTTCGACAAGCGCAATAAGGATCTGCTCTTCGACGTTAACATGCCGCTCTCTGCTGGTGCTACAACAACAAGTTCTGCCCAGGCAGTCATCACAAAGAACATCGGTACCATCTCTAACAAGGGTCTGGAATTCTCTGCCGATATGGATGTGTACAAAGACCGCGACTGGCGCGTTAATCTGGGTGCCAGCATCACACTGCTGAAGAACAAGGTCGTAAAACTGCCTGAGGAGAACAAGGACGGTATCCTCGACGGTGCGAAGAAAATCGTGGAGGGCAAGGACCGCTATTCCTGGTTCATGTACACCTACTGCGGTATCAACACCAAGAACGGTATGTCGCTTTTCACCTTCGATGATGAAAACTATTTCTTCAAGATGGGCGATGCCACCTATGGTGATGCGGAAAACGGCGAGGAGATTACCGGATCGCTGCTTGACGGCTTAGTGGTTATCGACGGTGTACCCTATACCTATTCCACTACCTACGCCAAGAAGGAATTCCACGGTTCAGCAATCCCCAAGGCTTATGGCAGCTTCAATCTGAATGTCGCTTGGAAGGGTCTGTCGTTGGCCACCTTGTTTACCTATTCACTTGGCGGTAAGGTGCTCGATTACAACTACGCCGACCTGATGAGCGCTGGTGTCACCAACAAGCACAAGGATATCATGGACTCCTGGACCTACGAGCAGCGCACCGAGAACGATGCCATCGATCCCAACGGTATCCCTATGGTCTGCAATACGCCGAAGATTAACGGTGACCTCTCTGCCACACTTAATCCCACCAGTTCACGCTGGCTGACAAACGCCAGCTACTTGATTCTGAAGAACATTAACCTCAGCTATCAGCTGCCCAAGAATCTGGTTCGCAAGATCGACCTTGATGGTGTAACGCTGACATTATCCTGCGAAAACCTATTTACGCTGACAAAGCGTCAGGGTATGAACCCGCAGATGAGTTACAATGGTAATCAGTACAACTACCTTGTAACACCACGTGTCTACACCATTGGTCTGAATGTCAAATTCTAAAAACAATAACGATTATGAAGAAATATATATTATTATTGAGCATCGCTGCGTTAGGCTTCACAGCCTGCGAGAAAGACTATCTCGATACGGCTCCAGAGAACGCTGAGAGTACTGCCACAATGGTAGAATCAGCCAAGAACGCCGCTCTGATCATCAACGGTATGTGCAAGGCTATGTCGACACAGTATTGCAGCTCTCAGGGCTGGAACGGTGAAGGAAGTATCAAGACATGGTACGGCAACTACCCCGGCGCCGATTTCCAGAAAGTGAACTATCCTGGTTACGCTCCTATCTTCGACCAGACATATCACCTGATGAAATCCAGCATCTACGATTATTTCGCTTGGTACTATTATTATAAGCAGATTGCCAATGCCAATAGCATTATCTGTAACATCGATGCAGCTACGGGTACCGACGAGGAAAAGGCCTATGTCAAAGCCCAGGCTCTCACCTTCCGTGCATACGCTTTCTTCCAGCTGTCGCAAATCTACTGCCATCGCTGGAGCGACGAGCAGGGTAAGACCGACGGTATTATCCTGCGTCTGGATCAGTCTACAGGCGATCAGGGCTTAGCTACGTTGGAGGAAACCTACGCACAGATCTATAAGGACCTCGACGAGGCCGTCAGCCTGTTCCAGAAATGCGGGATGGACCGTGGCAGCGATGAGTTCTATAAGCCCAACCTTGATGTAGCATACGCCATCTACGCCCGTGCAGCCGCCACCCGTCAGGACTGGCAGAAAGCAGCCCAGTATGCCGCACTGGCCAGACAGAACTACTCCCTCATGTCAGAAGAGGAGTATAAGAGTGGCTTCAACACACCTAACAAGGAATGGATCTGGGGTGTATACGAAGAACAGGAACAGACCATCTATTTCTATTCGTTCTTTGCCTATCAGGGTTCCAATGCCAACAGTAATCAGTGCAAGCAGCGTCCGACAGCCATCAGCAAGCAGCTGATCGACCAGATTCCCGAGAGCGATACACGTCGCTGGCTCTACCTGGTACCATCCGACGAAGAGCTGAAGGAGTGCAATGCCGCAGGCCGTAGCACGAAGAAGCTCTTTAAACGTGCCCAGGCCGACTACGCCGACCGCGTACTCTCCGCATCCTATATCTTCGCCTATATGTCGATGAAGTTCTTGTGCAAATATGCCAACGGCGGTTCGTTCCATCTGATTCGCGCAGCTGAGATGTATTATTTAGAGGCTGAGGCCGATGTTCATCTCAACAAGAATGCTGAAGCTCAGCAGTTGCTTTTCGAGGCCGTCAGCCCTTACGATGCAAATTATACAAAGTCTGCCAAGACAGGCGACGACCTGCTGACAGAGATCAAGCTCTATCGCCGCTTCGATCTTTGGGGTGAGGGCAACGACTGGTTCGACCACAAGCGTTGGGGCGACACCATCGTGCGCAAGACATGGCCAGAGGGCAGCTTCCTCGAGGCGTATGTCACAACCATTGGTCCTAAGGATGGTAACAATTGGACTTGGGTTATTCCTGAGCGTGAGACCCAGTATAACGGTGCATTCAAGAACAAAGAGACAACGTCAGCAGAGGACTAATCACGTACTCTCTCGTACCAATAAAACACATAAAAATCCTCTTTTCACGGATGGCCCGCTCACGATGAGTTGGCCATCCGTTTTTCACGAAAGACCTACTGTCTGAAGAATACCCGTTCAGCCCCATATTCGTCAATCAGCTGGGCAAACAGGGGATTTTGCCGTAGCAGAGGAGCGTAGCCCGTCAGGAGAAGCTGGCAGCGGGCGCGGGTCATCACAACGTTGAGCTTGCGGTCGATGACATGCCCGGATGAAGAGTCCTCGCCGTCGGTCTCCTCGAAACAGTTGGCGGTGAGAAAGTCGAGCTGCTCAGGCTCGGTGGCCGTGAAGGAGTAGATGATGACGTCGCGCTGCGAACCCTGGTAGCGCTCCACCGTGTCGATGGTGACGTCTTGCAGTTCCGCGTCATCGCCCAGCTCCTGTCGGATAAGTCCTATCTGAAAGCGGTAGGGCACAATGATGCCTACGCTCTTGTCGGCATCAAAGCGGTTGCCATAGAAGCGGCGGGTGCGTCGCAGCAGGTCGGCCACCATCTGAGGTTCGGATAGTGATGGGCACATCGACGTGTCAAAGAACAGCACGCGGTGCTTCATCAGCAGTCCGTCCAAATGGTCTGCAGCGGTAACCTGCAGATAGGGCAGCGTATGCGCCGTCTGATGCGGACAACCGGCAGGCAACAGTTGTTCGCGGGCGTAGAACATCCGGGTGGGGAAGGCGGCAATGTCGGGATGCATACGTCCGTGGTAATGCAGCACGCCGACGAACTGCGTGCGTCCGTACCGTTGTTCGTGACGTAGCAGACGCTCGAAGAGCGACTGGCGGCAGTCAGTGATGCCGGCATCGAGGAGCAACGGGTTGCTGACCACACTATCGGCCGCAGGCTGCTGAACTACGGCGGGCAGCTGCTTGTGGTCGCCGATGAGGATGAAGCGGTCTATGCTGTCGGAGGCCAGCAGGCCGATGATGCCCGGCTCTAAAAGCTGTGACGCCTCGTCGATGACGGCTAAGGAGAAATGGAAGAGGGATGTCAGGGGCAGGAGCTGTGCGGTCAGCGTGGTACAGACGACGATACGCACGCCGCGCAGCCGCTGGCGCAGGTCGTCTAACCGCGGTGTGCCGTCGGTAGCCATCCGTCGGAAGAGATGGTCGTGGTAGGCCGGGTCGCACGAGGCTTCGTTGCCAAAGCGCACGTAGTCGAAACCGGCATCGCTGAGCATGGCGCAGATCTCGTCCACGGCGCGGTTGGTGTAGGCCATTAATAAAAGTGAAGATTTTTCTTCACTTACAATGTAGCGAAGGGCCATAGAGGTCTTGCCGGTACCCGGAGGACCGATGAGCAGGAAATAGTCGAGAGTCTGGAGGGCGCGGGTAATCACATCATCATAATGGGGATGGTAGGACTGAGACAGTTGTTTCGACAGGTCGGAACGTGGAGCACGCTGACCAAGGAGCAGGGCACGCTTGTCGGGACGTGACGCAATGAACTGGTGAATGCTACGAATGGCACTGGTCCAGCTAATATCACTGTTGCCGTGTTCCACGGCCCATACGCCCTGGCTGTCGAACGACTGCTGGCTGTCACTCAGCTTGACCACGATGCGGCTGACACCGATGCCGTGGAGGACACCCTTGTAGAGGATGGCACGGTGGATGTCGGGCTCGCCCTCGTAGGCATAGAGGTAGACGAGGTCGCCTCCTCGGAAGTCGGGACACTGTTCCGTAGCCAGCACAGTGTCGTCGAGGGCTAAGGTGATGAGGTCGTAGCCAGTGGCACCGTCGGTCTTGTCACAGCTGACGACACGCAGTCCAGTGTAACGGTCGGAGGCTGGCACTTCGAGTTTGGCGGCCAGCTGCTCGCGGTAGACGAAGGTGAGCATCCGCTCGTAGTAGGCACGCTCAAGAGGGGTGAGCGTAGAGAATTGAGAGGTGAGATGTGAGAGTTGCGGGGCGAGCCGTTCATGGAAGAAGCCGTCGCGGCGCGCATTCTTGTAAATCACCTCCTCCGTAAGCTGGGGCAGGATGCGGCCGACGCCTTCACGTGCCATCAGCAGCTCGGTGGCTACAATCTGGTTTCGCATTTGTAGGGCCTCGCGGAAGAGCTGACGTTGGAATGGCACATGGAGCAGACCCTGGGCGGCGGGATAGTAGGAGTAGAGCATACAGGTGGCCGTCAGGTGGTCGGGAATATCGAAGTTGTAGCGCAACACGCCGTAGTAGAGCAGCAGCTGCACATAGTGCTCCTGCTTGCGTCCGCGACCCGACTTCTGCTCAATGAGCAGGCGGAGGTCGGTAGTCATGAGGTCAACGCGTCCCTGCAGCCCTAAGCGCTCGCAGACAAACGACGGTTCCAACAGCACTTTTCCCCTGTCGTAAGTGTTGGTGTTTCCAGGTTGGAAGAGCAGGTCGGACACCTCGCGGATATTCGCTGCCTGTCGTCGGGCATCTTCGTTGAACACCCTACCGTTGAAACCCTTACAAGCGCAGAACTGCAGCGCCTGCTCGCTGAAGGAGCGGCGCAGCGTCTGACTCACGTCGTAACCGTCGGCATCGGTGCTGTGGACAATGTCGTCGAGAGCGTCGCCGGCGAAGTTTCCCAAGAGGATGGCCTGCGTGTTGGGGCGTGGGCGCAGGCGGTTCAGCGTGTAGTGCAGGGGATGGTGACCGTATTCGCCGAGAAAGCAACGGGCTACGGCAGAGATGTCCACCAGAAAGTCGGGTTCTACAATGATGTAGGAAGGAGTGAGAAGGGAGGAGCCCCCTCCGACTCCCCCTGTAGGGGAGGGAAGAGTGAGAGGTGAGGGGAAGGAGATTGTCGAGTCAAGCAGGTTCAGCTGCATCCCCTCGCGCACGATGCGGAAGATAGTTGGGTCGTTGGAATAGTCAACGCAAAGCAGTTCCTCTCCCGCCGTGGCGTAGATGAACTGCGATTCCTTGCCTGTCACCGTGCAGCGCACGTATGGCAGCAATCCGTTCTTGCTCCTGCCTTTCACTGATCACTTCTCACTTCTCCCTCCCCTACAGGGGGAGTCGGAGGGGGCTATTCACTTATTCAGCTTCCACGTCACGCCGTCCTTGGTGTCCTTCACCTCGAAGCCGGCGGCGGCAAGCTCGTCGCGAATCTGGTCGCTGGTGGCCCAGTCCTTGTTGGCCTTGGCCTTGGCGCGCAACGAGAGGACCATGTCGACCACCTTGCCGAACGCCTCTTCGCGCTGGGCGTTGGACGTTGAACTTTGGATGCTGAGTCCGAGGATGTCTTCGGTGAAGAGGTGCATCACCTCCTTCAGCTCCTTCAGGCAGTCGGCGCAGATGGTACCCTTGTGGTCAACCAGGCGGTTGACGACGGTGCAGCCCTCAAACAAGTGGCTGATGACCTGCGGCGTGGCCAGGTCGTCGTTCATGGCGTCGTAGCACTTCTGGCGCAGGCTCTTCACAATGCGTTCCGTCTCGGCGTCGCACTCGGCAACAGGGCTCACCCGCTCTAGGTCGGCCAGGGCGTTCATCAGTCGCTCCAATCCCTTCTCGGCAGCCTGCAGGGCCTCGTCGCTGAAATCGACGGTGCCGCGATAATGGGCGGAAAGGATGAAGAAGCGGATGGTCATGGGCGAATAGGCCTTCGACAGCAGCTCATGCTGGCCGGTGAAGAACTGCTCCAAGGAAATGAAGTTGCCGAGCGACTTGGCCATCTTCTGACCGTTGATGGTCAGCATGTTATTGTGCATCCAGTATTTCACAGCCGGGTGTCCCATTGAGGCCACAGCCTGCGCAATCTCACACTCGTGGTGGGGGAAGATGAGGTCCATACCGCCGCCGTGGATGTCGAACTGCTCGCCTAAGTACTTGCGGCCCATGGCCGTACACTCGCAGTGCCAGCCGGGGAAGCCGTCGCTCCAAGGCGATGGCCACCGCATGATATGCTCGGGCTGTGCCTTCTTCCACAGGGCGAAGTCGGCCTGGTTCTTCTTCTCGCCCACGCCGTCCAGCTCGCGGCTGGCGTCCTTGATGTTCTCTAAGGAGCGGCCGGAGAGGATGCCATATTTGTGTACCTTATTGTATTTCTCAATATCGAAATAGATGCTTCCGTTCGACTCGTAGGCAAAGCCGTTGTCCATGATCTGCTGCACTAACTGCTGCTGCTCGATGATGTGACCCGTGGCGTGCGGCTCAATCGAGGGACGCAGCACACCCAGCGCGTCCATGGCCTGGTGGTAACGGAAGGTATAGTACTCGGCTATCTCCATCGGCTCGAGCTGCTCTAACCGTGCCTTCTTGGCAATCTTGTCCTCGCCCTCATCGGCGTCGTGCTCCAAATGGCCCACATCGGTGATGTTGCGCACGTACCTTACCTTATAGCCTAAGTGCTTCAGGTAGCGGAACACCAAGTCAAAGGTGATAGCCGGGCGGGCGTGCCCCAGATGTGGATCGCCATAAACTGTTGGGCCGCATACATACATACCCACATGCGGGGCATTGATGGGCTCGAAACGCTCCTTCTGGCGCGTCAGCGTATTGTAGATAACAAGTCTTGATTCCATCTTCTATTTAGTTTTAATGATTAACCTATTGCTCTTCGTCGCAATTTCGCGTGCAAAGATACAACATTTTTTTGAAACCCCAACAAAAAGCAGTAACTATTCCGCTAATCCGTTCGCAGCAAAGGGCGTTCAGGCCGTAAACGACAGCCCCAAAGGTAGCCAATACACACGCTTTAGCCTGTCGAAGCGTTAAATATATATAATTCTTGGCAAAAACTTAGTACTTTGTATTGCAAGGTACTAAGTTTTTGCCTATCTTTGCACCGGAATTCTTAATCAAAGCAGAATAATGAACATAGAAAATGCCAAGTCGCAGATGAGAAAAGGTATGCTGGAGTACTGCGTGCTGCTGTTGCTGAAGCACCGGCCTTCCTACGCTACCGACATCATCCAACAGCTGAAGCAGGCCGAGCTGCTCGTGGTGGAGGGAACGCTCTACCCGTTGCTTACCCGCTTGAAGAACGACGGACTGCTGCAATACCAGTGGCAGGAGTCTACGCAGGGGCCGCCCCGCAAGTACTATGCCCTCAGCCAAGAGGGCGAACAGTTTCTCGAAGGCCTCGACGGAGCCTGGACAGAACTCTCTAACACAATCAATTATCTTCAAACCATTACTCCCAAACTATTAGAAGCAAAATGAAAAAGAACATCACCATCAACCTGTGCGGACGCCTCTTCCAGATAGACGAAGATGCCTACGAACTGCTGCAACAGTATATTGAGTCGCTCCGTGCCTCCTTCGGCAAGCAAGAGGGAGGCGAGGAAATTGCCGACGATATAGAGGAACGTATCGCTGAACTGTTCGATGAGTTGAAAGAAAACGGTACGGTGGCTATCACCATCGACCATGTGAAGGACATTATCACCCGCATCGGCAAACCCGAACAGTTGACTGGCGAAGACGGGAGCGAGAAAAAGGAAGAAGTACACAGTGAGCACGAAGGGCCGCAGTCGAAGGCTAAGAATTTATATAATAATGTACGCGCGCGAACAAAGGGCAAGCGCCTCTACCGTAATCCTAACGACAAGATGCTGGCGGGTGTGCTCTCGGGCTTCGCTGCCTATACAGGAACAGACGTCACCTGGTGGCGCATCGGCTATGCGCTGTTATTCTTAGGTTCCAACTTCTTCCTTTTCCCGTTGCTCAAGCTGTTCCACATGGGAGGCTTCATGTTCTCCTTCAACCTGAGCTTCGTCATCTTCTATATCGTGCTGGCCATCGCCATGCCCGAGGCCAAGAAGCCCAAGGAGGTATTAGAGATGGAAGGCAAGGACGTGACGCCGCAGAACCTGGCCGACGTGGTGGTAGAAGACAAGGACAAGCGGCAACCCCAACAGCAGGGCCACATGCGTGGCTGTTTCTCCGTGCTGCTGAAGATGCTGGTAGGAATCTTTGTGGCCTTTGCCGCCGTCTTCGGGCTCGTATTGTTGGGCTGCTTCCTGCTCATTGCTGGAACGCTGATCTTCGTGTTTATGGTGCCAGGAGACCAATGCTACGGACTTCCCTTCGACCTGGGCTACCTGAACCTTGCAGAGACCTTCTATATACATCCGTGGGCTGTAGCTATTTTCATCATCAGCCTGCTGCTGGCGCTCTTCATCCCGCTCTATGCCATCTGCCACATGTTGCTCTCAAAAGCCGGCAAGGTGCAGCGTATGGGCACCGGTCAGCGCATCGGGTGGATTGTCATCTGGCTGGCTGCCCTGTTGGCCATCTTCCCCAGCATCGGTGTTATCAATACTTTCAACAACTGGCATCGCGAGGAGGTAATGGCTGAAGAACGGGGTTGGACGACCGATTGGGTCCGTGACTATCTGAACGAACATAACCTGTGGATTGAGGAGCGCCACCACTGCTATGCCAATTTCGTGAAGAACGGCGAGTACTTCACGGGCGATTCTACGGTGCACTATATCGATGTGGAAATGTGGGGACCAGAGGACAGCCGGTACATGCAACTGTCATCGTTGGAACAGGAGGTGGATTCCGGCACTTACCGAGTCAGCTGCAATGCCCGTGCCGACGGCGGCGGCGTTTGCCTCTTTGCCACAGCCGCCTTCGACAAATATAAGACTACGAAAATGGTTCCCGCTTCAGGCAAGGAGGGCGGCTTAGGTAATGGCTGGCAAGCCGTTGAGCTGGAGGTCAAGATTGATGGTCCCACCTCCCTCCGCTATGGCATCAGCACATACTCACCGTTTACGCAGGTGCCCTGCCACGCCAACTGGTTCTCCGCTGCCGACTTCAAGTTGGAACGGGTGGAAGTAGAAAAGTAAATAAATCATGAATATGGAAAAGATACAGTTTTTGGTGGAGGAGCTCGTAAGGGCGTTCGGCATGACGGGCCATGCGGTCAATACCGTTACCCATGTCGTTTTAGTGATAGTTGCCATCCTGTTGGCAGCACTCTCAGGTTGGATTTGCAGGAAGGTGGTGGTGCCTATGGTGCTGAAACTGACGGCGAAGACAGAGGCGAAATGGGACGACCTGCTGTTCAACGAGCGAGTGCTGAAGACGGCATGTAGCATTGTGCCGGCCATCGTCATTTGGTTAGTGTTGCCTTGGACGTTCAGCGATTTCCCCACCGTTCGCATGGTGCTGGCCCGCCTGACAGCCATCTACATCACGGTGATGTCCACGCGTGCCGTCATCGTTTTCATCGACTCGTTTAAGCTGTTGGAGAACGGCCCGCGCTCGGCGCGCCAGCAGTATATCTATTCCGTTTGCGGCATATCGAAGATTGTGATCATCTTCATAGCCATCATTGTGGTCATTGCCATCGTTGTTGACAAAAACCCCACAACGCTGTTTGCGGGGCTGGGCGCTGCCTCGGCCATCTTGATGCTGGCCTTTCAGGACACCATCAAGGGACTGGTGGCGGGTATCCGCCTGACGAACAACGATATGGTGCATATCGGCGACTGGATAACGCTTGGCTCGGCCGGCGTCAACGGCAGGGTGGAAGACATCTCGCTGACCACTGTGAAGGTGCGCAACTTCGACAATACCATTGTCACCGTCACGCCTCAGACACTGGTGGACGGCTCCTTCCAGAACTGGTTGGGCATGGAGCAAAACGTGGGTCGCAAGCAGTCGCGCAGAGTCTATTTCGACTTCCGTTCCATCCGTCTTGACGATGACGGGGTGGCTAACATCACCAAGTTCCGTCATCATATAGAAGAGTGGCTCCGCGAGAATCCGAAGGTCATTGCAGAGAAGAACCCGCTAGTCCGTCAGGCAGAGGCCTCGCAGAGTGGATGTTGCCTGGAGTTCACCTTCTGGCTTTACGCCCAGGCATGGGCCGACTTCGAGCACGACACGGCCGACATCATGGAGTATATCTTTGCCGCCAGTGCCGAGCACGGCCTGACCATCTTTCAGTTGGAATCATCGCGCGGCCTGACAGGCCAAGGAACCGGAAGCAAAGGCCAAGACTAATGTCGTTCCGCTCGGCGACGTCAGGAGACGCTTCGCTTGCGAAGAACGTTCAACGTTCAACGTATTACCATTTATCGCGTGTTTGAATATCATCCTTCCAGTCATGATCCTTGGGGAAGGGCTGTCCGCCCCAGGCCTTGGCCTGCGTGCAGGGCTCGGCGGCGTCTGTCCAGAAGGGATGGTTTGCGGGCAGACCAAGGGGCATGAAGCAGAGGGAGGTCATGTAGAGGGAGCCGTTGTTGGTGTACCAGTCGGCAATGTCAGGCTGAGAGCCGCAGAAGCCGATGGTGAGGTAGCCGCCGGCATTAAAGTTCTCAGAATGGTCGAACATCCGGTGCATCACGGAGGTGAGGGCGGCGCGTACCTGACCGTTGGAGAGGTCCTTGGGCAACTTCTCGTACCACGCCATCAGCGCTAACGGCTGCAGGCAGGCGAGGCGGTAGGGTATGCTGCGGCCGAAGACGGGGAAGGTGCCTTCGGGTGAGATGAACCGCTCAAGGATCATAGCAAATTTCTGCGTGCGCTTCAGCTCACGGTCGTAATACTTCTGATAGTCTAAGCGGCTGTTCACCTTCGCGTCGACCATCGCCTGGAGGGTCTCAAGGTACATGGGGTGGAACACGAAGCTGCTGTAGTAGTTGAAGGCGAACTCCGGACCGTCGGAAAACCAGCCGTCACCCACGTACCACTCTTCCATTTTGCGGCAGGCGGAGTTCACGCGGTACTCGTCGTACTCCCTCAGCCCGGCAGCCTTGGCAATGAATCCCTCAATGACGGAGGAGAAAAGGAGCCAGTTGGTGTAGGGCGGGTCAATGCGGCGCAACTTCTGGAACTCCTTGATATAACGCTGCTTGGTGACATCATCGAGCGGCAGCCACAACTGGTCGTAGGCACGGAGGAACGACTCGGCTATGTAGGCGGCATCGACGAGGTTCTGACCAGCAACGCCCCAGCAGAGGTAGTCGGGCGAGTCGGGGTCAACAGCGTTCTTGTAGCTGGCGAGTGCCCACTCGCGGAGCTGGTGGCGCATGGCAGATTCCCCGGTTATTCCGGACTGTCCGGCTTCATCCGGCAGGGCTATCCATGGGGCAATGCCGGCCATGAGGCGTCCGAAGGTCTCCATGTAGACCACCTTGCGGTTACGGTTATCGAACGAGGGCGAGAACTCCGTCTGCATGTTCTTCTGCAGCTCGCCCTTGGCCATGTTCTCTAATACGGGTTGCGCCATCTTGTAGGCCAGCTGGCACCAATAGTCGCGGTCGGTCTGTTGTTGCTGTTTCTTGTTCTTCGCACCAAAGACGTCGGCGGGGGTTACACACGTAAGTATTGCTGCCAAGAGCAGCAGGAAAGGCTTTCTTGTAGGACAGTAGTTCATCATTTTTAGGTATTTTTCTGCAAAGATAGCAATTTCAGGGGAAAAAGCAAAGAAAAACGGATGAAATGTGTTATCTTTGCACAAAAATATTGGAAGGATATGAAACTGTCTGAGTTGAAGACGGGTGAAAGCGGTGTCATCGTGAAGGTGTTAGGACACGGTGGCTTCCGTAAGCGCATCATTGAGATGGGCTTCATCAAGGGAAAGACGGTGGAGGTGCTGCTTAACGCCCCGCTACAGGATCCCGTGAAGTACAAGCTTATGGGCTATGAGGTCTCCCTGCGCCACGACGAGGCGGAGATGATAGAAGTGGTAAATGAAAGGGAAGAGGGAGAAGTGAATAGTGAATACATAGTAAGGGAAGAGGGAAAAGTGAATAGTGAAGAATTTGCTGCCACCGTACCTTCTCCAGTATCTGAGGACGGTATGGCGGAAGCAAATTCCATTCCCGCTGACGCGCCTACCCGTAGCCTTTCCCTCTTCCCTCTTCCCTCATCCCTTAAAAACACCTCCCTTCACCATCAGGCTCTCTCCCGGCGCCGTCACATCAAGGTGGCACTGGTGGGTAACCCCAACTGCGGCAAGACGTCGCTATTCAACTATGCCAGCGGAGCGCACGGTCACGTGGGCAACTACTCGGGTGTGACGGTGGACGCCTCAGAGGCGCATGCTAAGTTCTTCGGCTACGAGTTTGAACTGACTGACCTGCCTGGCACCTACAGCCTGTCGTGCTATTCACCGGAGGAGCTCTACGTGCGCGAACACCTGACGGAGCAGATGCCCGACGTGGTGATCAACGTGGTGGACGCCTCAAACCTGGAGCGCAACCTTTATCTGACGACCCAGCTGGTGGACATGAATCTGCGGATGGTGTGTGCACTGAACATGTACGACGAGTTCGAACGGCGTGGTGACAACGTGGACCTCGACCGCTTGAGCACGCTGTTCGGTGTGCCGATCGTGCCCACATCGTTCAAGAGCGGCATGGGAGTGAAGGAACTGTTCCGTGCCGTCATCCAGGTATATGAGGGTGCCAGCAAACACTCGCGCCACCTGCACATCAACTACGGTCACGAGATAGAGGACGGCATCAGCGAGATACAGAAGTACCTGAAGAGCGACGGGCATATCACCCGGCACTACTCTACCCGCTACCTGAGTATCAAACTGTTGGAACACGACAGCCAGGTGCTCGACTACTTAGGCAAGCACATGGCCGGCGAGAATCGCATCAAAGTGTTCCAGAACCTGACGGCCGCCCGCGACCGGGCCTCCGTACGTGTAAAAGAGGAGACAGGCAACGATTCCGAGACGGCCATCATGGACGCGAAGTACGGCTTTATCAATGGTGCGCTGAAAGAGGCCGGCTACAGGACGGGCACGAAGGAAGATACGTACCACACCACCCACCTGATAGACGGCATCCTGTCGCACAAGTACTGGGGCTTCCCCATCTTCTTCCTGATCCTCTATGTGATGTTCCAAACCACGTTCTCCTTGGGTCAGTACCCTATGGACTGGATAGACGCCGGCGTAGGCCGTTTAGGCGAATGGATAGGCAGCACGCTGCCCGAGGGACCGTTGCGCTCCATGCTGGTGGACGGTGTGGTGGGAGGCGTGGGCGCCGTCATCGTGTTCCTGCCACAGATACTCATCCTCTATTTCTTCATTTCGTTCATGGAGGACTGCGGCTACATGGCGCGCACGGCCTTTATCATGGACAAGTTGATGCACAAGATGGGGCTGCACGGCAAGTCGTTCATCCCGCTCATCATGGGCTTCGGCTGCAACGTGCCCGCCGTCATGGCCACGC
>ONKY01000124.1 GCA_900318585.1 uncultured Prevotellaceae bacterium
ATTCGTAACCCAGTTTTTCCTCAATCTCCCAGACTGCCTTTATACAAAGAAAAGCTGAGAATTCTTACAAAGTTACGAAAAGTCGAGAGCAAAACAAAGAAATTCATTTCTTTTTTTGCCGAGACGGAGTAACTTCGCGACTTTTTGTCGCAAAGTTACAAAAAAAACGTAAAACGCTTGCACGTTTCAGGGAAATATATTACATTTGCGGTCAGAAAAGCTAAAAACTCAAGAATTATGATAGACGTTAAGGAAACATTGAAGAAGAGTGAAGAGAGAATGGAGATGGCAGCCATGTTCCTTGAGGACGAGCTGAACCGTATCCGTGCCGGTCGTGCCAACGTGGCCATTCTCGACGGAGTGAAAGTGATGAGCTACGGCTCGAAGGTACCACTCAACCAGGTGGCATCGGTCAATTGCCCCGACGCCCGTACCATAGCCATAAAGCCATGGGATCGCAAGCAGATCAAGGACATTGAGAAGGCCATCATGGACAGCGATGTAGGCATCACACCGGAGAACAACGGCGAGGTGATCCGTCTGAGCATCCCGCAGCCCACCGAGGAGCGCCGCCGCGACCTGGTGAAGCAGTGCAACAAGATTGCTGAGAAGGCCAAGGTGGAGGTTCGCAATGTCCGTAGCGACATCAAGGACAAGCTGAAGAAGGCCATCAAGGACGGACTCTCCGAGGACAATGAGAAGGACGCCGAGCAGGAGCTCCAGAAGATTCACGACAAGTACATCAAGAAGCTCGATGCGCTTATCGAGGCGAAGAACAAGGAAATTATGACGGTTTGACGCCCTTCGTCAAGCCAACTGCGATATTTACATCCTTTACCCTGCCGTTCATAGCGGCAGGGTTTGTTGTTTCTCCTAGGGGGTGAGTTATTTGTTGTCCTCAATCAACCCTGTGCTGTCCAGCCCGAACAGCTTCTTTCCCTCGTTGGTCAGATAGGGAAGGACACTCTCCGTCGGTACGACGAAGTCATGGTAGAAGTGTGTGCCCGTCTGAGCCTTTATCTTGCATTGCTCAGCGATAGGCCACAGCCAGAAGTCCTCGAGGTTTAGGCTGATGTCCTCCTTCTCCTGCTCGTTGGCATACTGCTGGGCAAGCTGAATCAGGTCATCTCTGGTCATAGTGGATACTTCCTGAGGTGTCATCATCCGTCCGTCTGACAGCCTCACAATCCATACGGATTCCCTCGGTCCTCCGTTGCCATAGACACCGTCGGAGACTTCGAGCACGGCGCATTGTGCATTTCTGTAGGGGCTGATAATCTGCAGGTGATAGACGCAGAGGGTTTCCAACTCGCCTTTGCTAACACCCTTTCTGAAACGCTCAAAGAAGTTCTCGCCAATTGCCTCGAGCGTCTCCCCTTCAGGGGCGCCAATCTCTTCGGCCAAGCTTGAGCGTGAGATGAGTTCTTTGATAGCGTTTGCGACATTTGTCTGTTGCTCTCCTTCACCGATAGGTATGGGCAGCGTCAACTCCAAGCTGGCGGGCACGCCTTCAGGTCCTTGGGCGTTGGCATTCTTCTCATAGTTTCTGAATACGAGGGGCAAGCTTGAATCGCCTGCACACGATGCCAGCAGCATGGTAGTTGCCAGTATCAGGAATAATTGTAGTTTCTTCATAGTTTTTTATTGTTTTGTAGGTTTGTAGAATCTCTATGGTCTTTTCCTGTCCTAAGGAATGCTGTTGCAAAGGTACGCATTTTATTCATAATTCACAATGCATAATGCATTATTTTTAACGGCGGCAGCAAATTATTCACTTTTCACTTTTCACTTTTCACTTTTTATTTGTACCTTTGCACGGCAATGAAGGGTTTAGTAGTCAAGAATACAGGTAGCTGGTATACCGTCCGCACGGACGATGGGCAGCTTGTGGATTGTAAGGTGAAGGGCAACTTCCGCCTGAAGGGCATCCGCAGTACCAATCCTGTTGCCGTGGGCGACAGGGTGGTTGTGTCTTCATTCCTTGAAGGAAGTCGGGAGGGAGCCTTCATCACTGAGATAGAAGAACGTCGCAACTACATTATTCGCAAGAGCATCAACCTTTCCAAGCAGAGCCACATCCTGGCTGCCAACGTTGACCAGGCGTTGTTGATTATTACCGTTAGCCGCCCGCAAACCTCCACCACGTTCATCGACCGCTTCCTCGCTTCTGCCGAGGCCTATCGCGTGCCCGTTGTGCTGGTGTTCAACAAGACGGACTTGCTTGACGGCGACGAGCGTCGTTACCAGCAGATGATGGTCAGCCTTTATGAGACCATCGGCTATGAGTGCCGCCAGATTTCCGCTTCTACGGGCGACGGCGTGGAGGAACTGCATCCGCTGCTGGAAGGAAAGATTACGCTACTCAGCGGCAATAGCGGCGTGGGAAAGTCTACGCTTATCAACCGTCTTGTACCTGGCGCTAACCTCCGCACGGCAGAGATTTCTGACGCCCACAACACGGGTATGCATACCACAACGTTTTCAGAGATGATACCTTTATCCTCCCTGTCAACAGTAGAGGGAACATCATATCTCATCGACACGCCGGGCATCAAGGGCTTCGGAACCTTTGACATGGAGCCGGAGGAGGTGACCAGCTATTTCCGTGAGATATTCCACTTCTCCAAGGACTGCCGCTTCAGCAACTGTACCCACACCCATGAACCCGGCTGTGCCGTGCTGAAAGCTTTGGATGACCATTACATCGCCCAGAGCCGCTATCAGTCCTATCTCTCCATGCTCAACGACAAGGATGAGAGCAAGTACCGCGAAGCCTATTAACCTTATATAATATAACAAGAATCGCGCGAACCTTTATTCAGGACGCGCGATTCTCTTCATTCTTATTTCGTCATCTGCTTGACCGTCTTTTCCGGACGGCGGACAATGCTGATGCCCCGTTCTGGAGTTGGTACGCACTGTCATAGGTACTCTCGCTCGGAAATGCAAAAGAAAAATGGTTTTTCTTTTGGCTTTTCGCTCGCTTATTTGTACCTTTGTCGCCAAAACACTGAAGAATATGATGAAAAGAATGTTTTCTATGTGTGTGCTGGCCTTAGCGGTAGCTGCGTCGGCACAGGTAAAGACAGTAGTCCACGAGTTTAACCATGCGGGGCCGTTTGCCGTTAGTCAGCCGTTTGCCGTTGACACGGTGGACGTGCAGGGCAAGAAGTTCGATGACACGTCGTTGCTCAAAGCCGTCAGCTTGAAGCAGACTGCGACAGAGACTTATAAGGGGGTCGTGCTGCCCTCTCTGAAGGACAGCCGCAGTGTGGGCGTGCTGACGTTCTATGTGAACAACAGCGACTATGTGAAAGGAAAGATTGAGGTGAAGGGGCCCAAGAACTACAAGCTCTTCATTGACGGTCAAGAGGCCGGTGGCGGGGAGCTGAAGTTAGCACCTGAGCACCATACGTTGGCCATCAAATACTTAGCCGAGCCGAACGACACGGACAGCTTGAGTGTCACCATCGAGGCACAAAAGACGGTGGCCTATACGCTGGACAAGCGTCATCCCTACATGGTTCACGACCTGACGGACGGCAAACGGGTGCGCAGCGTAAGCTTGTCGCCCGACGGGGGACTGGTCATCGTGGGCTATCAGACTACGGAGCGTGGCGGCAAGAGCCGCTACGAGTACGAGCTGCGCGACGTAAAGAGCGGGCGACTCGTCAGGACACTGCCCACGGCAGGCCGCTGGATGCCACGGACGAATGCTTTGATTGCTGAGGAGAAGGAGGAGGCTGGACGCGTGCTCTACAAGGTGAACCCACTGACCGGCGAACGCACCCGCTGGGCCTCAGGAGTACCTGATGGCAGCTACACTGTCAGCCCCACAGAGGACTATCTGATACTCTCCGTGCAGGAGGAAGGAACGAAGGAGGATAAGGATGTGTTTGAGGTCTTGGAGATGGATGATCGGCAGCCAGGCTGGCGCAACCGCAACTATCTGATGAAATACAACGTGCAGACGGGTGTCGCACAGCGCATCACCTTCGGAACGAAAGGCGAGCACCTGGCCGACATCTCGCAGGACGGCAGCAAGCTGCTCATCGTCTCGTCGTACTCACGATTGGCCAAGCGCCCGACGGAGGTGGAGGATGTGTTCATCATGGACGCCCGAACGCTGAAAGTAGACACTTTGCTGCAGTGCGAGGGATTCCTGGGAGACTGTGGCTTTTCGCCTGATGGCTCGCAAATTTTGTTTATGGGAACGCCAGAGGCTTTCGGCCGAATTGGCTGTCAGCTGCCTGCCGACGTGACGCCGAGTATGACGGAGAACGAGCTGTTCCTCTACGATATTGCCACGAAGAAGGTGACACCGCTGACGAAGGATTTCGACCCATCGCTTGACGGCGGTCCTGACTGGTCGTGGGCTGACGGGAATATTTATTTCCGTGCCGAGTGCCGCGACTACATCTACCTCTACCAGCTCAATCCTAAGACGGGCAGGATTCAGAAGCTTCCCTGCAATGGCGACGATATCTACCGCTTCGACATGGCTTCCCATGCCACCACTATAGCATGGCTCTCCTATAATACTATGGAACCGGCCTCGGCATACGTTGCCAGCCAGCCATGGTCTAAGTCCTGTCTTACACTCTTCAAGGGCAGTGAGGCCCTCGGCGATGCAGAGGTAGGCACCTGCGAGGACTGGAACTTCAAGAACTCGCGTGGCGACACCGTCTATGGACGTCTCTATCTGCCGAAAGACTTCGACAAGACAAAGCAGTACCCGATGATTGTCTACTACTACGGTGGCTGCTCGCCCGTGAGCCGATATTTTGAGTCGCCATACGCCCCGCAGTACTGGAACTCCCTGGGCTACGTGGCTTATATCCTGGAACCCAGCGGCGCCACAGGCTTCGGTCAGGAGTGGGCGTCGCGCCATGTGAACACCGCTGGCCGTGGCCCTGCCGAGGACATCATCGAGGGCACAAAGAAGATATGCGAGGAGCATCCCTTCATCAATCCGAAAAAGATAGGTTGCATGGGTGCATCCTACGGTGGCTTCATGACGCAGTACCTGCAGACCGTGACCGACATCTTCGCCGCAGCCGTCAGCCATGCCGGTATCACCAATCACACCAGCTACTGGGGCGAGGGCTACTGGGGCTATAATTACAGCGAGGTGTCAATGGCCAACAGCTACCCCTGGAGCCACCGGCAGCTGTACGTTGACCAGAGCCCGCTGTTCAACGCCGACAAGATTCACACGCCGCTACTGCTGCTTCACGGCAATGCCGACACGAACGTGCCGCTGATAGAGAGCCTCCAAATGTTCACCGCCCTGAAACTGTTAGGCCGCGACGTAGCGCTGGTGGAGGTGGAAGGCGAGAACCACCACATCCTGGACTATGCCAAGAAGGAGAAATGGCTGGCTACGCAGATGGCGTGGTTTGCCCGTTGGTTGAAGGACGACCCCACGTGGTGGGAGGCACTCTATCCGAAGAAAAACCTGTAATAATTACGAATTACGAGTTACGAATTACGAGTTACGAGTTACGAATTACGAATTACGAATTACGAGTTACGAATTAAGAGGTATGGCGAGACCACTGATATTGATATCCAACGACGACGGTTACCAGGCAAAAGGAATAAACTGTCTGGTAGAAATGCTGCAAGATATGGCCGACATCATAGTTTGTGCGCCTGAAGATGTCCGTTCGGGCTTCTCATGTGCTTTCTCCGCTACCACACCGCTACGTCTTCAGAAACGGAACGAGTACCCAGGAGTGCAGATATGGTCAAGCAACGGCACCCCCGTAGACTGCGTGAAACTCGCCCTCTCCGAAATCTGCCCTCGCCGCCCTGACATGATTATCGGAGGCATCAATCACGGCGACAATGGTTCGGTCAACACCCACTATTCAGGCACAATGGGCGTCACATTGGAGGGTTGTATGAAGTATATCCCCTCAGTGGCCTATTCCTTATGTGACCACCGCGAAGATGCCCATTTCGAACCTCTTCGTCCGTATATCCGCCAAATGACAGAGCGTGTTCTGACCGAAGGACTACCGAAAGGCGTTTGCCTGAATGTGAATTTCCCGAACACTGCCTTCCGGGGGGTAAAAGTATGCCGTATGGCTCAAGGCACGTGGTACAACGAGATTTCCACCTGCCACCATCCGCGTGGCTACGACTATTACTGGATGGTAGGTCACTACCGCAACGACGAACCAACTTGCGAGGATACCGACAACTGGGCGCTGTCGCACGGCTATATTGCCATTACACCCACCCGCATCGATGTCACCGCCTATGAAGCTATGCAACAACTGAAGGACTGGGAGCAATGAAGTACTACCTGATTGTTGGAGAGGCATCGGGCGACCTGCACGCTTCCCGCCTGATGCAGTCGCTAAAAGCTATTGACGCTGAGGCTGAGTTCCGCTTCTTCGGCGGCGACGAGATGGCTGCCGTTGGCGGCACCCGTGTGAAGCACTACCGCGAACTGGCCTACATGGGCTTCATTCCTGTGCTCCTCCATTTGCCAACCATCCTCCGCAACATGCGTCTGTGCAAGCAGGACATCCGCGAGTGGCAGCCCGACGTTGTCATCCTCGTAGACTATCCTGGCTTCAACCTAAATATAGCCAAGTACTTACACAGCCAGCAAATAACCAAGGTCTATTACTACATCTCGCCGAAGATATGGGCATGGAAGGAATACCGCATCAAGAGCATCAAGCGCGACGTGGACGAACTGTTCTCCATTCTGCCCTTCGAGGTGCCTTTCTTTGAAGAGAAACACCATTATCCCATCCACTACGTGGGCAATCCCACGGCAGACGAGGTAAGGGAGTTCTTGAAAAGTGAAAAGGTAAAAGTGAAGAGTGATAAATTTGCTACCGCCATCCCTTCCACAGAAACTATAGCCACAGATGGTAAGGCGGTAGCAAACCCTTCACCCTTCACCCTTCACCCTTCACTTATAATCCTTCTTCCTGGCAGCCGCTATCAGGAGATCAAGGACAATCTACCGCCGATGCTGGAAGCCGTCCGCGACTACCAGCAGGATTATCAGATTGTTATTGCCGGTGCTCCCTCCATCGAGCCGGAATACTATCAGCAATTCCTAACCTCTTCCCTACAGGGGGAGACAGAGGGGGCTCAATTGGTCTTTGGCCAGACATACCCGCTACTTTCAAGAGCCCACGCCGCTCTTGTCACCAGCGGTACGGCCACCTTGGAGACGGCCCTGTTCCGTGTGCCGCAGGTGGTGTGCTACAAAACGCCGCTGCCGCGTCTCGTCGGCTGGCTCCGCAGACGCATCCTGAAGGTGAAGTACATTTCTTTGGTCAATCTTGTGGCCGACCGCGAAGTTGTTACCGAACTGGTGGCCGACACGTTCAGCGTTAGCAACATCCGCCATGAGCTGAAGGCCATCCTTGACGGGGCAGTCCGCCAGCGAATGCTTGCCGACTATGATGAGGTATGGCAGATTCTTGGCTCACAGAAAGCTCCCGACTGTGCTGCCCGTACGATGTACGACCTACTCAGACAGTCCGCCAATCCAGACTTCACTAAAACCAATAATTCAATATGAACTTACAGATTCATCATGTTGCAACCTGTGTGCTGTCAGGCCTGTGCGCCCTCCTGGCAGGTTGCACCACCTCAACAACTACAGACATGGAACAGCAAGTAGACGAACTTTACAGCCGTATGTCACAGCAAGAGCGCATCGCCCAACTAAGAAGTATGTATATGGACGACCTCTTTGACGAGCAAGGCCAGTTGGACACCGCCAAATGCCGTGAACTGATACCTAATGGCATCGGTCATTTCTCACAGTTCTGTTTGCAGCAACCCCGAGACCCCAACGAATTGCGACATCGTGTAGCTGCCGTGCAGGACTGGCTCATCCACCACACCCCCAATGGCATTCCCGCATTATTCCACGAGGAAGTTCTCTCGGGTATCAACACCTTGGGGGCTACCATCTATCCCCAGCAGATTGGGCAGGCCTGCTCGTTCAATCCTGAACTGGCTGAACTGAAGACATTCCAGACGAGCACACTACTACGCAAGATGGGTGGCACGTTGGCCCTCTCGCCGATGGTCGACGTATGCCGTACACCCTCGTTCAACCGTCTGGAGGAATCCTACGGCGAGGACGGCTACCTGTCGGCAGTAATGGGTGTCGCTTTCGTCAAGGGACTGCAGCAAGACAACCTGAAACGTGGCGTAGGAGCCTGCTCCAAGCACTATCTTGGCTATGGTGGGGGAGGTGATGCTGACGAGAAGGAGCTGATGGAGGAGATCCTGATGCCCCACGAGGCAATGATCCGGCTGGCAGGTAGCAAATGCGTGATGCCGGGCTATCATGCCGTCCACGGTACTAAGTGCGTTGCCAATAGTGAGATTTTGCAGGACATCTTGCGCGACTACGTGGGCTTCGACGGAATGGTGGTTAGCGACTATACAGCCATCGACCAGTTGCCCGACTTGGATAGTACTGTCAACAAAGCGGCGGCAGCCATCAATGGCGGCAACGATGTAGACTTCCCTTTCGGTGCCAACTATCAATACCTGCAGGAAGCCATTGACCAGGGACTGGTGAAGCCCGAGGTTTTTGAACGTGCCGTGAAGAATGTGCTCCGCCAGAAGTTCCGCTCAGGATTCTTCGATAGCGACGCCTATCTCTATGCCACTGACGACATCCAACTCGACACTCCTGAGGAGCGCCAGACAGCCTACGACATTGCCACTCAGTCTGTAGTGCTGCTCGAAAACAACGGTGTCTTGCCCCTCTCATCATCTACTGTCTTCCTCACTGGTCCGAATGCTAATTCTGTTTGGGCTATGTGCGGTGACTATACCTATCCTGCCATGTCCTACTTCTGGAAGATGAAAGAGGATGTGGCCGACCACGACCAGCCCCATATTGTCAAGCTGTTGGAGGGTATGACCCACTGCAAGCCTGAAGGGGTGAACCTGCTGTATGAACGCGGTTGTGACTGGACGGAAGAAATAGAGACGAAATATAGCGAGATGGGCGACGAGCGTGCCTGGGAGTATGCCCTGCTCCATCGCAAGGTGAAAGCTGACGAGAAGGCCGATCCCGCAGCAGCCTTGAAGTTGGCACAGCAGGCCGATGTCATCGTGGCCGCTGTGGGTGAGAACGTGATGTTGTGTGGTGAAAACCGTGACCGCAAGAGTCTCCGGCTACCTGGTAAGCAGGAGCAGTATGTAGAACAGCTGATTCAGACCGGCAAGCCAGTGGTACTTGTCATCTTCGGCGGAAGAGCACAAGTGGTGTCCGGATTAGCAGAGCGTTGTGCTGCCGTCATTCAGGCCTGGTATCCTGGCGAAGAGGGTGGCAATGCCGTAGCCGACATTCTCTTTGGCAAGGTGTCGCCTTCAGCCAAGCTCTCTGTCAGTTATCCTAACGTTGAGCTGAATGAGCCCCTGTGCTACAACTACGCTGCCGAGCAGGATTCGCGTATTCAATGGCCCTTTGGCTACGGCTTAAGTTACACCACATTCGAATACAGCAACTTGCAGATTGCCTCAGAAGCATCGACTACCGACGAAAGCATCAGCCTCAGTTTTGAGGTGAAGAATACCGGCAAGGTCCAGGCTGACGAGATTGCACAAATCTACCTTTCGCCCACAGACGAAAGTCAGCCTCTACGTCCTATCCAGTTGCAGGGTTTCACCCGCGTCTCCCTGCAGTCTGGTGAAAAGAAGACGGTACACATGAAACTCTATACCGAGCAGTTTGGCTATTATTCCAACGACGGACAGCGCCAGTGGAACGTGCAGCCCGGCAACTATATCGTAAAGGTGGGCAGTTCCTCGGCAGACATCCGTCTCCAAGAGCAAATCAAGCTGACGGGTAAACCTGCCGTCAAGCCTATCCGAGAATTCTACTTCTCCCAGAATGTAAAGTAAAAGGGAAAAGTGAACAAGTAAGGTAAAAGGTAAAAGTGAATAGTGAATAATTTGCTGCCGCCATCCCATCTGCAGAAGGTTTGGCGGCAGCAAATTATTCACTATTCACTTTTACTTTTTCCCTTACAAGGGGTAGTCCTCGAAGGCGTAGAGCACGGTGGAGAGGTAACGCTCGCCGGTGTCGGGCAGCAGCGCCACAATCTTCTTGCCCTTGTTCTCAGGACGCTTGGCCACCTGAATGGCAGCATAGAGGGCGGCGCCAGCGCTGATGCCTACCAGAAGACCTTCCGACTGTGCAATCTCACGGCCTGTGCGGATGGCATCGTCGTTCTCCACGTCGAACACCTCGTCGATAACGTCGGCATCATAGGTCTTAGGAATGAAACCTGCACCAATACCCTGAATCTTGTGTGGACCGCTCTGTCCGCCGTTCAGCACGGGGCTTGACTTCGGCTCTACGGCGATGATCTTCACATTAGGGTTCTGCTCTTTCAGGTACTTTCCTGCACCGCTGATGGTTCCGCCGGTACCAACGCCGCCGATGAAGATGTCTACCTGTCCGTCAGTGTCTCGCCATATCTCAGGTCCCGTTGTGGCGTAGTGCTTGGCGGGATTGGCACCGTTCTCGAACTGCTGCAGGATTACGCTGCCAGGGATGCTGGCGCGCAGTTCCTCGGCGGCGCGGATGGCACCTGGCATACCGTCCTTGCCAGAGGTCAGCCGCACCTCAGCACCGTATGCCTTCACGAGGTTGCGACGCTCTATGCTCATGGTCTCGGGCATGGTAAGGATAAGATGGTAGCCCTTGACGGCTGATACCAGTGCCAATCCTACGCCTGTGTTTCCGCTGGTGGGCTCGATGATGGTGGCGCCGGGCTTCAGGATGCCCTTTGCTTCAGCGTCCTCAATCATAGCCAGCGCGATACGGTCCTTCACGCTACCGCCGGGGTTGAAAAACTCTACTTTGGCAATGACAGGGGTCTCCACACCCTTTGCCTGTGAATACTTGTTGAGCTCTAAGAGTGGGGTGTTGCCGACGAGCTCAGTCAGCTGCTTTGCGATCTTTGTCATAATCTTATCCTTTTTAAATTAATAACTGAATCTGGGTGCAAAGGTACGGCGATTTCCGCATACCCACAATCCCGAATTCTTGGCATTTTGCATACCAAACGTTTGGTATGGCCTGATTGCCTCTCCTTATTCAAGTACTTTCTCTATGGCTGCCTTAAAGGGATCGAGTCCGCTGAAACCGATGGTCTTGAAGGTCTGCTGGCCCTCGGCGTCGTAGATGGCGTAGGTAGGAATGCCCTCCGACTCGTACTTGTTGAGGATATAGCTATACTGCTCCTTCGTCAGGTAGTAGTGGTCGCCGTCGATGTCCTTGATCATCTCCTGCCACGTCTTCAGGGGCGATGTGGACGAGGTGATATAGACGAACTGGATATTTTTATTCTTAAGTTCGGCCTTCCAAGGAGCCATCATCTGATGACCGGCACGGCAGGGACCGCACCACGTGGCCCAGATGTCGATGAGCACCACCTTGCCCTTGTAGCGGTCAAGGATGGTCTGCAGAATGTTTTCTGGGGCTACGTCGTCGAACTTCTGGAAGAAGACGCCTCCTTGGCTGGCCAACTCGTCGGCTATGCGTTTCTGCTCAGCCTGATACTCGCGGATGACATTCTTGCAGTCCTCATACTTCATGGTTTCGAGAAGGACATTTATTAGGCCCTCATTACTGGAACTCATCACATCCTGTATGCATCTCAGCTCATTGTTATAGACATTCTTCTCTGCAGCTTTCTTGTCGAACATGCTCAGTGGCGCATCCCAGAACTCCTGGCTGCAGGGCGATGTAGGCTCGTTCAGGTACTTCCAGGAGTAGGCCTGTTCTTCTTCCGACATGGGGAGCAGGTCCTTGTTTTTCTTCATTTTCTCAAAGAGATTCTCCTGAGACCAGACCACCCTACCGTCCTTGTCCACATAATAATTGCTATATTTGAATTCAAACTGGCGCGACCATTTCACGAAGTTCGACTCTGCCATCATGCACAGCAGGTCTTGGGCTGCTGTGGTGTAGCCCGAGGCCTTGATAGTGGCTACACGCTGGTCAAAGATGTCCGTCAGACATTGCAGGCGCTCCTCCTTTGTCTTACACTCCTTGACCTTCAGGAATACCTTATCGTCATTACCGACGAGATCGTAGGCATCGTTGGCTTTCTTCGCATTCACCAGGTCCATATTGGTCTTGGCCATGTAGCCCTTGAAAGCCACAAAAGGCTTGTTGTCGCTGCAGATTTTCATGAGGATTTCCGTCTCCTGTCCAGGGGAAATGACGATGTTGCCGAAAGCCAATCCACGTACGCCGACAGTCACCTCGCGAGTCAGCCGCAGGGGAACCTCTACCTTTACCGTGCCATCATCGGCAAAGCGGAAAGCCTTGTCGAAACGTTCTTTTGAAGCTAACGGAACAAAGGTGCCCACAAAGAACTCCAGATCCATGCCCTTCTTGTAGCCCAGCATCTTTACCTTGATGGTGGCCACACCTTTATTGATCTTGGCGACAGGTAGCGTCTCGTCTTGGGCGTATTGCACGTTTTGCCAGTCGGCAGGCATCTCCAGTTTCTTCTTCGTCTTGCTGTCGCAGATGTTCCAGAACTTGAAGTCGCGCTCGTTGTAGCTCTCCAAGAAGTCCATCTCCTTTGTGTCTAAGGGCACGGGCATGAAGTGGAGCGCCAGGTTAGCCTTACCGCTTTCAGGCATCCAGAAGAGCGAGTCGGGCATGAGGTCGGCCTCCTGCTCATTGGTTTTGGCGCCACCCGTAAAGGCATACTTCTTGCCGTCGGGCGTCAGTAGAAACGACTCCTTGGCGAAGCGGATCCAGCTGCCAGGCCTGTAGTTGGCAATAATGTGCAGCACCGTTTCCGTGGGCTTCAACTCCACCTTGGTGATTTCGAACTCGGAGTTATACACTCCCATAAAGGCCGAGGGTTTCTCCCATACAACATCTTTCTTCGCTTGCCCCGCCAGTGCGACAAGGGCGAGCAGCGCCGTGAACAATGTTTTTCTCATATTCGTTGGTTGATTAATTTGCTTTTGCAAAGTTATCTGTTTCTCTCGTAATCCCAGCGAAAGCCCCCGACATTTGCCTGACATTTCCAATCTTTTAACCTCCTTTTTTAGTTAGTAACGCTTATTGCTTCACAGCTTTGGCCCGATAAAAGAAACTGCCGATGGCGAGGAGAATGACAAGGAACGTCACGATGAAGGCCCAGACATTCGTAACACGTGAAGTCGCAGCGATGGTGTATACACCAGGGATCAGGCGTTCACCCGTCAACTTGTAATGGATGACCTGGCCGTCGTATATTCCCATGCCAGCATCCGTCACTTTGCCTGGCATCACGAGGTCGTAGGCTGTAGACAGGACGAGGATGTTCCCGTATTTCGAATAATGACGGTCAAGACTGTCGCTTAGATTTGCCCAAGAGGTAAAGGCATCAGACTGATAGTAGTCATTGATGACCTGCTTGAATATCTTTCCGTCATGGTCGAACGGTTCCATGTTAAGGATGGCCGGACTCACTGCCAGTGTGTCGCGCAGAGCCATAAACCGTTCCTTGCTGACGGGCGGGTTCTTGACTTTATCATAATTATCACTGATATTATCGTAGAACTCGGTAAACATATTAGCGTTGACCCACTTGCTGATCTTCCCTTCTATCTCATCGAGCATATCTTTCAGTTCAGCCCCGTTATAGTTCTCTGACAGGTCGGGCTGACCCGTAAACCAGTAGGAAGCAGAGTCGGCGCTGATGAAGCGGTCGAGTGGTATCGGGAAAGAGAAAAGGCTATCGTTGGTGTCATTGTCGAACGATTCCTTGAACTCGTAGTCGGTATAGAACCATTTAAAGTGCTTCCCCAAAGAGCTTTCCACCTTCAACGGTTTCTCCCCTAACGGCAGGTTCTGGCTCATCTCCTGTACTGTGGGGAACTCCCGTCTATAATGCTTCAGTACCAGGTCTGCCACTTGTTTGCCTGGATGCTCACGCTGGATGCTGTCGTACTGAGCCTCCGTCATGGGAAGTGAATGTCGCAAATCCTCACCCTTCAGCGACCAGGTCTGCTCCCACTCCTCCATATCCGTTTCCTTACCGTTGTTGGGATACATCTCCGAATCCATCAGTTCCCTGGGCGACACATGCTTGGTCAGTTCGCGCATACATGTACCATCCTCGTTGATAACCGTCAGCATATGTGCGTCTTTCTTGCACGATGCCATGAGCAGCACCGTGAGGGCTGCCACTATCAGATTTCTATTTGTTTTCATCGCTCATTCGTTTTAGTTGTGAATAGGTATTGGGCATTGCCTGCTTCCTCTCCAGATAGCACAACAGTATTTCCCGGGGTGTTCCTTCTGTGCAGTATTCTGGTTGTGGAGCTGACTGCTTTTTCTCTACATTATTATTATTCTGTGCAACTACAGGCTTGGTTGGAGTATCTGTTTGCAGATAGAAGAACAGGCCTACCAGGTAAATGGCGGCGACAGACGTGATGATGCGAAAGGCAACCAACAGGGCAGACGGTCTACGATGACGTTGCGCCATGATAGCATCATATTCTGCCTCGGCGGCATCAAGCTCTTCGTTCGTGGGTAGTTCGAGGCGTTCAGGATGAAGGGGGGCTTCTCCTGCCAGATAACGATCAAGACTGTTGTTCATAAAAAACCTCCTTTCTTTAGTGTTTCACAAATACGGTGGCGGGCAGCGCTGATCATGGTACTCACCGAACGGACAGCAATGCCCGTGGCGGCAGCTATCTGCGAGCTGTTCATCTGCGCCTCGGCGTGCATCGCCCACAGACGGCGCTCGGCGGGCGGCAGGACTTTGACAGCCCGTTCTAAGGCATCTTGTAATACGGCCTCGTCGGTAGTGTCAGCAGTTTCCGTTGCCGACGCCTCCTTTAGCTGCACCGTCGGCTGCCGTTGTCTGCGCCGATAGTTGTCAATGCAGGCGTACTTCATCAGCCGCACAGCCAGGCGCTCGGCGTCGGCAGGTGCAGGCAGCTGCTCCCATGCTGTCCACAGCCGCATCAACGCTTCCTGCACCGCGTCTTCGGCTGTGTCGGCGTCGAATTGCGACGCCAAAGCCAGCAAACGGGGCCGGAGAGGTGAGACGATGGATGTGAACTGTTCTGCCTTCATACATCCTAAAAACGCATGAAGTGCTAAGATGTTAAGTAGCGCTTAACCAAGTTTAACTAAACAACGGGGAAAAATGCAAAGGGCCATGAGTGCGGCTATGGCAATGATGGGTACTGCGACTGCGGTGGACGAGGGAGGGACCGGCTGTTTGCTGCTGCCAAACTGGCACTGGTAGCGAATCATGCGGTCGATGTAGGCATCCACCGTCTGCCAGTGCCCCGCCTCTGCTTCAGCGATGAGGCGGGGGAGTACCTGGCGGATGTATTTCTGATGTTCGGCGTCCATCTGCGGCGGCAGCTCGTCGGCAGGGGCATACCACACGACGCTACCGTCAGCCTGACGGTGAGGAAAAATGCGCAACAACTGCCAGTTGCGGTCGTGCAGCAGGTAGTCGACGAGAATCTGTTTAGAAGCCCCCGAATCCTCCCTTTCAGTCCCCTCGGGGGCTGAAGGGGGGGCGTAGACGCTCAGGGGAAGCAGCCCCTCGTTGCTGCTGACGAGAAGCTGGCAGAAGTGGGCGGACTGCGACTCGGGCAGCACGAAGTTCAGCTCGCTGGATGCGGCCTCCAAGGAAAGGAGGAACGCGGCGCAGAGCACGAAATGTTTATATGCTCCGCAGGAAAAGGACAATGGCATCGCGGTCTTCTTTAGGGAGATAGTAGAATTTCTCCGTGGAACGGTAGGCGTCGCTCCGTTTTGAGTAGGCGTGCCACATGATGGCCTCCACCTCGTTGCGGGCGCGGCAGTCGTGCAGACGGTCCTCAGCACCTGTGTTGATGCGCGAGAGTCCACGACCCCAGAGCGGCGTGGTACGGCACCATGAGCCGTGGATGCCGTTCTTCATGTAGAGACGGTGGTGAATCATGTCGGTATAGGGATAGATGACCTGATTCGGGTAGCGCGGCAAACTAAGATTATTGGCGACGATGGGTGTGGGTGCCCAGTAGTCGTCGGAGCCAGTAGTCCAACTGGCACGATGACAGGAGGCACAGCCAATCTCGTTGAACAGCTTCTTGCCGCGTTGCACCTGACGGTCGTTGAGGTCTCGGGCACGGGGGATGGCCAGGCCGCGATGCCACACCATGAACGACCAGAAGTTGTTGTCAGTCATCTCCGGACGGAAGTTGTGATAGGGGTTGTCGAACTGATTGGTCTTGGGGTCAAGCAGCGCTGCCACGGCCTCGGCTATACCCTCGTCCGTACCGTCGTAATAATAAGGTGACGAGGGGTCGCGCTTGATAGCGGCTATCACGTTGGGGTTCTTTGACATGGCTTTTGCCCAGGCCGTTGTCGTGTAGAGGTACGGACGGTCGGAGCGCGATACGTTGGTGATGTTCCACACCGCATTGGCACCGGCGCCGTCCTGGAGTGAGGCACGGGTCATGGCGTAGGTGAAGCGCTTGATCTTCTTCGTGCCGTCGGCGAGGGTGTACCACGCGCTGGCGGCCCAGTCGTTAGCTTCCTTGTCCCAGAAGTTTGGGTTCAGTTCCACGTAGGGAGCCTCGTGTTGGTACTGCGCCTTGATGGAATCTTCGGGTATGGCGTCGAGCAGTCCTGTGCCCATGATGCCGATGGTGGACTCCAGCCGGAAGGCGAGATTCGTGGGTTTCGGGTCGGTATTGAAGGCATCGGTATCGATGTAGAGCTCAGGATAGATGAGCTCGTAGCGCTCACCGTCAGGGAACTGCAGGGGCAGCCCGCTCTCCATAGCGACAACGGGCAGCCATGAGAGGTGAATGCCGCTTTCGTCGATGGGTGGTAGGAAGGGTGATACGGCGCGTGTCTGCGGCATACCTGTCACCTCGGAGATGTAAGGACCGTCGTCGCTGTTCATACCGTCGGCAGGATGATAGATGACGAGCAGATAACCGTTGCCGCGCTGGTCGGCATTGTAGGACTCCATCCGCTTGCCGTGACCATAGCCTGGGTGGCAATGGATACATGACGAACGTACATAGGCGGGTCCGAGACCGCCGAAGCTGGCTGTACTGGTGGGTGTGAAGTCGTGCTCGAAGAGTAGCTCGCCGCGTTTGAAGGCATCCATCAGGTCAGCGTTCTGCGTCGCGGGTGTCTCGTCCTCGTAGCAGTGTGCTGCGGTATTGCCAGTGGTGCCAAGTGCTCCGCCAGGGAACCATTCCTCAGCCTTGAAAGCGGCTGTCTCCTTGCCCACGTACTTATAGTCTTCTTCGCCTGTGGTGCTGATGCCGTTATCAACCTCTTCGAGCTCGTTGCTCTCAGAGCATGAGGTCAGCACCATGCTAAGCACGGCACTGACCATAAAATAGTGCGATTTATTCAAAAGTCTCATGTTTCCAAATTAACTCTTAACTCATAACTCATCACTTACATTCTCCACTGTCAATTCTTCAAGATCCAGTCGGCAGCGTTGTTGAGCTCGTTGTCGAGTTCGCCAATGGCTTCCATAGCACTCTTCACGCAGGCGGCGCCAGGTGCTTCCACGAACGACTTCCCGCTGTTCAGACAAGTCTGCAAGGCGGCGAGGGCTGCGGAGAGCTTGGCCTGAAGTGAGGCTGCCTCGGCAGCGTTGTATTTCTGGAGATACGACATCACTGAGCTGTTGGTGGCAGACGTCCCCTCTACATTATTATATAGTGCGTTCTGGATGCTCATGATGTTGCCGTAGAAGTCTGTAAACGAGTTGTGACTGTAGGGCGACTCAATGTAGTTGGGATCGTCCTCGGCATCGCCGCTACCCGTGGCAGCACGATAGGCCTGTCCCATCTTCTGGTCGGCTACCTCGGCACAGATGTTGGAGCAGCCGCCCACAAGAATTTCCTCCATGACTTTCTTCCAGGAATTATAAGTGCTGTTGCCGACATTCACAGCCACGAGGTTCTCGCCGTAGGTCAGCCCGTTCTTGCTCACCTTGGTCTCGAAGTCGTCGGAACTCTTGGCGCATTCAGCCACGCGGCTCTTGTGGGCAGCGCTGGCGTTGGCGTTCCATGCTACTTCGAGCTGGAAGCACTTGTCGCGCAAGTCACCTGCAACGGCAGTGGCGAAGATCACCTCCTCCTTGGCTGTCACGTCACCCTTACTGGTGATGTCGCCGTCGGTCTCCTTCTCGTCGTTGTTGAAGAAAGCAGCCGAGCGGTTCTTGCCGTCGCGGAAGAAGATGAACTCAATGCCGTGGAAGCCGAGGTTCTCGGCTGTGAGATTGGTACGGGCATACTCGATGCCGTCGGCAGCGTCAAGCCGTGCAATCTTGGCGTCGTCGGTCAGATCCTCACCAAGAGTCGGTACGTCGAGGGGCCAGGTGTCGATGTGCGGGTCGATCTCGAAGTCCGAGGCAGCACCATAGAGGAAGGCCTCGCTCTGCTCCCAGTATTTACGGGCATTCTTGTATGAAGCGCAGATGGCGTCTATTTCCCCCTGGCTAACTTTTGTGCCTGCCTTCAACTTCGTTTTCAGCGCGCTGATGAGGCTATAGAGACTCTCGCTCTCGTGGGCCAGATTGCCATAGGTAGGATAGACCACGTCTGCAAGGTACTGCTTCGTCAGGGCTTCGATAGCCTCGTTCTGCTCCTTGGTTACGTCGACGTTGTCGTTATTCTCGTCGTCATCAGAGCATGAAACCATGCTCATTGTCATCATACAAGTTGCTGCGAACAGCATTGTGAACTTAAAAATCTTTTTCATACTTTTCTATTAACTCTTAATTCATAATTCATAACTCATATCTCCTTTCTCATAAGAAAAACCCTTCGTAGGCAATGCCGATATTGATGCTCGGCTCGTCGTTGCAGGGACGCTGCAGTTTCCGCAGCGAGTAGTCCGCCTTGATGACTATCTGCGGAATGGGATAATAGTTCACGCCGCAGACGAAGTTTGTGCGCTTGGTATAGTCGTTCGTAGCCTTGGGCTGTGTATGCTCTGGCAGATAGGAATCATACTGCTCGTAGCGTCCGAAGACATACAGCTTCTGACGGTCGCGCCGCAGGCTTGGTATCTGTGAGAATACGTCGTAGCCGGCCTCGATACCTGCGGTATAGGCGTTTTTGCCTACGTAGGTTTTGTTGTAGGGTGAGGTGCCTCGCTGGTTGATCTTGGCCTGATTCAGCAGGGGCGTGTCCGAGACGTACCCGTAGTCCACCTGTCCGCGCACAATCCAGTTCCAGCGCTTCAGCGTCAGGTCGGCAGAGCCCACGAGGGTGTTAGCCTTCACTTGGTCGTAGGTCTTGCCCTCTCCCTCCATCTCGTTGGGTGAAGTGTTGTGCATCGCCTGTCCGTAATAGCCGCTCAGCCCGAAGCGCAGCCCTGCTATGGGCTGGTAGTCGAGACGCGCTGCGAAGCCGTATTTGTTGGCTGGCTTGAACTCGTAAGCCGACTTGTTGCCGCCCTTGATCCAATTGTCGCGACTGTATTGCAGGGCGTTGAGGCCTGCCACCATCAGTACCTCGTAGCGCAGTTTGCCGCTCTTGCCCCAGAACGAGACGCCCGTATCGTGCCACGTGGAGGGTAGGATGGTGTTCTCGCCTTCAGGGCGGTATACAGTGAAGAACTGCAGCGGTTCGTGATGGGCATTGTTCAGGCCTACGGGTACAATAATATGTCCCACTCGCACATTGGCAGCCCGTGAAAAGGTCTTCTGCAGCCAGAACTGCTCTAACTCCACCTCGCCGCCTTTTTCTATTTCGTGCTCATACTCGCCGCCCTCGTCGGTCTCGATCTCAATGGCTGAGCCCGTGCCTGTATGCTCGAGCTCTATTTCCGTGCCCATCGTCCAGCCTTTGCCGAAGTCGTAGCCTAAGTAGATGACGGCGTGGGGGATGTCGAACCGTCCGTTTGAAGGGTCGTCCTTGTATTTCGCGGGATTGCGATAACGATATTGGTTGTCGCTGTAGAAGTTGCGCGAGAGGGCTACTTCACCGTAGCCGCCCACGCTCAGGCGGTTGCCTCCAACGTGGTTCATCACGCTGTCGGCCGTGCTCTCCTGTGCCTGTGTACTCAGGGTAATCGCACAGAGTATTGTCAAACTGAAAATTCTTCTCATTATTACAGTTTTTTTTCGCTTTTTGCGCTGCAAAGGTACGGGTGTCTGAGCGATTCGCCAATACCTAAAAATGATGAAATCGCCGATTTTGGGCTATTCCCGACGATTCAGAAAAGGAAAATACCTACTTCTGATTATTGCATATATCGGAAAATATGCCTAATTTTGCACCCGATAATCATTATTAGGTAATAGGTAATAGTGAAAAGTGAATAGTGAGGCATGAAGAATCAGAAGATGTATGAGGCGGACGACAAGATGATCTCGCTCATCCGTGATAATTACGACCTGTTGCAGTCGTTGGGCAGTTTCGGCATTAGCATGGGCTTTGGCGACAAGACCGTCAAGGAGACCTGTGAGGATAACAACGTAGATACCTATACATTCCTCGCCGTGGTGAACTATACCATCAACGGCTATGACGAAAGCCGCCGGATGGGGGCGTCGGCGGGAATGTTTGAAGCTGACGAAAGAATCAGCGTCCCCACGCTGCTCCACTATCTCGAAGCAAGCCATTCCTATTTCCTTGACTTTCAGTTGCCTTATATCCGCAGGGAACTGACGGAGGCATTGAACGAGAACGATGCCTTAGCGCGACTTATCCTCCGCTTCTATGACGAATATGCCCGTGAGATCCGTCTCCACATGAAATACGAGCAGAAGACGCTTTTCCCTTACGTGGAGTCGCTGCTGGCAGGCAACCCCACCAGCGATTACAATGTGGAGACCTTCTCGAAGCATCATGGTGCTGCCGACAAGAAACTGCGTGAGCTGAAACTGCTCATCATCAAGTATCTGCCGCAAGACGGCCTGCACAACAACCAACTGACTGCCACGCTGCACGATATCTATGAGAACGAGGTGTGGCTCCACCAACATGCGCAGGTAGAAGACCATATCTTCGTGCCCGCCATCCGTCGCCTGGAACAGATCGTGAAACAGAACGACGTGACGAAAAACATTGCAGATATGGTGTTTAAAGGCGACAACAGCCAGAACTCTGACGCCCTGTCCGACCGCGAGAAAGACGTCATTGTTTCGCTCGTGCAGGGAATGTCGAACAAGGAAATCGCCGACCATCTCTGCATCTCCACCAATACGGTGATTACCCACCGTCGCAATATTGCCCGTAAGTTGCAGATACATAGTCCGGCAGGCCTCACCATCTACGCCATTGTCAACGGACTGATAGATATTTCTGCCGTCAAGATTTAAACCTTCAGTTTTTTTCTTCAAAATACCTACATACCTACACTCTTTGTCATAAGCTTTTGTTTTTCTGAAAGTTGCAGAGTGCAGGTTGGTCTGCGAACCTACACTTTACCTACATTTTTCCTACACTCTAGCCGCACTTTAGCTGCACTTTACCTACACTAAAGTTGCACTTAACCTACACCAATGTTACACAAAAATGCCTGTTATTTTTGTTTGTTCCAAGTGTTGAATTTAATCTGAAACTATTTGTTTTATCATTAATAAGTGGCTGAAAATATTTGTTTCTCCGTAAGAAACAATTTGTTAAGCCTTATAAAACAAACGATACTCTGTACTCTATATAGCTAAAAACCTGCTTAATTTCAGTAACTTACCGCTTTTAAATAGAAAAGTACGGCAAATCCTCAGTAGGATAGTGTAGGTATAAATAAACATACATAACATACCTACACTCGATAACTTTTTGTATTCCAATATATTAATATAAGAAATGTAGGTATGTACCTTTTTTTCATGTTCAAAATTTCATTCCATACTTTCTGTGGGCCCTTATCCATATCTGTGCTTGGTGACTACATGCTGGGGGCGTATTCTCTTTTTGTCCAACAGAAATCACAGAAATAACAGAAATCTGCATAGGTCGAATGGTCGTTAAACCAAAAACATGTTCATGCTCTTGCAAGCGTCCAAGGTTGAGTGGTCCTTCAGAAAAAGTGGGGAAAAATAGCCGTTTCGTAATCGTTTGCGTGCAGATAGTTGTTAAAATTACACTTAATCGAAAAATTTTTTGAAAAATTGTAGGTTGTTTAAAAAATTATGTTTATCTTTGCAACCACGTAGCGAGTATTGGATGACATTCCTTACGTGAATTATTCCTTTATGATCGCATACACACACAATATGAGCAGTCAAACATAGGCAGTAGTATTGCGTTGAGCTCTGACGAGGCATCCCCTCTGATGAAGCAGTCGGCCGAGCGATTCGGCTGTATGATGACGCTACCTCATTCTGCTGCCGCCCGTCCTAAGGACGAATGGATGATCTGCCGACAATGCCAATAAGAACCAATATTTTTTAATTACTCTTTTATACTAACTTTTTAAAATCAAAGCTTATGAAAATTTCAAAACTACTCGTTTTGACCGCACTCTGGCTCGTTGCCGGTAGTGTGAAGGCTGCTGTGCCTGACGGCGTATGGACAATACCCGAGCCACAGGGTCTGGAGTTCACGGACGTAACGTTCGATGATGATGCTCATTATTACATCTACCAACCTGGTTCAAAGATGTTCTTTGCAAGCGGTAATGAATGGAGTACCCGCGCCAGCGTTGCATCTTTCGCCTACGAGGTGTGGTTTACCTCTGAACTTAGTGGAAATATGGCTCCTGAGGGATCTTATTTCTTTAATGACAACTGTACTCACCCCGATCGCAATCTCGGTTATAAGGATTTGTTCACCGATGGTGGCGGTTCTACATGGGTTGACCATAACTGGGGTGATGGTGGTCAGACAGACTACTATTGGACGGTGACGAAAGTTGGTGACAGTTATCGTATCCAGAACACTCTTTTTGTAGGAAAAGAGGGCAATGAGGGCAAGTTCTTCGGCTGGAAGGGTGACTATACTGACACTCGTCTTTACATGATCACTCCAGAGGAAGGTGTAGTTGACTGGAAGTTTGTGACCAGTGAGTCATACGAGGCTTTCAAGGAGTCCGAGGCTTATGAAGCTTACAATGCTGCTGTAACTTGCTACGGAGAAGCTCTTTCTCTGAAGGCTGCCTTGGAAAAGGCTGAGGAACTCGGTGCCGACATTTCTGATCAACTGGCAGTTTACAACAACACCGCCAGCACTGCTGACGAGCTGAAGGCTGCCAAGACTGCTATCCAGGCCATTATCGATGCTCGTGAGGCTTTGAAGAAGCAGCTTGACGAATGCAAGGCTAAGGGCTTCACTGAGACGGCTGCGTATGATGAGGTATTTGCCAATGGTAAGGCAACTGCAGCTCAACTGAAGAAGGCTCTCGACGACCTGACTGCTGCATTTATCGAGTGGGGTAAGGGCAATGCTTCGGTCGAGAATCCTGCTGATATGACCGGTATGATCAAGAACCCGCACTTCGACAATGCTGACTGCAATACTGGATGGACCGCTGCTGCTGGTGGCGATCCTTTTGGACGCGGTGGTACGGTTTCCGACGGTGCTGAGCGCTACCAGACCGATTTCGATTCCTATCAGACAATCAAGGGTCTTGCTCCTGGTGTCTATGCAATTGGTGTATATGGTTATTACCGTACTGGTAACTATGGTGGCGATGCAGAGAGACACTGGCTGGCTCAGGATGCGCAGTCGAAGGCTGTTAAGCTCTACGGAAAGGTGGGCGACAAGACCTACGAGACACCCATTGCCAATGTCATGGATGGCGCACTGGCTGAGCCTGTGAATCAGGGTGAAATCACTACGACCTATACGGATGCCGACGGTAACGAAGTGACCGTCTATGTACCCAACACCATGCTGACTGCCGATTACTATTTCCACACATTGAAATTGTATGCTAACAAGCTGCTTGTTGCTGTCGACGAGAGTGGTGAGCTTACTATTGGTGTGAAGAAGACAGGTACGATTAGTGGTGACTGGGCCATGTTCGACGACTTCTCTCTGGCATATTATGGTACAGGTGCTGACGCTGCCCAGCTCTTCTTAGATGAGACCAAGAAGAACTATAGCGAGATGGTATTAGAGGAAGGTACAGTCTATACTGAGGATTACCTGACTGCTTACAACGAGAGCCTGAATAAGGAGATTTCTGCTAATTCGTATGAAGAGGTAGCTGCCGCTATGGCTGAGATCGAAGCTGCTAAGGCTGCCCTTGAGAAGAACATCGACCTCTGGAAGCAGTGGCAGGCCAAGGTCGCAGAGGCTGAGAAAGATTATGTGGCCAACACAGACTATGAGAATCTGGTGGCTATCGGCGACCTCGCTGACTACGTTACATTTGATGCAAAAGATGTCATCTCGGTAGAGCACGCCCTGACCAACGAGGAGCTGGAGGCTGAGATTGCCAAGATCGACGAGATGATGCAGGCTGTCAAGGACGAGTTCCTGAGCGGTGAAGTCGCAGATGGTACCGACATGACCAGATTTATCAAGAATCCTGGCTTCGATGAAGACAAGGATATTGACAGTGGTAAGGCTGAAGGTTGGACTATCGACGCAGGTACTGGTGGTAATATCACACGCGGACCTCTTGGACAGGGTAACAAGGACTTGATGGAAAGCGCTCTGGGCTATATGAACTGGTGCTTCGAGGCTTGGCATCGCTACAACTGGGATGTCTGGCAGGAGGTTGAGGATCTGCCTAAGGGTATGTATGAGCTGAATGTACAGGGTTATGTACGCTGTGAGGTTGGTGGTTATACCAAGGGTAATGATATCAATCCTGACTATCCTTCTCCCATCAATCTCTATATGAACAGCGCTAAGGCTCAGTTCCCCAGCGTTTATTCTGAGTCGCCTGCCGACTATGGCCACGAGATGGTAAAGGTAGAGGACTGGTATGAGGAGACTGTTAACGACAAGCCTTATCCCAACTCAATGGGTGGCGCTGCACAGTGCTTCGGCTGGGGCATGTACAAGATGTCTACCTACGGTCTGATTGCCAAGAAGGGTGACAAGTTCCGCATTGGTGTGAAGATGGAGGGCAATCAGGACTGGTGGTGTATCTGGGATAGCTTCAAGCTGACCTATAGAAAGCCCACTGTTGAGATTGTGAAGCCTATCTTGGAGAATGAGCTGGCCAAGCTCGATCCGAACCAGGGTATGGGTAGCGAAGTTGTTGAAAACCTCACGAAGGTGAGAGAAGATGCACTTGCTGCTATTGAGAGCGGTGATGCTGAGCTGATGTTTGACGCCCTGGTGGCTGTTTACGACATTTCCGACGCCATCAGTGCTTCTATTAAGCGTTTCAACGAGTTGACCGCTGCCAACGAGAAGCTGGCTGAGGCTTATCTGATGGCTGAAGTTTGTGCCATGTCCACCATCCAGGAGGCTAAGACGCTGAACGAGACTATCTCTGACGGTATTGAGAACCACACCTACGCTACCGACGAGGTGGATGGACTGCTGAACGAGATTGCCAAGATGATCAACCGTCTGGGTATTCCCGCAGATGCTGATACTGCCAGCGACGAGAATCCTGTGGAGTTCACCACCGTCATTATCAATCCGAACTATGTGGATGGTGACGATCATGGATGGACTGGCGGCGCTGCCATCAATGCCACCGCTGTTGATGCTGAGCTGTTCAACAAGAACTTCAATTACTACCAGGTGCTGCAGGGTCTGCCCGCAGGTACCTATCAGGTCACTCTGACTGGTTTCTATCGTGCCGGTACTGCTGACAAAGACTACACTACTTGGGTTGAGGCTCCTGAGGAGAACAACAATGCCCTGCTCTATGCAGTTGGTGAGGCTGCTGACACTTGCGCTACTCCGTTGATGCGTCTGGCTTCTCAGGCTCAGGTATTCGAGAGCCTGCCCGACGGCTATGCTTGGGCATCCGAGGTGAACACTCTGGCTGTTCCCAACTCTATGTCAGCCGGTGGCGACGCGTTCCTGACTGAGAACCCGGCTACTGGCAAGAACTACTATGCCGGCAACTGCGTGACTGTGAAGGTTGGCGAGGAAGGCAAACTGACCATCGGTCTGAAGAAGGATGTCCACATTGATACTGACTGGACCCTCTGGACCAACTGGCAGCTCTTCTACTTTGGTAAGAACAGTGCCCTCCAGCCTGACATCTACGTCAATGCTATCAAGGAGATTGGCAGCGGCGACGCAGTCAAGGTAGAGTTCTTCAACCTGAACGGCGCACGTCTGAACAACGCCAAGAAGGGCATCGTCATCATGAAGCAGACGATGAGCGACGGCAGCGTGAAGATCAAGAAGACCGTGATGAAGTAAACGAAAAAGGATTAGAATGTCAGGCATTTTAATCTGACCCACTAACAAAAGGAGCTGGAGGCGGTGCGAAAGACCGCTCTCCAGTTCCTTCCTATTTATATAATCGGAATACGAACGATATGCATTTGAGAACATTCATAACCGCCTTTTCCTTTTTTCTTGCGTGCGCAGGCGCGCAAGCTCAGGTTGTTATGAACATCGACGTTACGCGCCGCGGCCCGGCTGTCAGCCCCTATCAGTACGGCCTGTTCTTCGAGGAGATTAACCACGCCGGTGAGGGCGGACTCTACGCTGAGCTGGTGAGGAACCGCTCGTTCGAGGAGGGAACCGTCGGATGGACTGGTGTAGGCATCGCGATGCCTAAGGTGGTATCAACCGACCTGATGAACAGCGCACAGCGCAATGCACTTGACCTGCGCACCACAAAGACCTCGGCAGAGATCATGCGCGGCATCAGGAATGAGGGATTCTGGGGAATGAAGTTCGTTAAAGATTCCGTCTATCAGCTTTCGCTCTGGGCAAAGGGCGATAATGACAACTACACAGGGAATGTGTTCGGCGTGCTGGTCAAGAGCAACGGCAAGACCGCCATCAGCGACACCATCGCACTGGAGGGTACTGTCTACACCGACCGGTGGAACAAACTGACTGCCACTATCAAGGCTACTGAGACCGACCTCAGCGGACAGCTACTATTGCTTACGAGCAATGATGGCCATCTGTATCTTGATATGGTATCGCTGTTCCCCAAGACGTGGAACATGCGCCCCAACGGTCTGCGACCTGACTTGGCGCAGCTGCTGAAGGACACCAAGCCCTCGTTCCTCCGCTTCCCTGGTGGATGCTACGTGGAAGGGCAGAACGCATGGGAAGAGACCTTCCAATGGAAGAAGACCATAGGCCCCATAGAGCAGCGGCCTGGTCATCCCAACAACAACTGGGGCTACTGGTCGAGCGACGGCCTCGGCTTCGACGAGTACCTGCAGCTATGCGAGGACCTCGGCGCCGCCCCGATGTATGTGGTGAACGTGGGCCTGGGACACGGCTGGTACATCCCCTTGGAGGAAATCGACACGCTGGTGCAGAACACCCTTGACGCCATTGAGTATGCCAACGGCGACGGCACCACGAAGTACGGAGCCATGCGCATCAAGAACGGACACGTGGCACCCTACAACCTGAAGTTCATTGAGATAGGCAATGAGAACTACAACTTCTCCATGAACAACAACAGCGACCAGAGCTACCAGTATCCGGAGCGTTACTTTAAGTTCTACAAGGCCATCAAGGAGAAGTACCCCGAGATTGTGACCATCGGCAACGTAGAGGCATGGGGCACGGACAACCCCACTTGGAGGAACGACTACCCCGTGGAACTGGTGGACGAGCACTACTACCGCTCGCACTCCTGGATGCGCGACAACTACAGGAAATACGACAACTATCCCCGCAACATCGGGGTCTACAACGGCGAGTATGCCGCCAACTACGGCGGCACCTTCGGGCACTACGGCAATATGAACTCCGCATTGGGCGAGGCCGTCTATATGCTTGGCATGGAGCGCAACTCGGATGTCTGCCGCATGGCTTCCTTTGCACCCATTTTTATGCATGAGCAGGATCCGAAGTGGAATTATGACATGATCCACTTCAACTCCGGCAGCGTGTTCGTGACGCCGAGCTACTATGTGCAGCAGCTCATGGCTAACAACCTCGGCACGACAAACCTGCTGTGGACGGAGACGGGTAACAGTACCGTCGGCAACATGAATCGTCAGGTAGGACTGGCCACATGGGACACGCAGGCCACCTTCGGCGAATGGTCGTTGACGGTCGGTTCTCCCGCCGGCGAAAATCTCCTTACCGACGACATCGGTGTGCAGAAGAAGGGTAGCTGGACCATCAAAAGCGACCAC
Organism: uncultured Prevotellaceae bacterium; assembly: GCA_900318585.1. Classification (GTDB taxonomy): domain Bacteria; phylum Bacteroidota; class Bacteroidia; order Bacteroidales; family Bacteroidaceae; genus Prevotella. The sequence goes on from ONKY01000124.1 coordinate 28,215, forward strand.
ACCATGCAGCAGACCGCTAACGGACAGCCCTGTCAGCTGATTTTTGACAAGCAGTTCAGCGGCAGTAATTATATATATAAGGTACGCGCGAGAAAAGACAGCGGTGCCGAGGGCTTCCTCATCCTTTTCGACTACCAGGATAAGGACAACTATTCGTGGTGGAACATCGGCGGTTGGGGTAATAGCAGGCACGGCGTGGAAGTGTGCCAGAACGGTGCGAAGACCACCGTTGCCCAGACCAGCGGTGCCGTCAACATCGGACAGTGGTACGACATAGAGATCCGTGTGGCAGGCGATACCGTCACTTGCCTGATGGACGGACGGCAGATCCACCAGTATGTGAAGGCTGCCAACCGTGCCCTCTACCAGAGCGTGCAGTTGGACGAGAAGCGTATGCAGCTGATTGTCAAGGTGGTGAACCCCTATGGGAAGGCCAACCAGATAGTGCTCAACACGAAGAACATGGTGCTGGGCGACGGCTCCGTACAGCGCCTCAGCTCCGAGACCGGCACCGACGAGAACTCCATGGACTATCCTGACCACGTGAAGCCCTCCGAGCCGGAGCCGTTGGTGGGCGTGGTGAAGGTAGCGGAAGGCGAGCGTGAGTCGGCCGTCGAGTTAGACGTGCCCGCCTATTCGCTGAACATCTTCCGCTTCGACGTTTTGGTGATGTCGAACAACGTGGAGCCGCAGCACACCAGCGCCGACTACGAGGAATACGTGAAGGAGGACGAGGGAATGGCTGCCTACCTCTACTGCCACATGCACGAGACACAGGAGATTACCTGCTATGCGCTGAGAGCTGCCGACGGCAACACGTGGAACGACCTGTTCGACAGCAAGGAGGTGTTCGATACGAAGGCCAATACCGTTACCGGCGGTATGCGCGACGCCTACATTTGCCGTATGCGGAGCGGCAACGGTTTTATTCTTGCTGGCACGGACATGACCTCGCGATTGGGATGGAATAGTAACCACATCATGGACCTGATGGTATCGCCCGACCTCGTCCACTGGACTAAGAACGTCAAGATAGACCTGGAGACGGAGGAGAACCTGAAGGCGCTGAGCAAGGTCTATCCCGACATGACTCCCGACAAGATGACGGCAGCCTGGGCGCCGCAGGTCATCTACGACAAGGAGACAGGGAAGTATGTGCTCTACTACAGCGTGGGATTCCCCGACTACCACCGCACATTCTACCAGCTGATAGACGAGGACCTGAACATCCTGACGGAGCCCCGCCTGTACTTTGACCCTGGTTACGACATCATCGACAACGATATCGTCTGGAACGCCGTCGACCAGCAGTACACCATGCTGTTCAAGTGTGAGTCGTCCAACGGCTTCGACCGCGCCACCGCCAGGCATCTGGTGCCTCAGGAAGACGGAAATGCTGGATTGTCCGGAACCACCGTGTGGACGGTCACTCCCGGCTTCCACATCGACGAGAACAACCAGGCCATCGAGGGCATGAGCCAGTGGCGAGCCATCGGCGAGCTGAGATGGCGGGTGGCCTATATCAACTATAGCAACGGTTATGTCTACCGGATGCGCTATATGGACGAGCACGGCCTGAACGTGGATCCTGCTGGACACACCATCAGCGGCAAGCTGAAAGCCCAGCATGGCTGTGTACTGAAGATTACGCAGCAGGAGTATGACTACCTGCTGACCTGGGAACAGGTCCTCACGCTGCTGCCCGATGTGAAGGCCTACCACGCCGTCAACCCCACCGACCTGCACCGCGAAGCCATTGAGAAGGCGGAGGCCGCCCTAGGCACGGCGCTTCCAACCCTTGACGAGAACATGAAGGCGATGGAGGACGCCCTGAAGCTGCTCAAGCAGTGTGATACGGATCTGCGTCAGCTGATTATCAACCAGGTGGTGGAGAAGGGTGAGGGTGACCTGACGTCGCTGATTGAGAATGCCGACTTCAGCAAGGGCAGCCAGGGGTGGACTCGCGAGCCGGAGTTCACGCAGGCTAACGGAGAGGTGGCAGAGTTCTGGAACACCAACTTCTATATGGCTCAGAAACTGGAAGACCTGCCCAACGGCCAGTACGAGCTGTCCGTGCAGAGCTTCTATCGCGACGGTAGCCGGAGCGGTGCCAAAGATGCCCACGACAAGGGTACGGAGCAGCTGAGGGCTATTCTGTTCTCCAACGGTCAGGAAACCCCCGTGATGAGCCTCTTCGACAACAGTGTGCCCAACAAATTCATCAACACATACGGATACCCCAATGATGTAGCCGTAGCCAATACGGCTTTCAATAACTATGATTTATATACCAATACCGTGCAGTTGGAGATTTCCGATGGAACACTGCTGTTCGGCATCAGGAATTATTCCCATGTCAGCGATGACTGGTGCTGCTTCGACAACTGGAAGCTGAAGTATGTCGGGCCGCCCAGCGGCATTCGAGAGACGGGATCAACCAACCTCAATGGTAAGGCTCCCCTACGCTACGATTTGCAGGGAAAACAGGTCCGCAAGACCCAGAAAGGAATCTACATTGAGGACGGGAGGAAGGTTTTGAAAGAAAATTGAAACTGTATGACACTTGAGGTAAATAATAATCCGCAAAAAGGTGTTACCTTTGCAGCCCAAAAGAATTAGAAAATATAAAATAATAATAAATAATATAATCAAAAAACCTAAAAGAGTATGAAACGAAAACTAATGGCAAGACAACGGCGCAATGTAGTGATTGTTGCCTGCGGTATGCTCTTGGGAGCCTGGTCGATGCAGGGTTGTAAGGACGATACCCTGCTCGAAGGACAGCCGTCATGGTTGGGCAACTCCATCTATGAGCGACTACAGGAGGACGGCAATTACACTACGCTGCTGCGGTTGGTTGACGACCTGGGCCAGCATGAGGTGCTGAGTCATACAGGATCGAAGACATTGTTTGCTGCCAACGACTCTGCTTTCCAGGAATGGTTCAGGCAGAACACGTGGGGCGTGTCGCGTTATGAACAGTTGTCGAGTTCGCAGAAGAAACTGTTGCTGAACAACTCGATGATCAACAACGCCTACTTGATTGAGCTGCTGTCGAACGTGAGCGGTAACCCGCCCATGGAAGGCAAGTGTATGCGTCGAGAGACGGCTGTGAGTATCTACGACTCGGTGGAGATCCTGAAGCCGGAGAAGATGCCGAACACGGCAGCCTGGAAGAAGTTCAAGGATCGCGGCAAGAGCATCCCCATCTTCAAGGATGAGACGGCTGCGCCGATGATTCACTTTCTGCCGGCCTTCGCATCCTTCAACAAACTTACCAATGAGGACTTGGCTATCCTGACCAACCATCAGGCCACCGATGTCAAGGAAGCATGGGTGAACGGCAAGAAGGTCGTTGACCGCGACATCACCTGCAAGAACGGTTACATCCAGAAGGTGAGCGGCGTTATCGAGTCGTCGCCGAACATGGCAGAGATCATCCGCCAGCATCCGACCATGTCGCTGTGGTCACACTTGATTGACCGCTTCTCCGCTCCCTATTACCACGCTGCTGGAACAAAGGAGTACAACCGTCTGTATAACAATGAGGACTCCGTCTATACGCTGCGCTACTTCAGTAAGCTGTCCTACGATGGTGACGTCAATGAGAAAGATCCTAATGGCGAGACAGTGAAGGCTACCCTGAAGTTCGACCCGGGCTGGAACCACTATATGTATACCAACACCATGAACTACGACCTGCACTACGACGCCGGCGTGATGATTGTGCCGACAAACGCTGCGCTGGAATACTGGTGGGATCACGGCGGCAAGGACCTGCAGATGGAGTACGGCTCATGGGACAGTATCCCCGACGCTACGCTGTCGAAGCTGATCAACGTGAACATGCTGCCGACCTTTACCGAAGCATTCCCCTCGAAGTTCAAGCAGGTGCTGAACGATGCCAAGGAGGAATTGGGCATTACGCCTGCCGACGTGGACTCCTGCTTCATGGGCTGTAACGGTGTGGTCTACCTGACCAACAAGGTGTTCACCCCGGCCGAGTATGCTTCTGTAGCTTATCCCGCACTGGCACACGCCTCGACGATGAATGTCATTTACTGGGCCATCGACCAGCTGAACTTCCTGCCCTACCTGCTCTCTATGGACTCGTACTATAGCCTGATTCTGCCGACGAACGACGCCATGCTGTGGTATATCGACCCGTCAAGCTATGGCACCATCGACCGTTCGACAGGTATGGAGGCACCTTCCATCCTGGAGTTCTATTATGATTCAACCAAGGGCTCCTCTGAGCGCGTACAGGCCCGCCGTTACCAGTGTATAGTTGACTCCGTGGGTAACATCACCCGTGGAGCACGTATGCAGGCCCAGGTGGACCGCAGTGTCATCAACGACCGTCTGCGCAAGTTGATGGATCAGCTGATTATCGTCGGCGATGTTCAGGACGGACATGAGTACTACAAGTCAAAGGGTGGCACGATGGTCCATGTGACTCGCACGTCAGACGGCCGCTTAGCATTTATCGGCGGGTGGCAGATGGAACACAACAACTTTGAACTGCCTGTCAACAATGATGAAATCTACCTGAAGGAGAACGGCCGCTCTTACCAGTTGAACGGCGAGAAACCTGTGGTTGAAGAGGGAAAAACCTACAAGTCTACGATGCCTTTGAGTGCACAGAACTCTGTGTATATGACGCTGAAGAAGCATGAAGAGTTTACGGAATTCCTGAACCTGCTTGACAACGACGGTGCTGATCTGCTGAGTACGCAGCTGAACAAAAAGTATAATGCTGGCCTGATTAATCAGGGTAGTAAGAACCTGCGCCTGTTGGACAACTATAACTACACGGTCTATGTGCCGACGAACGAGAGCATCCGTAAGCTCATCGACGACGGACTGCTGCCTACGTGGGAAGACTACGAGGCACAGACGGAGGAAGTCTGGGGTACGGAGGATGATGCCAAGGTTGCGAGAGATCTCCTGAAGGAGATTATCGTCAATTTCCTGCGCTACCATATCCAAGACCACTCCGTTGCTGTGAACATGGCTCCTGAGAATGGAAGCTATGTGAATGCCTACGAGTCGATGAAACGTAACATGGAGACAGGTCGATTCTTCCCCATTAAGGTGGACTTCTCAGGTGGTGAGATTTCGCTGACGGACATAGTGGGCGAGACCCGTCACGTGGTGAAGACAAAAGGATTGTACAATCAGCTTTGCCGTGAGTACTGGTTTGAAGGCTCAGGCAATAACCAGACCATCTTCATGGCCTCTGACGCCGTGGTTCACCTGATAGACGGACCACTGCTCTATGAGGAGATGACTCCCTGGAGAACATTAATCAGTAAAATAAGGAGGAAGTAAGATATGCGAAGAATACTGAAATCCATCATATTGGTTCTGGCGCTGATGGCCACGACAGGTCTCCGCGCTCAAGAAATCACATCCGTCCACGGTACGCTGAGCGACGACATGGGCCCGCTGATGGGAGCCACGGTCTGCGAAATCGACGGAACGGGACGTATCATCAACTCCGCCCTGACTGACCTGAACGGTAACTTCACCATGAAGGTGAAGAACACGAAGGACAAGATCCGTTTCAGCTATGTGGGTCTGAAGACTCAGACAATGGCTATTGACCGCACAACTTATAAGATTAAGATGGCGTCGGCTACTACGCTGAAGGAGGTGACCATCAAGTCAAAGCGCCGCGTAACGGGTAACGGTCTGCCTATCCCCCAGCGTGAGGTGTCAACCGCTACGCAGAGCATCTCGATGAAGGAGTTTGAGGGACTGGCTATTACGTCGGTGGACGAAGCCCTGCAGGGCCGTATCGCCGGTCTGGACATCATCGGTAACTCTGGTGACCTGGGCTCCGGCTCTACCATGCGTTTGCGTGGTGCCGGTTCGCTGAACAACCTGACAGACTCGAACCCGCTGATTGTGGTGGACGGCAATGTGCGTGAAGTGAACCTCGACAACTTCGATATGGCTTCAGCCAACAATGAGAAGTTCGCTGAACTGCTGAACATCAACCCTGAAGACATTGCCGACATCCGCGTGCTGAAGGATGCTGCGTCCGCAGCCATCTATGGTTCGCAGGGTGGTAACGGTGTCATCGAGCTGACCACCAAGCGTGGTGCGCGTGGTGCGCCAAGGCTGACCTACTCGCTGAAGCTGACCGGCACTTATCAGCCGAAGGGCTACAGTATGCTGAACGGTGACGACTATACCATGTTGCTCAAGGAGAGTTACTTCAACCCGGAGCAGAGCGATGCCGCTGCCAACATTCCTGAGCTGAACTACGACCCGACGTTCTCGGAGTATGAGCAGTACAACAACAATACTGACTGGCGCGACGCCGTCACGCAGTGGGGTCTCCGCCAGAACCACTATGTTACTGTAAGCGGTGGTGGTGAAAAGGCATCCTTCCGTATTGGTGGCGGTTTCGACCATGAGACGGGTACGATGATCAAGCAGAAGCTGCAGCGTATGTCTACTCGTGTGGCTTTGGACTATAACATCTCTGAGCGTATTCGTGTCAGCACTAACTTCGCATTGACCTATACGAAGAATGACCGTAACTATGAGTCACTCCTTGGCAATGCCCTGAAGAAGATGCCGAACATGAGTATCTATGAGCAGGATCCGCTGACGGGTGAGGATACCGATACGTACTACACCATGCTGCAGAGCGGTAGCTCAAAGTTCAACAATGACCAGAAGAACTACTCCAATCCTGTGGCTGTGGCTAACCTCGCCAAGAACAAGCAGACAACCTACGACATGTCGCCTGAGCTGATTATCCAGTACCAGCTCTTGGGCATGGACGAGGATCACTGGCAGTTGAACTATCGTGGCTCCGTCTACATGAACATTTTCAACGACTACACGGACAAGTACTATCCGCAGGAGTTGAAGACGGTGAAGTGGGATGCCGGCGTGAACGATGCCAGCACCAGCTCCTCGAAGAGCGTATCCTTCAACACGAAGCAGCAGCTGACGCTGATTCCAGCCTTCAAGAACAAGGACCACTCAGCCATGATCTTAGGACGCTTTGAGCTGACCAGCGGTTCCAGTACTGGACAGTCGCTGAACAAGCAGGGCGCTCCGACAGGTATCTCCACCACATACGGCGGCGGACAGATCAACGGTAACAACGGTCTTGGCTCTTCCTACAACCAGTGGCGTTCCATGTACTATACCTTCTCTGGCCACTATGCCTACAAGGGACGTTATATTACGGATGTCACGTTGCGTGTTGACGGAACGACGAAGTTTGGTCCGAGCAACCGTTGGGGTTACTTCCCCTCTGTCTCTCTGAAGTGGATCATCAGTGATGAGAAGTGGATGGAAAAACTCAAGCCGGCACTCTCCATGTTTGCCATCCGTCCCAGCTGGGGTCGCGTAGGTAACCAGCCCACACAGAACTACCTGTATACGTCCAAGTACGGTTCGACCGACCGCTATATTGACATGAGCGCCATGAAGCCGTTGAACATCCGACTGACCAACCTTCAGTGGGAGATCAGGACGAAATACAACTTAGGTGTTGACCTCGGTTTCTTCGACGACCGTCTGAATCTGGTCATTGAGGCATATAGCGAGACAACTACCGATATGCTACAACAGAACTATCGCATTCCTTCCAATTCCGGTTTCTCAAGTGTACCATACCGTAACTCAGGTAAGATGCGCAACACGGGTTGGGAGTTCCATATCAACACCAATCGCCTCATCAAGGCCGGCAAGTTCGGCTTCGATATGAACGCCAACTTCGGTAACAACCGCAATGAGGTGCTGGAGATGGACGAGTTCATCTTGAACAACCTGAACTCTGACTATGGCTACAAGAACCGAGAGACCCTGCAGCGTGTGCAGTTGCACAACCCGCTTGGTGCCATCTACGGTTTCCGCTACAAGGGTGTGTATGAATACAACTATAGCACATTCAACCGCATGAGTGAGGAAGAGCGTGCCGCTTTCCTTGCTGCTGGTCATACCGCTCCTGTCGCCATGAACGCCGACGGCAATCTGATTGTTGACGGGCAGGGTAACCCCGTACGCATGATGTTCAACTATACGAATGACGCCTCCGGACGTAACTACCGCTTCAACGGTGGTGATGCCATTTACGAGGATGTCAACCACGACGGACAGATCAATGCCCTTGATATCGTGTACCTCGGTTCGTCGCTGCCTAAGCTGACGGGTGGTTTCGGCTTCACCTTTACATACGGCGACTGGCGACTGAATACTCAGTTCACCTATCGTGTAGGCAACAAGATTATCAATCTTGCTCGTATGGATGCCGAGGCAATGAGAAACAACGACAACCAGAGTCAGGCCGTGAACTACCGCTGGCGTAAGGAGGGTGACGTGACCACCATACCACGTGCCATGTACGGCGACCAGTCGAACTACAACACACTGGTGAGTGACCGCTTTGTAGAGTCTGGTACCTACCTGCGTATGGGTTATGCACAGCTCAACTATTCCATCAGGAAGAAGTACTTGAAGTGGATCGGCCTGAACCGCATCAACCTCTACCTCAGTGCCAACAACCCGTTTGTGCTGACCAAGTACTCTGGTGTTGACCCGGATATCTCTTCCGGTGGCTACTCTCCTGCTATTGACGGAGCACAGACACCGCGCTCACGTTCGTTTACTTTAGGTATTACGGTTGACTTCTAAAGGAGATAAGATTATGGAAAAGAAATTAAATAAGATAAAGAAATTTGGTCTCATGGGTCTCGTGGGGCTTGTGGGCCTGACGCAGATTTCCTGCTCCGACTTCTTGGAGATCAAACCCCAGAACGAGATTATTATGGAACAGTTCTGGACAGAGAAGGCCGACGTGGAAGACATTGTTGCCGGCTGCTACTCGGGTATGCAGAGCACAGGTATCATCAAGCGCATGATGGTCTGGGGCGAGTTCCGAAGCGATAACATCGGCATTGGCCAGAACATCAATAACGATGGTGACTTGGAGAAAATCCTCAAGGAAAACATTGACGCAAAGAACAACTATTGCAAATGGGAGGAATTCTACAGCATCATCAACCGCTGCAACACGGTGATAAAGTATGCACCAGACGTAGCAGCTAAGGATCCGGCTTACACGCAGAGTGAACTGAACGCCAATATTGCAGAGGTGACAGCCCTGCGCTCCCTGTGTTACTTCTACCTTATTCGTGCTTTCCGTGACGTTCCCTATACTTCTGTCGCCTATACTGACGATGACATGAAGATGGATCTGCCCGCCACGAAGTTCGATGACGTGCTCGACTCGCTCATCACCAGCTTGGAAAGCGTGAAGACTATGGCCGTGAAACGCTATCCCGTCACGGAACCTCTCTACCAGAGTGGCCGTATCACGCAGGATGCCATTCATGCGATACTCTGCGAGTTGTATCTCTGGAAGAAAGACTACCAGAACTGCATCCGCTATGCCGACCTGGTGATTGAATCGAAGAAGGCCATTGCCGAGGAAAACCGCAACGAAGCTATGGGTGGCAAGCAGCGTATCAGCGGAAGCTTGACGAACACGACCGACGAGCGTTTCAACGGTTATCCCTTGCTTAGCGGAAACATCCAGAGTAACTATTACGGTAATGCATACGAGCAGCTCTTCTGCTCGGATGACTATTCTCAGCTCTACGATCAGGAAATCATCTTCCAACTTGTTTATGATGACAACCCGCGTGGCAACGGTATGATCAGCAATGGTGCAGTCAACGACTTCTATGGCAATCAAAGTTCACAAATCGGACTGGTTGCTCCGTCGGATTATTTGTTGGACGACATCGCCAAGACTTCCAGCCGCAATGTATTTGCTGACAAGAACAAGAAGGTGGATGCCCGTATGTATGAGAACTGCAACTCAGACAGGAAGTCCGTCAGCAAGTTCGTTTCCCGTGGCATCACAATCAATGCCACCCAGACAACGAACGTGACAGTCAGCTATGATTCGCCCTATACGCAAGGACAGAATACTTCCAACTGGGTGATCTATCGTCTGACAGACATCATGCTGATGAAGGCCGAGGCTCTGACAATGTCCCTGCGTGATGGAGCTGATCAGGGCGCGATTGAATATAATACTCCAATTCTTGATGAGGCATTCTCCTTAGTCAATGCTGTCAACAAACGTTCCGTCTGCGAGAGCCAGCTGGTAGACACGCTGGTACGCACCGACTATGTGACCAAGAACCAGATGGAGACTTTGATTTATCAGGAGCGTCAGCGTGAGCTCATGTTTGAAGGAAAACGCTGGTTCGACCTGGTTCGTATCTCGCAGCGCGAAGGTAACACCCAGGCACTGGCAACAGCTGCGCTGCGTAAGGTTACCAACGGCGCTTCGCTCATTGCCAACAAGTTGGTGAAGATGGACGCCATCTATTGGCCCATCTACTATGAAGAGCTGAAGGTGAATTTGAATCTCGTTCAGAATCCTTCGTTCAGTAGTGGAGAGGACGACAGCTATAAGAAGAACTATTAATGAATGACGCGATATGAAAAAGATGAGTTATAACATAAAGAAATCTGGAGTGACATTAGCCATGCTCCTCATGGGCTTCATGGGCTTTGTGGTCAGCAGTTGCTCCGATGATCCGGACTCTGAGAACTTCTACACCTTTACAGGTGAGATGGCGAGCGACTATCTGACCAGCCGCCGTCAGTTCAGTGAGTTCACAGAGATTGTTAAACGTGCCGGACTGATGGACTTGCTCTCCACCTACGGCCACTATACGTGTTTCGTTCCGTCGAACGAAGCTGTGCAAGCCTTCCTGCAGAAGCGCGGTGTGCAGAGCCTCGACCAGCTGACCGATGCCGACTGTGACACCATCGCCCGCACTCACATCGTGGCCAATATGTATACTACGATGGAGATGAACCAGGACAGACTGGCTACCGCCAACCTTCTTGGCCGCTATCTGGCTACCTCTGCTGGTTTCGACAACGACAGCAATGCAGTGGTAGTGCTGGAGGGTTTGGTCAAGATCTCTTTTGAACAGAAGGATGACTCTGTGGAGAACGGTGTCATGCAGCCTGTTGACATGGTGATAGAAAAGTCGAATAGCTATATCACTGACCTGCTGCGTGAAAATCCTAAGATCAGTACTTTCTATAGCGCGTTGGTGGCAACGGATGTTATCAAGGACGTCATGTTGGTGGATGATCCTACATGGAATCCGAGAGACCACGAGAAGTACTACTATAGGTCTCACACGCATAGCGAAGTAGGTTGGGTTCCCGACACCAAGAAGTATGGCTATACCTTCTTTATAGAGACAGACTCTGTGCTACAAGAGAAGTACGGCATAGCTCCTGGTGACCTCCGTGCGCTCTACGAGAAAGCCTGTGAGCTTTACGACCCGGTATATCCGCAGGATGTCAGTGCACCTGGCCACAGTTTTGAGAATCTGAAAGACAGCGTGAACCCGCTGCATAGGTTTATCCAGTATCACATTCTCAATAAGTACTGCGCCGGTACTTCAGACCTGACACCTATGGAAGTCAACTATGGTCCTGCGAATGGCGCTTTCGGCATAGACATCACGATGATCAACCCGACCGATTGGCATTACACACTACTGCCCCATACGATGATGAAGGTAGAACAACTGATGGTAAACAAGCTCATTGGAGAAGGCAAAAGGCTCCAGCGCTATATCAATCGCCGTTACGATGGTACTTTTAAGATTGAAGGTACGCATATCGACCCCACAATCGAGAAGGAGCCCGTACACGATGCCCTCAATGGTCATTACTTCTACATAGACGACATGATTGCCTTCAGTAGCGAAGTCCAGAACAAGGTTCAGAACGACCGTATCCGTATGGACTTTACCACCGTGTTCCCAGAGATTATCGGCAATGGTATTCGTGGCGAAGGTAACTGGAGGGATGATGGTCATGATGATGATAATCACCCTGATGATTCTGCTACCCCGAAGAATGGACGTAACTATTATTTCCCCATGGGCTATCTCGATGGTGTGACGTTCTCCGCCAACTGTCACTTCGTGCTCCGTCGTCCTCACGCTACCTATTGGTCTTGGCAAGGAGATGAGATGAACATCTTTGGTGACTATGACTTCACATTCCGTTTGCCACCGATTCCGTTCAGTGGCGACTGGCAGGTCCGTCTGGGTTTCTGCTCCATCCCGACACGCGGTATTACACAGATCTATTTCGACGGTGTACCGCAGGGCATCCCCCTCGACATGACCAAAGACTTGAATTCGGACTACTATATAGGCGACCGTTACAATACAAGTTACGAAGACTTGTCGGATGAGCAAAAGGCTGAGGAACAGAAGATCCTGAAGCTCCTTGGAGCCTATCGTGGACCGAAATCCATCTTCTGCTTCAGTCAGTCGAGTAAGACTCCCTTCTCGAATACTACTGGAACATATCGTCGTATCATGTGCCAGACCTACATGGATGCCACTAAGGATCACTTCGTTCGCTTCCGTGTGGCCAGTGATGGTAAGCAGGGTAATAATAACGAGTTTATGTTAGACTATCTTGAACTGGTACCGAAGAGCATCTATGGCGTCGACAGTGACGGCGAAATGGAAGACGACCTCTAAGATATTGTAAATAGATAATAGAAAATTGAAGATTATGATAACCAAGATAAATAAAATAATCTGTGCTGGTCTCATCAGCTGCGGCATTGCCGCAGCTCTGACGGCCTGCTCTGACACTTGGGACGACCATTATGAGGGAACAGCTCAGGGCGTGCAGGAAGGCTCGTTATGGCAGGCCATCAAACAGAACAGTAGTCTGAGCAATTTCGCCAGTGTCATTGAGGCCTGTGGCTACGACAAGTCGCTGGACGGCAGTCAGGTATTCACCGTGTTTGCTCCCACCAACGATCATTTCTCCAGCAGTGAGGCCGCCGAATTGATTCAGACCTATAATCAGGAGAAAGGCAAGGTAAGCGACGAAGACAACACTGTCATCAAGGAGTTTCTTCAGAACCACATTGCATTGTTCAACCACTCCGTGTCGTCTGCCAGCAATGACTCCTTGGTGCTGATGAACGGTAAGCGCATAACACTTACCTCTGGTGCCATTGGCAGTACGCCCTTATCGTCAAGCAACCAGCTTTATCAGAACGGTGTGCTGTTTACGGTTAACGGCAAGGTAACCTATCAGCCCAGCGTCTTCGAGTATCTTCGCAAGGATGCCGATCTCGACAGTGTGAGAAGTTTCTTCTATAATGAGCGTTTCTACCGCAAGGAATTCCTGCCCGAAAGAAGTGTGGCTGGTGGCTTTGTGGACGGTAAGACGGTCTATCTGGACTCCGTGTTCCGTCAGCAGAACGACCTTTTCGACTATAATTTCCTTGGCGCTGACTTGAACGAGGAGGACTCTGTCTATTGGATGGTTGTACCTACCAATGAGGTGTGGAGCCAGTTGATAGATGAGTATTCTCAGTATTTCAACTACGACAATCAGGTATTTAACCGCGACTCAATGATTTACACCAATCCGCGTATGGCTATTGCCAGGGGAACGGTATTCAGCCGCAGTTATAACCAGGACGCTGCCCTTGGCGACTCAGCCCTGTCGACCAATGCCTACACCACTTCTTCTTCTCGTGATTATTACTGGGGAAGAACCTTCCTGCATTACTATCAGTATGGTGATGGTACGGGCTTTAACCAGTTGAAACCTTATGAGCCAGGTGGTGTCTTTTATAATGCACAGACAACGGAGTGCTCCAACGGAAAGGTGCTGAAGACCAACCAATGGAATTTCAACCCTCTGAACACTTTCTATCAGTGGATTATCGTCGAAGCTGAAGATCAAGGAAGTATCCAGGAGGTGAGCAAGGTGGAGAACACGTCGACCGGCGAAATGGAGGAAACTGTTACTCCGAAGACCTGCTATGTGGAAGGCTATAACAAGTTCTATGGTAAGTTAGGTGGTAACAGCTTCATTGAATTCGAGCCGACGCGTACCACCGTCAACCACACTGTGACGTTCAATATCAAGAATGTGCTTTCCAACATAGGCTACGATATCTACTTGGTTTCAGCTCCTGCGCTTGCAAACGACAGCAACGCTACTGACAACCAGCGTCTGCCGACAAAAGTCCGCTGTTACCTTAGCTACCACGACCAGTCTGGCGCGACCAAGACAGAAACAATTCAGTCGGGTATGGCTACGACGCCTGATGTTGTGGACTATATGCTATTGGCTGAGGACTTTAAGTTCCCCTGCTCCTCTTTCGGACTGGAAGAGGAGAATCCCCAAGTGACGCTGAAAGTTGAGACCCGCGTGACAAGTACAGAACAGCGTACTAACAAGTTCAGCCGCACCATGCGCATCGACTGCATCATGCTCGTGCCACACGGTCAGGCCGTGGTAACAAACGAAAACCCTGAAGACCACCCAGGTCTACCTGTCAATTCGTTCATTATTGCTCCCCACGGCGATGGTGTAGCCTACGCTATTCCGCGAAAGTAATGCTTAGTAAGAATCTCCAAGAACTGAAATGATATGAAAAAATATATATTATTCGGACTTACACTGCTGATGGCCTTCCCCGTATGTGTCTCAGCTCAGGATGATGATACGGAAGAAGATGAGGTTGAAGCCATCGTCCGTGCCATCAAGAAGAAGCAGAAGCAATATGAAACGCGCATCGTCAGCGGCTGTGTGCTGAATGCCACTACCGGCCAGCCTATACCTGGTGCCATTGTCGCTGCCGACGGCATAGACGGCTACAGTGTGCTGACAGAGGATGACGGTACCTATCAACTGAAGGTTCCCCTGTTCACCTCGTCGCTCTATATCTCTACGCCCGACTTCAATCCCGTGCGTATCGGCTTGCAGGAACCTGTCAAGCAGCGCGACGTAAAGCTCTACCCGTCTACCTTCGCGGTGGACTATGGTAAGCAGATCAATGTTCGTGGCGATCGTGAGACATCTGACTTCAAGTATACCAATTCCGTCAACATTAAGGACGAGGTTCAGAAGCATCTTGGTGCTGAGGTCTACACCGTCAGTCGCAACGGCACGCCCGGTGTGGGAAGTGTCATGTTCATACAGGGTATTAACTCGCTGAACGTCAATGCCCAGCCGCTTATTGTCGTCGACGGCGTGATTATTGATCAGCAATATGGGCGCACGTTGCTTCACGACGGATTCTTCAACGACATCCTGTCGAGCATCAATCCTAACGACATTGAGAAGGTAACCGTCGTGCGTAACGGAACAGCTCTCTATGGTGCCAAGGGTGCTAACGGTGTCATTCTCGTGCAGACACGTCGCAACAAGTCGATGGCCACCCGTATCACAGCCAACGTCTCGGCTGGCGTCGTGCTGGAACCCAAGTTCCTCTCGATGATGAATGCCGACCAGTATCGTAGCTATTCCTCCGAGTTGCTCAAGACCACCAACACTACGAATCGTACGTTCAAGTTCCTCAACGAGGATCCTACCTATTATTATTACACCCAGTACCATCAGAACACTGACTGGAAGGACTATGTGTACCATACGGCCATGACCCAGAACTACGGCATCAATGTCGAGGGTGGTGACGCCGTGGCCAACTACAACCTTTCCGTGGGCTACGTCAACCAGCAGTCACCTCTGAAGTACAATGACATGGGGCGTCTGAACATCCGCTTCAATACGGACATCTCGTTGTCCAGACGTCTGGACATCCGTTTCGATGCCTCGTTTGCTAATATCACCCGTGACATCCGTAACGATGGTGCCCCTGAGAGCTACGACGAAGGCACTCCGACGGCTCCCGGCTTCCTTGCCTACGCTAAGAGCCCGTTTATGAGCCCCTATAGCTATGGTATGGGTAGGCTTTCCGATTCTCACTACGACATTGCTGAGGAGGATTATCTGAAAGAGGCACTGAGCAGCTACAATGGATATAACTGGAAGCTTGGTAACCCTGCTGCCATCAACGAATATAGTGAGGCAGAAAACAAGAACCGTTTCGAGAACTCGATGCTGAACCTTACGGTGACGCCGAAGTATCTCTTCAACGCCAACCTCTTCCTCTCTGAGCACTTCAGCTATAATCTGGTGAACACCAACGAGATGTTCTACATCCCCATTAACGGTACGCCCAGCTACTATGTCAGCCGTATCGGTGCCTATCGTGACAATGAGGTGCGCTCGTTGGCTTCCAAGCAGAACTCCGTGATGAGCGACACCCGTCTCGACTGGTCCAACCGCTATGGCCCACATGACTTCCACGTGTTTGGAGGTGCCCGTATTAACTGGGAGACCTACACCATGTCTTCACTGCTGGGTTACAACACGGGTAACGACAAGACCCCGTTCATGAGCTCCAGTTTGCGCAATACTGAAGACGTAGGTACCAGCGATGCCTGGAACTCACTTGCCTGGTACGCTCAGGCTGAGTATAACTACATGAGCCGCTACTTCCTGCAGGCCAATCTTACCGCCGAAGGCTCTTCACGCTTCGGTAAGGATGGTGGCGACCTGCGTGCCTTCGATGCTGCCTGGGGACTGTTCCCCAGCGTACAGGCCTCGTGGGTTGTCAGTAACGAGCCCTGGTTCTCAAATATCAAGGCAATCAACTTCCTGCGCCTGACTGCCGGCTTCGACGTCAGTGGTAACGACGACATCGACTACTATGCTGCCCGTAGCTATTTCAGCTCGGCCTTGTTCCTCCACACCATCTCCGGACTTACCTTCTCAGGTATCGGCAATACGAAGATTCAGTGGGAGACCACCAGCCGCTTCAACGTCGGCATAGAGACGAGCCTCTTCGAGAACCGTCTTGGTCTGTCAGCCAACTACTTCTCCTCCACCACCAACAACCTGCTCACACGCCAGTCGTTGGGATTCCTCTCTGGACTGGATCAGAACTGGTCAAACAGTGGACAGCTGAAGAACAACGGCTTCGACGTGACGGCAAGCCTGAAGGTGCTTGCACTGAAAGATCTGCAGTGGCAGGTAGGCGCTAGCATCGGTCATTACAAGAACGAGATTACGGAGCTTCCTGACGGTCGCCAGTATCAGGATAACGAGGTTTACGGAGCCACCATCCGCACACAGGTGGGTGAGGCTGCCAATATGTTCTATGGCTATCAGTCACTCGGCGTGTTCTCCACTTCTGAGGAGGCACAGTCTGCCGGACTCTATATCCTGGCTGAGAATGGTATCGACCGCAACTATTTCGGTGCTGGTGACGTACACTTTGCCGACCTGAACGGCGATCACCAGATTACCGAGGCCGACCGCACCATCATTGGCAATCCCAATCCCGATTTCTACGGCAACATCTTTACCACGCTTGCCTACAAGCGCCTGAAGCTCGATGTGCGCTTCAACTACTCCATGGGCAACGACGTGTTCAACTACCAGCGCTCACAGCTTGAGGGTGGCTCACGCTTCATGAACCAGACAACGGCCCTGAACCGCCGCTGGCAGATGGAGGGACAGCAGACCGACATACCGCAGATTACCTTCCAGGATCCCATGGGTAACTCCCGCTTCAGCGACCGCTGGATTGAGGACGGCAGCTACCTGCGATTGAAGACCATCACCCTGAGCTACGACCTGCCTCTGCAGTCAGAGTACATCCAGGGCGTACAGTTCTGGATTCAGGCCAACAATGTGTTCACGCTGACGAAGTATCTCGGCTCTGATCCCGAGTTCTCCATGACAAGTAATGTCATTGGTCAGGGTATCGACCTGGGTCAGCTGTCGCAGAGCCGTTCGTTCGTGGCAGGTGTGAAGATTAACCTGTAAGCGGGCTACGCCCTATTTGAAAAAAAGGAAAAACAAAAACATAAAGAGATTAAGGATATGAGACTCAAATATTTATCATTTGTCATTTATTCTTTATTATTTAGCGTAGCGCTGACGTCGTGTGCTGATTTCTTCGATCAGGAGTCTGAGCACGTCATCTTCACGGAGAAGGATCACCTGAACAATGCCACTGACTCCATTTACAGTGTCACGGGTATCCTGAACAAGCTGCAGACGCTTGCCGACCGTACCATCCTCCTTGGCGAAGTGCGTGGCGACCTGATGGAAGTGACCACCGATGCCAATAGTGACCTGCGCGACCTGGCACAGTTTAATGTCAAAGACGACAACCAGTACAACAAACCCAGCGACTATTATGCTGTCATCAACAACTGCAACTACTTCATTGCTCACGCCGACACGGCGCTTAAGAACAACCGCAATGAGTATATCTTCATGAAGGAGTATGCAGCCGTGAAGGCTATCCGCGCCTGGACTTACCTGCAGCTGGTACTCAACTATGGAAACGTGCCCTTTG
The DNA here is from genome assembly GCA_900318585.1 of uncultured Prevotellaceae bacterium. Classification (GTDB taxonomy): domain Bacteria; phylum Bacteroidota; class Bacteroidia; order Bacteroidales; family Bacteroidaceae; genus Prevotella. The sequence continues at coordinate 46,486 of ONKY01000124.1, forward strand.
TCACCGACCCCATCCTCACCAAGCAGGATGCCGAGAAGGACTATCCGCGCTACGACCTGGCAGCTGTCTGTCAGTACTTCATCACTGACTTGGCAGGCATTCCTGACCTCTACCACCGCGAGTATCCTGGCTATGGTTCCATTCGCAACACCGACAGCCGTTTCTTCTGGTTCCCCATTACGCTTGTCTTGGGCGACCTGAATCTCTGGTTAGGTAGTGCCACCGGTTCCCAGGCAGCCTATCGTGAGGCAGCCCTGCGCTACTATCAGTATATCAATGAGCGCAACGGACAGAATTCTGCCTATCCTACTGAAGTGTCCCTCTACACCTATACCCCTGGTTCCACCACATGGTTGAGCACAACCAGCTGGGGGTCGCTTTCTGTCAGGGAGAGCTATGAGGAAGAGGGCGAGCTGATCACCATGATACCCTGTGACTCCATTCAGGCTGAAGGCAACTATAGCCAGCTGCGCAACTTGTTCAACTCCACTACGGAGAACGACTACAAGTTCAGCCTTACACCGTCACAGAATATGTTCGACATCTCCGAATCACAGATGCACTGCTGCGTCAGCAACAGCGGTACCAGCGTGATCTACGCTCCTCAGGGTATGGATGAACACCGCTCCGGTGACCTGCGCCTCTACTATTTCTTCACAGAAGGCTATAGGCTTAACCGTCTCACAAATGAGCGCATAGAGACGCAGAACATCGGTAAGTACAGTACGCGTAACGTCCATATCTACCGTCGTCAGATGGTCTACTTCCGTTTGGCCGAGGCACTCAATCAGTGTGGTTATCCCCGCATGGCTTTCCAGATTCTGTCACAGGGTCTGAACAATGAGGTTATCCAGGATGAGGTCTATCCTTACTATTCCCAGAACGACTCTATCTGGATCAGTCAGTTCGACTTCCCCCGTTCACGTTACGGCATCTTCACAGTCGAGCACTTGGTGGCAAACCGCTATACTGGTAACATCAATACGATGGGTATGCACAGCCGCGGTTCCGGCTGGACACCCATGAACGAGTACTACCAGTTCCCCGACTCCGTGGAGCAGGATGGTGTCAATGTGGCCGTTCCTCTGGCTGAGCAGCAGGAGTATGTGAACAACCTGCTCCTTACTGAGGACGCCCTGGAGTTTGCCTTCGAGGGTATCCGTTACTACGACCTCATGCGTTTCGCCTTGCGTGAGCAGAATCCCGGCCAGTTCCTGATGGATAAGATTTGTAACCGTCGCGGAGAGAAGAACCGTGACGCCGTCCGTGGAGAAATCAAGAGCGACCTGACCAATCCCAACAACTGGTATCTCAACTGGAATGGAAAGATTGGATTCTAAGTAACGCCGCGATAACAAATGTCAATAACAGCTATGGTTAGCTCTCCCTCTCATGGGAGTGTCGGCCATAGCTGTTTTTTGTTTGATAGCATACCCGCAATCATGATGACCGTCGCCGAAGTCAATAGATACAAGAATAATTATTGTTAATCATTTTCTTATTTGAGAAAAAATACCTAATTTTGCGGCCATAAACGTGTATTTTAGCTACTACAGAATGAAAAGAGTTGTTCTAATGATATTTGCTTGCTTTGCCTTGGCTGCCAATGCCCAAGACTCAGCACGGGTTGCCAACAATGCAACGATTCGCTTCGGCTACCTGAGCTATAGCCGCGCCTTGCAGCAGGTGCGGGGCTACGACGAGGCGCAGCAGAGCCTCCTGCAGCTGCGTACGCAATACAATGCGGAGATGCGCCGCGTGGAGGAGGACTTCAACCGAAAGTATGAGGAGTTCCTCGAAGGTCGTGCCGACTTTCCGCCCTCCATCCTGCGAAAACGTCAGACGGAACTTCAGGAGATGATGAATCGTAATATAGCTTTTCGCGAACAGAGCAAGCGGGAGTTGGCCAATGTCGAGGAGAAGGTGATGGAGCCGCTCAAGACGCGCCTCCGTGAGGCCATCGCACTGGTGGCCAGCCGGCAGGGCTTCGCCTTCGTGCTTAATACTGATTCCGACGCTTGTCCGTATATTAATCCCCAACTCGGACAGAATATCGGCATGTTGGTGCACGAAATGCTGGCCGGAGAGCTGAAGCAGCTCGACACCCCGCGCTAACCCCTTCAAGGAAAAAAGATGTGTCCGATAGGCATTTTCGATAGTGGCTATGGCGGCCTGACCATTCTTCATGGCATCCGCCAGCTTCTCCCCGAGTATGATTATCTCTACCTCGGTGATAATGCGCGTACCCCCTACGGCACACGTTCGTTCGACGTTGTCTATGAATTTACCCGGCAGGCGGTGGTAAAACTCTTCGAACTGGGCTGCCAGTTGGTCATCCTTGGTTGTAACACTGCTTCCGCCAAGGCTCTGCGCTCTATCCAGGAGATTGACTTGCCCAGGATTGATCCTGAGCGCCGCGTCCTGGGTGTCATCCGGCCCACGGCGGAGGTTATAGGGACGCTTACCAGGACGCGTCATGTGGGTGTGCTGGCTACCGAGGGAACTATCCGCAGTGAGAGCTATAACCTTGAGATTCAGAAGCTGTGGCCTGACATTCAGGTCAGTGGTGTAGCTTGTCCGTTCTGGGTACCGTTGGTGGAATACAACGAGGCCGACTCGCCAGGTGCCGACTATTTCGTAAAGAAGCGCATAGACCAGATCATGCGCCTTGACCCTGAGATTGACGCCATTATCCTGGGCTGCACCCATTACCCGCTGCTCATGCCGAAAATCCTTAAGTACCTGCCGCAAGGGGTGCGTGTGGTGCCGCAAGGCGAATATGTGGCGGAGAGCCTGCAACGCTACTTCGAACGCCACCCGCAGATGGAACAACGCATATCACGTGGTGGCACCGTCCGCTACCTCACTACGGAGAATCCTGAGCGCTTTGAGGAACAGGCACGTGTCTTCCTCCACGAGCCTGTGAGTGTTGAGAAAGTCACGCTGGAAACGGAGAGGTGAGAAAAAACATAAAAAAAATTAAGGCGGCTAAATTTTTTTCACTCTTCACTCTTCACTTTTCACTTATTTTTTGTACCTTTGCAGCCGAAATTCGCGAAACTCGCGCTTCACACCTTCTTTTTAAGGGATTGGACGATGGTGTAATGGTAACACTACAGGTTTTGGTTCTGTCATTCCCGGTTCGAATCCGAGTCGTCCAACTCAACCCGAAAGGGTATTGGTGAAGAGTGAATAATTCAGTACAGAGTGTTTAGTCATGAGAAAGGAAGCGCAGTTCTGCTTCCAGCATTTCCAGCTTGTGCATCCTAAAGCCTGCCTCGCGGGCTATCTCAATGGGCCGCGTGTAGAGGTAGTGTATCTCCATTGGTCGGTGGAAGTCGAAGTCGAGCTTCATGGAAGGGCTGTATGGAGTCATCTCGTCAGTCATCTGAATCATCTTCTCCACGAAAGCCTCGTCTACACCCTTGACGCCTAATGCACGGGAAGCATCCACCACCTCCATCATCTGTTCACGAATGAGCTGTCGGGTGGAAGGGTTCTTCAGCAGCAGGTCTGTCTGGGTGTTTAGGGCTACGGTCATTCCGTTGAAAGGCATGTTCCACACGGCCTTCTTCCACCTTGCCTCTTCATACGGCACGCTGGCCGCCTGGATGCCTGCGTTGATAAAATCGTTCAGGATAGCATTGAAGAGTGTTTCGTCTTTACAGGAGTAGTTTCCCAGGTTGATGCTGCCATAGCACTGGTGGTTGACACGGCCCGGCTCGGTCTTTGCCGAGCAGATGAATGCGAGGCCGGCTATCAGGGCGGTGGAGGGGAACATCTGCTGGACGTCGGCCTCTACGCCCACGCCGTTCTGGATCAGTACCACAGCCGTACGCTCATGGAGTAGGGGAGGCAGCAACTGGGGCAGGAGATGGTTGTTGATGGTCTTCAGCCCCACGAGCACCACGTCGCACTGGGGCATATCCTCCGTCCGCTGGTAGGCGTTGACGGGGCTTAGGTGGAAGGAACCGTTGCATGAGTCCACCTGCAGTCCATTCTCTTTGACGTATTCATAATCCTTGTGGAAGAGGAAGTGTACCTCCTGTCCGCTCTGTGCCAGCCGACTTCCGTAGTAGCCGCCGATGGCACCTGTTCCGATAACTCCGTATTTCATTCTTTTCCTTGATCGTTCTTTCTGCTTATTTCGGGATGCAAAGATAGGGAATGTTTAGGAAAAAAACGAATAATTTGCGGAAAAACCTCGGAAATACAATAAAACGGGGGGATACTGCGTTATGAAAGATGTATATATGCAATAATTATTAAGGACTTATGATAGATTATATCAAGGGCGAGCTGACAGAGCTGACGCCTGCGTACGCTACGGTCGAGGCCGCAGGTGTGGGCTACGGCCTGAATATTTCGCTGATTACCTATAGTGCCATTCAGAACAAGAAGGAGGTGAAACTGTGGGTATTTGAAAGTATCCGCGAGGATGCCCACGTGCTCTATGGCTTCTATAATAAGAAGGAACGTGAGATGTTCGAGTTGCTGATTACCGTCAACGGCGTGGGCGCCAATACTGCCCGCATGATGCTTTCGGCGATGAGCGTACCTGAGCTGTGCAATGCCATCACTACTGGTAATGAGCGGGTCATCAAGGGTATCAAGGGCATTGGTAAGATGACTGCGCAACGAATTATCGTCGACCTGAGGGATAAGGTGGTGGCATTGGGCATTGCTGAGGAGATTCCCGCCGGCGGCAGCCTGCAGGCTCCTGTGAACAATCAGGTGAAGGACGAGGCCGTGTCGGCACTGACCATGCTGGGCTTCTCGCCAGCCCCGACGCAGAAGGTAGTGGTCAGCATCCTGCAGGAGCAGCCCGACCTGCCCGTAGAGCAGGTGGTAAAGCTGGCGCTGAAGCAGATTAAGTGAGAACTGAGAAAAGAGAATTGAGAGGTGAGAAGTAAGAGGTGAGAAGTAAGAGGTTCATTTTTTTTCAGCTTGCTATATTGCTGATGCTGTCATTAGGAATGGCGGCAGCAAATCTTTCACTCTTCACCACTCACCCATCATCCTCCCCCCTTCCTCCTTCACTTCCAGCTGACACGCTTTCTCCCCTCCATTCAGAGGGGGCGGGGGAGACTTCAGCCCGCTGGAAGATTCAGCGCACGGCACCTATTGAGACCGCCGATTTGGACACAGCGTCGTGGGACTTGCATTTGCCTGAGAACATTAAGCAGCAGGTGGAGTACAACGACTCGTTCGGCGTCTACCTCATTGGCTCGAAGATGGGCGATAGCTATCTCAACGCTCCAGTGTTGATGACGCCTGAGGAGTATTTGAAGTGGAGCGAGCAAAAGCAGCGGACAGATTTCTTCCGTGCGAAGAACGCCGAAGCCTTCGCCTCACAGGGGAAGGAGAAGTTCTCGTTCTCCGACATGCATTTTGACCTTGGTCCCGCCGAGAAGATTTTTGGCCCTGGCGGCGTACGGGTCAAGACTCAGGGAACGGCAGAACTGAAGATGGGCATGACGATGAAGAACATCGACAACCCCTCGTTGCCCATCCGCAACCGCAAGACTACAGCCTTCGATTTCGACGAGAAGATCAACATCTCAGCCAATGCAAGTGTGGGTGACAAGATGAAGTTCAACTTCAACTACAACACTGACGCCACCTTCGACTTTGACACCAAGAACCTGAAGTTGAAATATGAGGGCAAGGAGGATGAGATAATCAAGTTGGTGGAGGCTGGAAACGTGACCTTCCCCTCGAACAACTCATTAGTGAAGGGTGCCAGCAGTCTCTTTGGCTTGCGCATGGACACGCAGTTCGGCAAGCTGAAGCTACAGACGGTGGTCTCTCAGAAAAAGTCTACCACGAAGAGTGTATCCAGCAAGGGCGGCACGCAGACTACCCCGTTCGAGATTGACGCCTCCGACTACGAGGAGAACCGCCATTTCTTCCTTTCGCAATACTTCCGCGACCAGTATGACAAGGCCATGTCGACGCTGCCCAACCTGACGACAGGTATAAAGATCAACCGCGTGGAGGTGTGGGTGACGAACAAGACGGGAACCACCAGCAATACCCGTAATATTGTGGCACTGACCGACTTGGGCGAAGGAACAAAGATAAAGAACCCTATGTGGAGCGGCACGAACCAAGTGCCTTCCAACCAGGCCAATACTCTCTATCAGACCCTTGTCAGTCAGGTGGATACTGCCTCGCGTAGCATCGACCGCATCAGCACTGTGCTTGAAAGCATCGGCGGCCTGAAGGGCGGTACTGACTATGAGAAGCTACAGGCGGCAAGGCTCCTGTCGTCATCGGAGTATACGGTGAACACAGCACTGGGCTACGTCACCCTGAAAACGGGCCTGCAGACCGATCAGGTGCTAGCCGTCAGCTTTGAGTATACCTATGGTGGACGCACCTACCAGGTGGGAGAGTTCGCTGCTGACCTGACCCAGATAGACAAGGTACTCTTCGTGAAGTCACTGAAGAACACGTCGAATAACCCGACGCAGGGCAACTGGGATCTGATGATGAAGAATGTCTACTACCTGGCCTCGTCTGTAGAGAAGGAGAAGTTCAAGCTCGACATCAAGTTCAAGAGCGACACTGCCGGTGTCTATCTCAGCTACCTGCCTGAGGCTGCGCTGAAGGACAAGACGCTGCTGAAAGTGATGGGACTGGACCGCTTAGACAACAACATGAAGCCTCATGCCAACGGACAGTTTGACTTTGTGCAGGGCTATACCGTTACCAACGGCCGTGTTTTCCTGCCCTCTGCCGAGCCGTTCGGTGACTATCTGCGCCGTTATTTAGAGCAGGCGGGCATGGGCACCAAGGCCGATACATACGTGTTTGACGAACTGTACGACTCCACCAAGACCATTGCCAAGCAGACGGCCGAGAAAGACCGCTATATCCTGACGGGACAATACAAGGGCACCAGCGCTAACGTCATTTCGCTTGGAGCCTACAATGTGCCTCAGGGCTCGGTGGTGGTGACGGCGGGCGGTGTGACGCTCCAGGAAGGAAGCGACTACTCCGTAGACTATTCTTCCGGCGAGGTGACCATTCTGAACCAGAGCATCATTGATGCGGGAACAAACGTGAGCGTCTCATTGGAGTCGAACACGGACTACGGCATGCAGCGCAAGACGATGGTAGGCGTGAACTGGGAATACGACTTTACCAAGAACCTGCAGTTGGGCGGTACGTTGATGCACCTCTCCGAGCAGGCTCTCACGTCGAAAGTGGCTATGGGCGAGGAACCGCTGAACAATACCCTCTGGGGTATCAATTTGAACTGGAAGCAGGAGAGCCAGTGGCTGACGAATATGCTGGACAAGATACCCCTGTTGCATGTTAGTCAGCCGTCGCAGATAACCTTCACCGGAGAGTTTGCCCACCTCATAGCCGGCAAGAGTCACGGCACACAGGACAACGCCTCCTACCTGGATGACTTTGAGAATACGAAGAACCTGATTAGCGTGTCCGACCCGAAGCAGTGGGTGCTGTCGAGTGTGCCAACTATGATGCCTAACTACAGCGACAAGACTGGCGTCACCTCTGGCTATGACCGTGCCCTCTTGGCGTGGTACAATGTAGACCCGCTCTTCACCCGCCGCAGCAGCAGCCTTACACCCTCCCACATCAAGGGCGATCTGGAGCAGTTGTCGGACCACCGTGTGCGCGAGATCTATGTGAAGGAACTCTATCCCAACCGCGACCAAAGTACATACAACGGTGCCACGTCCACCCTTTCTGTGCTAAACTTGGCGTATTATCCGCAGGAGCGCGGCCCGTACAACCTGACTACACAATACAATGCCGACGGCACGCTGATGAATCCCACGGCGAAGTGGGGCGGTATGATGCGCCGCTTGGAGACCACAGACTTTGAACAGGCCAATATAGAATATGTGGAGTTCTGGCTGCTCGACCCCTTCATCTATCAGCGCAAGGCGGGCAACGCCAGTGAGTACAGCGGCGACCTCTACATCAACCTGGGCGAGGTGAGCGAGGACGTGCTGCGCGACGGCAAGAAGTTCTACGAGAGCGGAATGCCGGTGGACGGCAGCCAGGCTTACTCGTGGACACAGTGGGGAAAGATTCCTGAGCAGGCATCGCAGACCTACGCCTTTGCCACCACTACAGGAAGCCGCGTGCTGCAGGATGTGGGCCTGAACGGCCTGAACAACCAAGAGGAGCAGACCTACGGTGCCTACGCCGAATGGCTCTCGCAGATAGGAAGCGTGGTGCAGAACGACTCACTGCTCACGGCCTGGCGCCAGGATCCTGCAGGCGATGACTATCATTACTATCGTGGCTCTGACTTCGACCAGGCACACAGCTCCATCATGGATCGCTATAAGCGCATCAACAACCCGCAGGGCAACTCGCCTGACACCGATGCACGGACGGAGAGCTATGACACCAGCTATAAGACTGGCCCTGATGTGGAGGATATCAATCAGGACTACACACTGAACGAATATGAGCGCTACTTCCAGTACCGCATCCATATCAGCGAAGAGGAGCTGCAGGCCTACAACCGAGGGCAGAAGTCCGAGGACTCCTATATTGTGGACCACCGCGACTATACACCAAAGCTGCGCAATGGCGATACTGTCACCGTGCGCTGGTATCAGTTCCGCATCCCGCTGGCCGAGTGCAAGGACAAGGTGGGCAGCATCAACGACTTCACCTCCATCCGCTTCATGCGTATGTTCCTCACCGGCTTCCAGAAACCCATCGTGCTGCGCTTCGGCTCCTTAGACCTGGTGCGCGGCGAGTGGCGCCCCTACAAGCAGAGTCTGCAGACGGCGGCCGGCGCAGAGACAGGCGTCATGGAGATGAGTGCCGTCAACATTGAGGAGAATACCGACCGCCAGCCTGTGGCCTACACCCTACCGCCGGGCATCAGCCGCGCCACCGACCCCTCGCAGCCGCAGCTGGTGGAGAACAATGAGCAGGCCCTTTGTCTCACAGTGAAGAACCTCTCGCAGGGCGAGTCGAAGGCTGTCTACAAGAACCTGAATTACGACTTGCGCCAGTACAAGCGCCTGCAGATGTTCGTTCATGCCAACCATCTGCTGCCGAACAGCACTAACCTGCAGGATAATCAGTTGGCTGTGTTCATCCGTCTGGGAACCGACTACAAGAGCAACTACTATGAGTACGAAATCCCCCTTGTGCTGACACCGGAAGGCCACTATTCCTGGCAGGTGCTCAGCGACCGCCCGAAGGTGTGGCCGGAGGAGAATATGCTCGACGTGGATCTCAGCATCTTCACTCGGCTGAAGAAGGCACGCAACAAGGCCAAGTCCGAGGGCGCAGCTTCCTACAACAAGCCCTTCACCCAGTACGACGATGACAAGCCTAACAATAAACTCACCATTATGGGTAACCCCTCGCTTGGTGAGGTGAAGACCATGATCATCGGCGTGCGTAACCTGTCGCCGCAGCCCAAGAGTGGTGAGGTATGGGTGAACGAGCTGCGCTTGAAGGAATACAACAACGACGGCGGCTGGGCTGCCAGTGGTGCGCTGAACCTGCAGCTGAGCGACTTCGGCACCATCAACGCCACCGGCCGCTATGTCACCGACGGCTTCGGCGGCTTGGAGGAAAATGTGTTGCAGCGGGCGCAGGACAACGAGCGGTCTTACTCTATCACTGCCAACTTTGAGCTGGGCAAGTTCTTCCCCGACAAGACTAAGGTGACGGCTCCCATCTACTATAGTGTCACCCGCGAGGAGGTGCGCCCACGCTATAACCCGCTTGATACTGATATGGAGCTGGACGATGCGTTGGAGAGTGTCAACAAGCGCGAGCGCGACTCTATCGAGTCCATCGCCGTGACCAAGCATCTGACGAAGAACTTCTCGCTTTCCAACGCTCGTGTGGGCATCAAGTCGAAGCGTCACCCCATGCCCTATGACCCGGCTAACTTCTCCTTCTCATACGCCCACCAGCATCGCCATACCACCGGCGAGACCACCGTCTACGAGAACGAGGACGACTGGCGTGGCTCACTGAACTATAGCTATTCGCCCGTCTATAAGACGTGGGAGCCATTTTCGAAGCTCAAGGGCAAGTCAAAGTGGCTGCAGCTGCCCAAGGCAATCGGTCTGAACTACCTGCCGCAGACCATTGCCTTTAACACTGAGATGAGGCGCAGCTACTCCGAACTGCAGGAGCGTGACCTGGAGAACACGGAGAACCCCAACCTGCCGCTCTCGTTCTCGGAGCAGTTCCTCTGGAACCGCGATTTCACCCTGAGGTGGGACCTGACGAAGAATCTCCACATGAGCTTTCAGTCGGCCACCCATGCAGAGATTGAGGAGCCTTACACTCCCGTCAACAAAGACCTCTACCCTGATCGCTACACGGCGTGGAAGGACTCCGTATGGCATAGTATCCACAACCTCGGTCTGCCGCTTGACTACCAGCAGTCGTTTCAGGCTTCCTATCAGGCACCTATCAACAAGATACCCCTGTTCGACTGGGTGACTGCCGATGCGTCCTACAATGCTTCCTACTCATGGGTTCGCGGAACTGAGCTGGACGACGGCACCTCATTGGGCAACACTATCCAAAACAACCGCAACCTGAACATCAACAGTTCGTTCAACTTCGAGACGCTCTACAATCATTCGCCCTTCCTCAAGAAGGTGAACGAGCGCTTCAAGAAAGCTCCGACCAAGAAGGATGACAAGAAGAAAGGGAGCAAGGAGAAAGAAGCAAAGGCTACGGGTAGGCGCGACAGCGGGAATGAGGGTAAGGAACAAGCTGGAAAACCTGGAGACACCGAAAAGTCTGGCAAATCCGGCGATTCCGCAGAAGAGAAGGCACTGCCCAAGAACAAGAATACCTACCAGCGCGAGCTAACGTTGCTGCCTGACACGGTCTTTGTGGTGAATCACGGCAAGAAGTCGAAACGCCTGCGCGTGACCGCCAAGACGAAGGAAGGCAAGAGTGTCAAGCTGAAGTACATGGTGAAGGATGATAACAACATCGTCGTCAGGCTGCCCAAAGGCTGGAAGGGACAGGATGAAAAGAAGAAGGGCAAAGGTGTTGACTCACTATTGGCAAAGACCGACTCCGTAGCTAAGACTCCGACAAAGAAAGGGAAAGACAATGCACAAAGCAAGAAGGAACCTGTGACCGTCAAGATCTCCATCATGCCGAAGGAGCCGCTTGAGAACAATTGGTGGTATGAGCCGACGCAGCAGGCAGCCCGTTTCCTGATGATGCTTCGTACGGCCAACTTGAGCTATCGCAACCAGCGGTCGATGGCGCTACCAGGATTCATGCCCAACGCAGGCGACGTCTTCGGCCAGCGTACGGGTAGCGTGATGGCTCCGGGACTTGACTTCGCTTTCGGCTTCTCTGGCGATAACTATATCGACAAGGCCAAGGAGAATGGCTGGTTGCTGATGGCCGAATCCATCGCCACCCCCTCCACCATCAGCCAGAACGAGGACTTGCAGCTGAAGGCCACGCTGGAGCCTGTCCGCGACCTGAAGATTGACCTCAACGCCTCGCGCACGCACAACCGTGCACGTTCCATACAGTTTATGTATCAGGGCAATCCCACTACCTACAGCGGCACGTTCAATATGACCACCCTGTCGCTCTCGTCGGCTTTTGAGAGTACTGGCGACGCCAACAACGGCTATCGCTCAGATGCCTTCGACCGCTTCGTGGCCGCCATACCTGAGTACCAGAGGAGGGTTCAGGAGCGCTACGAGACCACCGTGCAGCGCATCCACGGCAGCAGCGCTACGAACACCATCGGCACCGTCAACCAGTATAGTGCCGACGTGCTGATACCTGCTTTCTTAGATACCTACACCAGCAGCTCCGGCGGCAGCCTCGACCTCTTCCCCGTCTTGGCCCGCCTGCTGCCCAACTGGACGGTACGCTACTCAGGTCTGTCGAAGATTCCCTGGTTTGCCGAGCACTTCAAGTCGGTCAACATCAACCACAGCTACAAGTCGGTGTACGCCGTAGGCAGCTATGCCAGCTACTCCTCGTGGCAGCAGTTGGACGGCGACCTTGGCTTCGTCACCGCTGCAGACGGCTCGCTTACCCCCTCCTCGATGTATAACATCTCCACCGTCAGCATCAACGAGCAGTTCACTCCGCTGCTCGGTATCGATGTCACCCTCCACAACAACATGACATTGAAGCTGGAGCGTCGCACCACCCGCGTGCTCAACCTCTCCATGACCAGCGTGCAGCTCAACGAGAGCCGTTCCAACGACTGGGTAGTAGGTGCAGGCTACAAGATTTCCGACTTCAAGCTGTTCAGCGCCAAGGGCGCACGCAAGGTGAAAAAAGCCCAGAAAGGGAGCAAGGAGCAAGAACGTTCAACGTCCAATGTCCAACGTTCAACATCCAATGGTGTGAACCACGACCTGAACCTCCGCCTTGACGTGACCTACCGCAGCCAGGCTGCCATCACCCGCGACATTGCTTCGGGCGTCAGCTCGGCCAGCAGTGGCAACCAGGCTTTCACCCTGAAGTTCGCTGCCGACTATACCCTCTCGCGCCTGCTCACCCTCACCTTCTATTACGACCGCCAGACCAATACACCCTTGCTCTCCAGCAGCTCTTATCCCACCACCACCCGCGACTTCGGTCTCTCCATGAAGTTCTCGCTGACGAGATAGGCAAAGACGCTCACTTATTGGATAAATTTCTAACGCTCGACTAAATAATTACATTCATTTTGTTCTCGCTTAATCGAAATTTTCGTACCTTTGAGCTACGCTCTTAGGTACTCCCGTTCGGAAAAGCAAAAGAAAAACCAGTTTTCCTTTTGCTTTTCGCTCACTTATTCGTACCTTTGCAGGCGAAAAAATCAGGAGATATGAAGATATTGATTACCGGAGCCAGTGGATTCATCGGCTCCTTCATCGTAGAGGAAGCCCTCAGCCGCGGCTTCGACACGTGGGCAGCCGTCCGTCGTAGCAGCTCGCGTGAATACCTGCAGGACAAGCGTATCCACTTCATTGAGCTGAACCTCAGTTCCAAGGAACAGCTTGTGGAGCAGCTGAAAGGCCATGAGTTTGACTACGTAGTCCACGCTGCCGGTGTGACGAAGTGCATCAACAAGCAGGACTTCCACCGCATCAATACCGAAGGAACGAAAAACCTCGTGATGGCACTTCGGGAACTGGCGATGCCGCTTAAGAAGTTTGTGTTCGTAAGTAGTCTCAGCGTTTTTGGAGCCATTCGCGAGCAGCAGCCCTACGAGGAGATACGGGAGACGGACACGCCGATGCCCAACACGGCATACGGAAAGAGCAAACTGGAGGCTGAGCAGTGGCTGGAGGGATTGGGGGATACCTTCCCCTACGTCATCCTACGACCCACGGGCGTCTACGGCCCGCGCGAAAAGGACTACTTCCTGATGGTGAAGAGCATTGTCGGCCATACAGACTTCGCCGTAGGCTACAAGCAGCAGGACATCACCTTCGTCTACGTTACCGACGTGGTGCAGGCTATGTTCCTCGCCTGCGAGAAGGGAGCCGTGGGGCGCAAGTATTTCCTCTCTGATGGCGAGGTTTACCAAAGCGCCACCTTCAGTAACCTCATCCATGAGGAATTAGGCCGCCCCTGGTGGATTCGCGTAACAGCTCCCGTGTGGGTGCTCCGCATCGTGACGTTCTTCGGCGAATACATCGGACGGATGACGGGGAAGATATCGGCGCTGAACAATGACAAGTACAACATCTTGCGCCAGCGCAACTGGCGTTGCGATATAGGCCCTGCACGGGAGGAACTGGGCTACGACCCCAAGGTGCAGCTGCCGGAAGGCGTGCGCCGTACCGTGAGCTGGTACAAGGAAAACAAATGGATTTAAGGACAGGGGGATAGGAGCAGGGAGCAAGATGCAAGGAGCAAAAAAGTGAAACGACTGTTTAAATTTCTATTCGAACCAGTACGCAAGCCTGTGCGGGGACTGTTGGCAGCGGAATGGGTAGTTATGGGCTACCTGCTGCTGACACTGCTGCTCACGCTCTTTATGTATACCAAGTTGCACGATCCCGAAGCTATGATCTGGGGGCGTTTCCGCGTGGTGATGATGACGCTTGCCCTGTGGGCCGTCTACAGGATGGCACCCTGCCGGCTGACACACTTCTGCCGTATCGTTTTACAACTGGCACTGCTGTCGTGGTGGTATCCTGACACCTACGAGCTGAACCGCCCGCTGCCTAACCTTGATCACCTCTTTGCGGCGCTGGAGCAGACAGTGATAGGCTGCCAGCCGGCACTCACGTTCGCACAAGAATGGAGCAACCCCGTGTTCAGTGAGCTGATGCACCTGGGCTATTCGTCCTACTTCCCGCTGATAGCCGTTGTAACAACCTTCTTTTTCTGTTTTCGCAACAGGGATTTCAATCGTGCATCGTTCGTCATACTAGGTTCCTTCTTCCTCTATTACCTTGTCTTTATATTCCTGCCCGTTACCGGTCCGCAGTATTATTACTTGGCGGCAGGAACCGACAATATTGCCCAAGGAGTGTTCCCCGACGTAGGCAGTTATTTCAGCACCCATCAGGAGGCGCTGCCGCTGCCCGGATGGAGCGAAGGCTTTTTCTACCACATGGTGGATCATGCACACAGTATTGGAGAACGGCCCACAGCCGCCTTCCCCAGCAGCCACGTCGGCGTGACGCTCATCCTCCTGCTGCTGGCCTGGGGAGCGAGAAGCCTGAAGCTGGGGCTGTGCGTGTTGCCCCTGTTCCTGTTGATGTGTCTGGCCACGGTCTATATACAGGCTCACTACGTGGTGGACGTGCTGGCCGGGTTGGTATCGGGCCTCTTGTTCTACCTGCTGCTATGGTATGGCTACGGGAAATGGCTGGCAAAATATGAAAAATAGTAAATAATTATCATTTTTCCCGTCAGAAATTTGCCAATATCGAAAATAATCCCTACCTTTGCACACAGTAATTAAAAGGATATACGCAACAACATAGCTATACAAGGATTCCGACATGGCAGAACTGTCGGAATTCTTCATTTTTTTACTGACAAAATATAAAAACATAAAACATAAAGATTATGGCATACATGTCACAAGAAGGCTACGACAAACTGATAGCCGAACTACAGTACCTTGAGGGTGTGGAACGCCCCAAAGCATCGGCCGCTATAGCTGAGGCACGCGACAAGGGAGACCTGAGCGAGAACTCAGAGTACGACGCCGCCAAGGAGGCACAGGGACATCTGGAAGCTAAAATCAACCAGCTCAAGCTGGCCATCTCCGAGGCAAAAATTGTTGATACCTCCAGACTCAGCACGGACTCCGTACAGATTCTGTCGAAGGTAGAGATGACCAACTTGGCCAATAAGGCAAAGATGACCTACACCATCGTCAGCGAGAACGAGGCTAACCTGCGTGAGGGAAAGATCAGCATTGCCACCCCCATTGCCCAGGGTCTGCTCAACCACAAGGCAGGCGACGAGGTGGAGATTAAAATTCCCCGTGGCACCATCAGGTTGAGAATCGACAAAATAACTGTAGGGTAATCTCAATTCGATATAACGTAATAACTCTAAAACAATATGGATATATTCTCAAAGATTGCCGCTGGCGAAATACCCAGCTACAAATGTGCAGAGAACGAAGAGTTCTACGCATTCCTTGACATCAACCCACTGGTGAAAGGCCATACGCTTGTCATTCCACGCCGTGAGGTAGACTACATCTTTGATATGGATGACGACGAAATAGCCCGCTACCAAGTGTTTGCCAAGAAAGTGGCCAAAGCCGTCAAAGCAGCCTTCCCCTGCAAGAAAGTGGCACAGGTAGTGCTTGGGCTGGAAGTGCCCCACGCACACATTCACCTCATCCCTATGCAGACAGAGGCCGACGTTGACTTCCGCCGCGAGAAGCAGAAACTCACGGAAGAGGAATTCAAGGAAACGGCAGAAAAAATCTACAGCGAATTCAAAAAGCAGTAAGCCAGGCGGCTTACTGCTTCTTCTTTCTATATGAAGTCTTCGCCGTACTTCATCTGTACTTCACTAACGTATTTCTTCACTAAAGAGGAAGAGTCGCTCTTCTTGCAGATGAGCAGCACGTTACCCTCCTCAGCCACAATATAGCCGTTCAGACCGCTGATCACACCTAACCTGCCCTTGGGCAGCTTAATGATGTTGTTGCTGCTCTCTTCGAGCATCACCTCCGAGTTGACCACCACATTGTCGCCGTCGCCGCGCTCCATACACTCGTAGATGGCGTGCCACGTGCCCAGGTCGGCCCAGCCGAAGTCGCACTTCATAACATAGATGTTCTGCCCATGCTCCAGCACGGCAGAGTCCAGCTTCATGTTCGGATAGCGAGGATAGTTGCGCGTCACGTACTCCATCTCCTCCTCGTAGCTATAGTCGGGCTTCTCTACCTTCAGGTTACGGAGCACCTCGGGGAACATCCGCTCGAAGTTCTCTATCAGGAAGCGGCCTTTTGCCAAGAAGATGCCCGTGTTCCAGTAGAACTCACCGCTCTCCATGAACATTGTCGCAAACTCACGTTCCGGCTTCTCCGTGAACGACTTCACCTGATACACGTCAGGCTTGCAGCTCAAGTCCCCCAGCTGGATATAGCCATAGCCAGGCTCCGGTCGAGTGGGCTTGACACCCATCACCAGCATCACGTCGTGCTCTGCCACGTAGCTGATGCCCTCGTCTAAGCTATGGAGGAAAGAATCTTCGTTCAGTACAAACTGGTCTGACGGTACAATGATGATATTGGCATCAGGATTACGGCGCAGAATGCGCATGTCGGCCCAAGCCACGCTGGGCGCCGTACCCCTGTTCACCGGTTCAACAAGAATCTGTCTGACGGGCAGGTCAGGGAGTTGCTCCCTCACAATATAGGCAAACTCCTGATTCGTGCAAACGAAGATATTCTCTGGCGGCAAGATCTTGACAAAACGGTCGAAAGTAGTCTGCAGCTGTGTGCGCCCTGTACCAAAAAAGTCAATGAACTGCTTCGGAAAGCGTTCACGGCTTGAAGGCCAAAGCCTGCGTCCCTTACCTCCTGCAAGTATCACACAGTAGTTTTTCATGCTCTTTTCCATAATCTTAGATAGTATGCTGTAGTAATACCTTAGTATTTCGACCGCTAAATTACGCAATATCTTTGATAAATGCAAAGATTTTTAAGTTTTTTATCAGAAATCTTTGCTATTTCAAAAAAATGTCGTAACTTTGCCGCCGCAATTGGCGAAACTGCTCACGCTCGGCCAATCATACAAGTATGTTGGCTCTCGCTTAATCGCAGCTTTGCCGCCGC
>ONKY01000099.1 GCA_900318585.1 uncultured Prevotellaceae bacterium
CTGTATGAAGTATTGTTTCAGCAATCAGAATGCCTTGAAACAAATTATTCCAGCCTGTGGAATAATTCTAAACCAGTGGTTTAGGATAGTAAACCAGTGGTTTAGCGTCGTAAATCGGTGGTTTATACTTCTAAACCATGGTTTAGCAAGTTTTTTTAAAAACGACAACTTAGACAACAAGGACCGCTCGACCTCTGGTCGCTTGCAAGGCAAGAACTTTTTGCCTACGACGGCAACTGCCGTCTACGGGATCCAGCCACTATACCTTGAAACGGATGCAACCAAGGGTTGTAAAACATATAGTTGTTTCTGTTGTTTCTGTTGTCGTTTTAATAATCAAGCGACCAAAGGTCGAGTGGTCGTTAAATAACACAATCGTTGTATTTTCGTTTTTTTTACGTGCGGGACGTGCGACACGTGCGGGTGTTTTTCTAAATAATAGATATTTTTTCTTTGTGGTTTCAAATAATTGTGCTACCTTTGCAGGCAGCAAACAATCAACAGCATCATACAAACATTAAATCATTATAGGTATATGACTGCAATAATTGGTTTCGTGGCACTGGTCGCCATTGCCTTGGTAGGCTGGGCCATTGCCGAGATGAAGGACAAGGGCCTGAGCTATGTCAACAACGATGAGGAACAGGCCGTACTGGACAAGAACTGCCAGCAGTTAGCACAGAACGGCTATGATGAGCTGGGCATCAAGGATGTCATCCGCACCATCGCCACCACGGGCTACAGTGCCGTCTGATTAAAAAAAGAGAGGCAAGATCAGATGTCTTGCCTCTCTCTTCATACTGTCAGGTCCATTCGGACTGCCTTACTTTTTCTTCTGCGTATCCTTTTCCTCATTCTTCTTTTCGTCTGTCTTCAGGGGCGTGGCCTTATAGCCGAACTTCTCGAAGGCATTAATGAGTGTTGCCGGCGTGGTCTTGTCGGCGTCGTAGGAGATGGTGACGCGCTGCTCGTCAATGTTGGTCTCAATGGTCTTGACACCCTTCTCAAAGCGAAGGTTCCCCTTGATTTTTGTCTCGCAGCTGTTGCAGTGCATCTGGGGTACGGTGGTGACGACGAGCGTCTTGATGTCTTTTGCCTGTGCGCCTACTGCCAGGAGCATCAGGGCGAATGATACGAATGATTTTTTCATAATTGTATTCTTTTTATTGTTGTTATTACTTCCTTTTTTGCCCTTTTACAGTTTCTTTCCTAAGTTCAGTCGGATGCCCACGTAGAACATTCGTCCGTGAACGGGGCCCCACACCATTGTAGGGTCGAACTCGCTACTCCAAGGGTCGGAGGCGTTGATGATGGGGTTGGGTTGCAGATAGTCGGTCAGGTTCTCCCCTCCTACGTAGACGGAGAAGTGGCGGAACCAGCGGGTAATCTGCGCATTGAGCTGCCCGTAGGCAGGGAAACGGCTGTCCCACGACGGTGTGCCGTCGGCCTTGGTGTATGCTTCGGGCATACGTCCTCCGCCATTAAGCTGGAACGTAGCGTCAAACTGCCATAGTCCGAGCGCTGTCTTGTAGCTGGCCGTGAGCAGTCCCTTGTATTTGCTCTGGAGCGGTTTCTCCCGCAGTGTGCCGCCGTATGTGGCCCGCACGTCGTTCAGTCGGTAGGCAGCAGTCAGCTCCAAGCCGCTCACTACGGGATAGCTGACGTCAATCTGGAAGGTGTGTGAATAGGAACGCCCGTCAAGGTTCGTCAGGTGTATCTCCTGCGGGTTGGAGTCGAAGTCGATGATCATCTGCTGGGTGAAGTGGGTGTAGTAGTACTCGGCATTCACCTTCAGCAGCTTGTCGTCGTGGTGTCCCCAGTCGTTTTCGTAGTGGGCCAGCACCTCAGTGTTCACCTCTCCTAAGTGGATGTTGGCGTCGGCATTGGCCTCCAAGCGGCTCTTGGTGTTGCCATAGAGGTTGATGGTAGCGCCCTCATCATCCTCGGGTTTCAGGTATTCCACGTTGATCTGTCCTGTGATACTCTCGTAGCCGCCCCCGTACGGAGGAGGCACCCTTCGACACCATGATGCTCTTCATCCAGGGGCCGGGTGTGTAGCCTAAGGAGTAGGGTGCGGCAGTCCTCCAGAATCTGCATCAGCTCGTCCACCTTCTCCGCCCTCAGCATGGCAATGCGCGTCTGGCGGAAGTTGGGTATGGCCTTGAAGATAGGTGTTGCCGCTAAGTGTCGCCGTGTGTGAAGGATGCCGCGCTTCACTGCAGCTTCCTCCGTCTCGCCTGCCTTCCGTCTCAGTCCGCTGCGCTCCACATTGATACGCAGCTGTTCCTCCAGCACGTCCAACTTCTGGTTGAACGTCAGTGGCTGGCGACTGAAGAGCCACGGGCAGCCGAAGGTGGCCCTGCCTATCATCACGCCGTCCACGCCGTAGCGGTCGAAGGCAGCGTCGGCCTCGTCCAGGGAGTGGATGTCGCCGTTGCCGATGATGGGAATATGAATACGCGGGTTGGCCTTTACCTCGCCGATGAGCGTCCAGTCGGCCTCGCCCGTATACATCTGCGAGCGGGTACGTCCGTGGATGGTCAGTGCCTGTATGCCGCAGTCCTGCAGCTGCTCCGCCAGGGTGGTGATGATGAGCTGTTCGTGGTTCCATCCTAAGCGTGTCTTCACCGTTACCGGCAGTTTCACCGCCTGCACCACCTTGCTGGTAATCTCCAGCATCTTGGGGATGTTCTGCAACATGCCTGCGCCTGCGCCCTTGCCCGCCACCTTCTTCACCGGGCAGCCGAAGTTCAGGTCTATCACGTCAGGCCCTGCCTCCTCCACAATCTTGGCTGCCTCTACCATGGCGTCCACGTCACGTCCGTAGATCTGTATGCCCACAGGCCGTTCCTCGTCGCTGATGGTCAGTTTCCTCACCGTTGCGCCGACGTCGCGTATCAACGCCTCTGCACTCACGAACTCCGTATACACCATAGCCGCGCCGAACCGCTTGCACAGCATACGGAAACCAATGTCGGTCACGTCCTCCATCGGCGCTAACAGCACGGGGCGTTCACCTAAATCTATCTGTCCTATCTTCATGATTCTTTTACTCCTTTCTTCCTCATCTCCCCATCTCCACAACTCCTCAACTACTCAACAAATGGTAGCTCCCGCCTGCCAAGGGTCTCACCACCCCCTTCATCTCTAACTGGAACAGCAGTGCTGTGAGCCGCCCAATGGGGATGTTTGTCTTCACCGAGAGCACGTTCAGCTGCAAGTCGGCTCCCTGCCGCAGCTGGGCGACAATCGTCTGCTCCTCTGCGGAGAGAGCAGGAAACAGCTCGCGCTCTATGCCCTGCGCCTCCGCTTCGGCTTTCTCCCGTTCCACCTGCCATCCCACGGCCTGCACGAAGTCGTCGGCCGACGAGATGAGCCCTGCGCGGCTGTCGCGTATCAGGTTGTTGCAGCCCACGCTGTAAGGGGCGCCCACGGGTCCTGGGAAGGCCAGGACGTCGCGTCCGTACTCCTGTGCTATGCGTGCGGTGATGAGGGCACCGCCTTTCTCAGCCGACTCCACCACCACCGTAGCGTCGCTCATGCCTGCCACGATGCGGTTGCGCTGTCGGAAGTTGTTGGGCATGGGCTCCGTCTGCGTCATGTATTCCGTCAGCAGACCGCCGTGACTGGTCATCTCAGCCGCTGTCTGTCGGTGGTGGCCAGGATAGATGGTGTCTAATCCGTGAGCCAACACGCCCACAGTGTCATAACCGTTGGCCAGTGCCTGGCGGTGGGCACAGATGTCTATGCCGTAGGCCAGTCCACTGACGATGAGCACCTGCGGACACAGCTCCTTCAGCCTGCTCACGAAACGCCGCACCAGGTCTTGACCATAGGCTGTGCAGCGCCGTGTGCCTACTATGTTGACAATGCAGCGCTGGTTCAGGTCGGCCGTGCCTCTGTAATAGAGGATGACAGGCGCATCCGTACATTCTGCCAGCCTGCGGGGATAGCCCTCGTCGGCCAGTGTCAGCGCCTGGATGGAGTGGCGGCGGATGAAGTCCATCTCGGCAGCTGCCCGCTTCAGGGCCTCGTCCCAGTTTTTCAGATTCTCCACCAAGCGTGGTGAACAGTCGCTGACGGCATCGCCAATGTCGTTCCTATGCTCATAGACGGCCTGTCCGCTGCCCATCGTCCTGTAGAGCAGCAGCGCTGTCTGCGAGTTGAAGCCTGTCAGGCGAGTCAGCGCAATGGTATAATAGATTTCTTGTTCAGACATCATCTCATCTAAAACAAAACGTTCTGCAGTCTTAAGAGGGCCTACCAGTTGTCTGTGCGGAAGGAGGAGACGGGCAGACCGTCGTGCATCAGGTCGCCCTCCACCCAGTCGTGGAAGGCATAGCGGACGGCAACGGGCTGCTTGACCTCTGCACTGCGGACGTAGACACGGTTGCGGTTGACCCAGGCCTCGGCGGGATGGAACACACGGTCGGCGCCAGCTATCTCAAAGTTGTCAGAGGTGGTGCCGTGCTCAAAGTAGACCCACTCCTTGGAACGGTCGAAGGCTACGACGGCGGTATCGCCCTTGAACTCCACGGAGCTGTAGGCGGCAAAATCGGGCAGGCCCTTCACTCCGTAGGTGTTGGCGAGAGCAAGGATGGCCAGCCGCTCTCCAGCCTGCCGTTTCTTGCGGGGATGGATGCAGTACTTCAGTCCGGTGTCTAAAAGAACGGCCATGCGACAGTTCTCGACCATTGTCTCCACCTTCGCCTGCTGCTCGCGGAGCAGGGCGCTGTTATACATGGCCCAGTCGATGTTCGAGTAGTCGAATGGAGCTATCTGGCAATAGTAGAAGGGGAAGCTGCCCTGCTGCCAGTCGTCGCGCCAGCCCTGAATCATGCGTGACAGGAGCGGGGCGTAGAATTCGTAGCGGGGAATGTTGTCCTCGCCCTGATACCAGATGGCGCCACGGATGCCGTAGCCCACGATGGGCGACAGCTGACCATTGTAGAGGGCGGTAGGGCAGCGCTGCTGAAGCTTCTTCACGTCGTCCTCGGTGATGGCCTGTTGCACTTGAGGGAAGGCTTTCAGCCAGTCGGCCTTCATCCAAGCCTCGCAGGCGGAGCCGCCGAAGCTGGTGGAGATGAGGCCCACGGGAACCCCTAACTGGCGGCGCAGGGCGCGGCCGAAGAAATAGGCGGTGGCCGAGAATTCGCGCACGGTGGCTATCGTGGCCTCGTTCCATTGTCCTGCGACGTCATCCTTGGGTGTCAGCGATGCCACGCGCTTCACTGTGAAGAGCCGCAATTGAGGGTCGGCACTTTCCAGCATGGCCTCCATGGCCCCCTCCACGGGTTGCGCCTTGTAGCCTTTCATCTGCATCTCCATGTTCGACTGTCCGCTGCAGAGCCACACCTCGCCGATGAGGATGTTGGATAAGAGGTGGGAGGTGAGCGATGAGGATTGAGAGGAGTGCTCTGCAAATGTGATGTTGTAGGGACCACCAGCTGAGGGGGTTTGAACTGTTACTTCAAACTTACCGTCTTTGTCGGCTTTTACCTGATAGGCCTTGCTGTCCCACGAGGTGGTGACGGTGACGGCGGCGTTCTTGTCAGCCGTTCCCCAGAGGCGGCACTCTGTCTGCTGCTGCAGCACCATGTTGTCGCTGAAGAACTTCGGCAGCGTGACCTTTGCGCTGACGCTAAATAATAAATGAGAAAAGACGAATAATAAGATAATCCGTTTCATATTCCTTAGTTTTCTGTTATCAGTGTGACTTTGCCAAGCAGACCGGCGGGAAGGAGACCGTCACCTTCGACTTTGTCGCGGTACTTGGCGTTCGTCCAGATACCGTCGTAGGGCGGCTTGCCTTGGTCGGCACCGCGCAGGGCGTTGTGCCAGGTGTTTACTACCTCTATCTCCAGCAAGTTCTTGCCCTTCTTGACAGCCTTGCTGATGTCTACTTCGTAAGGGGCAGTCCATGCGATGCCGCAATCCACGCCGTTCACCCAGACATGGGCCACGTCATGGACCGTACCGAGGTCGAGGAGTACGCGTTTCTTCTTACCTTTATATTTAAAGGGAGTGGTGTAGCGGGCGTGACCGCTGAAGTAGCGTATCTTGTCGTCAGGGTGCTGACTCCAGTCTGTCAGGTCACTGTCGGTAAGCCGCAGCCCGCTCTCTTTGAAATCAATCGTCCACGGGCCACTGATGGCTGGTTCCTGTTCGAGAGACATAGCGTCATCAGCCGGCTTGGTGAGCATACTGTCTGAGAATATGATGAACACAGAGCTGCCTACCCCAGGGAATCCGCACTCCACGACAGTATGCCCGTTCCGCTCCCAGCTGTTGGGGCGGTAGTACTCGTCCGTTACCGCGTCATAGCAGGTTGCCTGCCTACCGCTGATATTGAACGACATCAGCACAGGCTCCTCCCGATACGTCTGGTTAGAGAAGAAGTAAATGTCAGTATTGCCGTCACGCCGGTGGGTGTAGGCGATGCCGTCGCCGTAGCTCATCTTTACATCAGGCGGCACACCGGCTATGGTCTTTTCCGTGTAGGGCTTGTCGATGATCACGACGCCCTGCTGGCGGAGCTGCTCGATGCGGTTCTTCGCCTCGTCGGAGACGCGACAGCCTTCAGGGATGACAAGCACCTTGTAATGGAAGGGCTGGTGGAGCAGCGCGTCCTTGTTCATGGAGTCGTACTGATAGCCGTGCAGGGGATTCACCCAGTCCTTGAGGTCGAGGATGCCGGCCGAGTGCTTCACGCCGACGGGAGATTCAGTCATCGGGAAACCGTGATTCGCGAGGCGCTCCTGTTCGGAGGCTACGCGCTCAGGACCGAAGATCCCTGGCAGCATGGGTACCAGCTTGTCGGGCGTCAGGGCGCGGCAGGGTATCTCCTCGCCAGTATATACGGCGATGTCCACGACGGGCTTCCCCCGCTGGAGCAGCCGCTGGCAGCGTGTCACGTAGTCTACCAGTCCGTTAGCCTCCGCAAACCACGTCTGGTCGCGCTGGAAGAACAGTCCGATGCCGTCGAGCGTCATGCCGGGCTTGCGGTCTGTCCAGGGGTTATGGGTAAAGACATGGAAGAAGAGACGGTTCATGCCCAAGGCGAAGTTGCGGTCTAAGAGGGGCTTGATCATGGCGGGCGTCTCGTCCCACACGCCGCGTACCTCCGTGAAGCCCTCGGCCTGGACGATGTCCTTGCCGTAGACATGGGCACCGCTGATGGCATCGAGCATATCGTTGGGCTTGTCGTGGGTAGGGGAGTTGAGCCAGTATTCGCCCATGGGCAGGTCCACATACTTATAGTGCTCCATGCCGTCGCAGACCATTGTCGGCGCGACACTCTCCGATGACAGTTGCACACCATATTCACGGGCTTTCTGCGCCACGGTGGCGAAGAATACGTCGATGATGAGGTCGTTGATGGTCAGGCGGATGTCGCGCAACACCTGCTCTGCGTTTTCCATGGGGACGCCAGCATAGACTGGCAGGAAGGGAAGCAGGTCGTAGCCGCGGCGCCTCAGGAATTCCTCCGCGAAGTTCATGCTCCAGTTTTGGGAACCGCACTCCCAGGAATCCACGTGCATGTACTTCACCACCTGATGGTGCGGGCGCTTCATAAACTCCCCAAACCAACTGTCTATCTGCTTACTGACGGCTGCGGCCGAGAACTTGTCGCACTCAAAGCCCTTAGCCCCGCCCGCCGTGGCGTTGGTGTGGCCAGTGGAGGTGTGGCCGAAGCGGATGATACGGTAGGTGCCTGGCGGGAGGACCGTCCCTTCCGTAAGCAGTATCGGCTTGCCGTCATGCTGCCGGCTATCTGTGACATAGGGAGCGGCAATGCGCCACACGCTGCCATTCTTGCTCTCATACTGGTCGATGACCGGCTCGGAGGAGAGGCGGATGTCCTTCACCTTCAATACTGGGCTCCACTTCGCGGCATCCATGTCTTCGGCGCCAGGCTCAGTACCCTCCGGCGTCCAACAGAAGCGGAAGTGACGGGCCGTGGTCTCGGGCAGGGAGTATGTGTAGTTCTGGTCAGTGTTCTGCCAGCCCTGACGGGGTGGGGTGAGCTGGCGTAGGTCGCGGAAGGAAACGCCGTCGTCGCTGGCCTGCACCAACAGGCGTTGTGCCTGCACGTTGTTGCCGTTAGGGATGATCTCCACCCTCCGCACGGTGATGGGCTCGGCATAGTCGTACTGGATATAGCCGGGTGCCTTTGAGCGGAAGGTGCCGTTCTCGTCGCGGGGGATGGTGCCGCTGACGGAAGGAACGGGGGCGATGGTATCGCCCCATACAGGACAGGCGAACGTGGCAATATCTTCGTAATAGCCGCCAGGCCCCGTGGCCGGTGCTGGCAGCCAATCCAAGTTCAGCCGTGTGGAAGCGGGGCCTTTTGTGTTTAATCGGGTGGAAGTGTGGCCTTTCGTGTTCAAGCGGGTGGAAGCGGGGACTTTTCCGCCGAGGCTGATAAGGGTGTCCGTCCATACCACCTGCTGCATGGATTCCTCAGGCGAAATCCATGGCCCACCCGCCAACGCAAAACCGTCGCAGACGTGGATGCCCAGCTCTAATCCTATCGAGTCTGCCTGCTGCATGGCGTAGTCCACCATCTCCCAAAAGCGCGGTGTGAGCTGTTGGGCGGGAGGTTCCTGTAAGGCGGGGAGGTTGGAGGGGGCTTCCTGAATCCCTCTGATGGGCATGAGGTAACAGCCGCCCAGTCCCACCTGCTTCATGGCTTCCAGATCGGCCTTGATGCCCTCCTTGCTGACGGCTCCGTACATCCAGTACCAGAACGTCCATGGCCGTGCGCTGTCAGCCACAGCCGTCACTACCGGCAGAAACGCCAGCAGTAAAGGGAAACAGAGTAGTCTGAACCAGTGTTTAGTAGATATCCGACGCATCCGTTTTGCTTGTTTTGGCCACAAAGATACGAAGTTTTTTTGAAAAAACGTTGCAGATAAAAAATAAAATCGTAACTTTGCGCCAATTAAGTAAGAATCAAGTGTAAAATAGATTAATCAAGAAGAACAGATGAAGAGTTTTATCAACGTGGAGGACATCGGCAACCTCCGTCAAGCACTCGCCGAGGCACAGGAGATCAAGAATGACCGTTACAAGTATCAGCATCTGGGCAAGAACAAGACGCTCATGATGATATTCTTCAATAATTCACTGCGTACGCGTCTGTCTACTCAGAAGGCTGCCATGAACTTGGGCATGAACGTCATTGTGTTGGACGTCAATGCCGGCGCATGGAAATTAGAAACCGAGCGCGGCGTCATTATGGACGGTGACAAGAGTGAGCACCTGCTTGAGGCCATCCCCGTGATGGGCTGCTACTGCGACCTCATCGGTGTACGCAGCTTCGCCGGTCTCACCGACCGCGAGTATGA
The DNA here is from genome assembly GCA_900318585.1 of uncultured Prevotellaceae bacterium. Classification (GTDB taxonomy): domain Bacteria; phylum Bacteroidota; class Bacteroidia; order Bacteroidales; family Bacteroidaceae; genus Prevotella. The sequence continues at coordinate 9,351 of ONKY01000099.1, forward strand.
CTATGCGGAGACCGTGCTCCAGCAGTTTATCAAATACTCTGGCCGCCCCGTCTTTGCGATGGAGACTGCTACCGTTCACCCGCTACAGGCCTTTGCCGACCTGATTACCATTGAGGAGCATAAGACGGTGGATCGTCCGAAGGTCGTACTGACCTGGGCTCCGCACTGTCGAACTCTGCCACAGGCTGTTCCCAATAGCTTCGCCCAATGGATGAATGCTGCCGAGGATGTGGACCTTGTCATTACCCACCCCAAGGGCTATGAGCTGGATCCGAAGTTCGTGGGCAATGCAGTGGTGGAGTACGACCAGAAGAAAGCCTTCGAGGGTGCCGACTTCATCTACGCGAAGAACTGGAGCAACCCTGGCGTGACGAATCCTGCCGACTACGGAAAGATTACCTGCGATGACCGCTCCTGGACGGTAGATACCGAGCACATGTCGTGGACGAACAACGGCAAGTTCATGCACTGTCTGCCCGTTCGCCGTAACCTTATCGTTACCGACGATGTCATCGAAAGCCCGAACTCCTTAGTGATTCCCGAAGCTGCTAACCGCGAAATCTCCTGCTCCGTCGTCATCAAGCGGATGCTGGAAGCGCTTTGAAAATTGAGAAGTGAGAACTGATAAATCTCTCAGTTCTCACTTCTGGTCTATTTCCTTCCGCTCTGCACAATCAGCGTCTGGATTTCCTGATTGAAGTCATCGGCAGCCAATAGCTGCTCGATGGTCAGATGCATACGGTAACGCCAGTAGTGGCGCGGATTGGCCGGAATGTTGATGCGCTCGGCATTGGCATCGGGGAGCCGTAGCCGCTCGTCTGTAGAGAGCCAGTCCTGCAACGACAGCAGACAGAGCATAGAGGGCGAGGTAAGATGGCGGCTCACGATGTCCTTGGCTAACCAGCCGGGGAGCGGATGGGGGGCCTCACCACCGCGATAGAGCATGGTGTTGAAGTACTCCTGCGTCTGCGCCTCGTCCTCATCCCACCACTGTCGCAGAGTGGGCATGTCGTGCGTGGAGATGGTGCAGACGGAGCGGTAGGGATATTGCGACAGGTGGCCGAAACGCACCTCCGGATTCTTCGGCATCGACTGAATCTCCAAGGAGAGGATGCGCAGCTCGTTCATCACCCAGGGCACGCAGTCGGGCACCATGCCTAAGTCCTCTGCACAGACGAGCATCCGCGTGGCCTGCGTCAGGCGCGGTAGCTTCTTCATGGCTTCGGTATACCAGTACTGGTTGTTGCGGCGATAGAAATAGTCGTTGTAGAGGCGGTTGAAGTTCTGCTTCTCCTCCTCGGTCAGCTTCCCGTAGGCCTCCTGGTACTGTACAGCGATGCGCGGATGCCAGCGGTCAGAGCGCTTATGGTCAACAAGGAACAGGTCGTCGTGGCCCACGATGCCATAGGACTCTATCTCCTCACGGCTCAGTCCCAAGGCGGGGCTGAACTGACCCATCAGTCCGGACTTCTCAGGTACGGGAATCTCCCAGATGCGGAAGAAGCCTAAGACGTGGTCTATACGATAGGCATCGAAGTACTGTGCCATCTTACGGAAGCGACGTACCCACCATGAGCAGCCGTCGCTGAGCATCTCGTCCCAGTTGTAGGTGGGGAATCCCCAGTTCTGGCCGTCGGCAGAGAACGGATCGGGTGGCGCACCTGCCTGACCGTTCAGGTTGAAGTACTTCGGCTCCACCCAAGCCTCCACGCCGTCGCGTGAGATGCCAATGGGTATGTCACCCTTCAGGATGACGCGGTGCTTGCGCGCATGTTCGTGTGCAGAGCGCATCTGCAGATCCAGGTTGTACTGCACGTAGTACCAGAATTGCAACTCTTTTTTCCCCTTGAACGACGGCTTCTGCGTGTTGGCCAGAGTAGCCTCTGCGGGCCATTCCGAGAAGGTGGCCGTGCCGTAGAGGTCGCGATAGTAGCAGAAGGCGGCGTAAGGCATGAGCCACTCCTTGTTCTGCTCGAAGAATTTCTTGTAGTTCTCGCGGCGGCTTACGGCAGCCCACTCCTGTGCAAAGACCGTACGCAGGTATTCCGTTTTGGCCTGCATCATCCGTTCGTAATCTATCTGCGGCAGGGCGTTGAGCTCCTGACGCAGCGCCTCAAATTTAATCTTTAACTTTTCATCTTTAATCTCCGGCATCTGCCGAAAATCGCAATACTGAGGATGGAGGGCGTAGATGCTGATGGAGTTATAGGGATAGGAATCCTGCCAGGTGTGGGTGATGGTGGTGTCGTTGATGGGTAGTACCTGCAGGATGCGCTGGCGTGTCTTGTCGCACCAGTCAATCATCATCTTCAGGTCGCCAAAGTCACCTACGCCGAAGCTGCCTTCCGAACGGAGCGAGAAGACAGGCACCACCGTGCCGGCACCCTTCCACGAATAGACGGGGAACCACGCCTGTGACAACTCATAGACCACCACGTCACCATACTCCATGGGAGGGAGACTGATGGTGCGGTTCATGCCGTTTTCCCAGATGGGTGTCACCTCCTTCTCCTGACCAATCACTATAAACTTGAAGTCGAACGTGGCAGGCAGCTCACTGGCTTCCAGCGAGACGGCCCACTCATTGTTCTCGTGCTCTGTCATCTCAATGGCGCGCTTAACATCCCAATTGCCGAGATATTCGCCACCACCAACAAGTGCCAACCGCTCGTTGGCGCGCAACTGCGAGGCGCGCACCTTCAGACGCAGGGTCTTGGCAAAGTCTGTCGGTGTGCTCAGACTGCACTTCCGTGCCGACACGCAGTCGGTGAAAGCGGAGGAGTACATATAGGAATCCTCTGGAATGTCCAACCAGTGGTCATAGACATTGTAGCATGTGCCTTTCTTAGCCGCTAACTCTAAGCGGTGGGGAATGACGAGCCACTCATGGCGCAGCTCCTCGTCGCCACACTTTACCGTATAGTAATAGTCGATGATGGATCCGGTCTGCAAGTTCTTGCTCAGTTGACAATACCAGTGTAGTCCGTCATGGGTGTCCATCTTGTGCTGTTCCACTTCATGCTTAGACAGAGCCTGTCCGTCCGTTGCATTTCCAGAGGTGTTGCCCTGTAAGAGGATGTTTAACACGAGTTCTTCACCGAACTTGGTGTGGTATTCCAGATTAAATTGTAGTTTCATGATCATCTTAGTTATTGTTCTTCACCGCAAAAGTACAATAATTATGTTCTCGTTGTCCGTTTTCCGAGGTATTATTGCCGAATTAAGGATGCAAACGATTGCACAGGAATGCGGTCAGTGGACTTGGAGGCGCCAGCGGCGGAGGTCGAAGATGATGCGGCGCTGGCGGGAGAAGAAGTCCATGCCGAGGCGTGACTCATAGGAGGAGGGGTTGACGGTGATGGACGGAAGGACAAGGGTCTTTCTGTCTATCTTGACGGGGAAATCAGTCAGGGTGTACTCCACGGCGGTGACAATGCCGCCGAAGCCTGCATAGTGGACGGTGTCGGCGCGGGCTGTGGACAGGATGTCGTCGCGATGGGCGGCGAAGTAGAGGCTGTCCAAGGAGGAATGGGTGGCCCCGAAGTCAGGTATGAGACGGATTGAGTCGTTCACGGTCAGCATCAGCACATTGTCAGTGATGGAGAGGTTGGAACGCCGTGTGCGCTTCTGCTTCTTCTTGGGGCGGCCTGGCGCGGTCAGTGTGCGGTGCTGGAAGTCGATAGTGGTCTTTCCCAAGATCTCTAAGAGGGGACGGCCCAGGATGGCCTTGAGATGGTGCAGGTAACGGTCGTACGCCGGGCGTCCGGTGGTGATGTCCACTACGCAGAACGGCACATAGCGCAGCGTGAGGTTACCAAGCTCGATGGAGTCGGCCACTACCATACGTCCTGTTGTTATGCCCGTTCCCTCCACCAGCACGCTGTCGGCCAGTGGCTTCAGGTGTAGGGAGTCGGCAAAGGCGGGCGAAATGACATTGGCGCTGGCGCCGGTGTCGAGCATGAAGGTCATGCGGCGACCATTGAGCGCGCCGGGCAGGCGGACCGCTACGCCGCCGTCAGCCTGCCGCCCTACAGGGTCGAGGTCAAAATGCATCTCCACGCCCTCACGGGGTCTGTCGGCCCAGGTCCTTAAAGCATCTCCACGCCCAGAGATGGGCGTGGAGTGCTGATAATACTGTGCTCTTGCGGGCAGGCAGCAGAGTATGAATAGTATGCCGTTGAATAGTCCTTTCGCTTTCACGTTGCTATTTGCCTTGCAGGTATTTGCGTCCGTTGCGAATGACGATGCCACGGTAGTTGGAATCTACCCGTGTTCCCATCAGATTGTATCGATGGGTGGGGGTGGACTGGAAGGGGATGGCCTCAATGCTCGTGGGGTCAGGCTTCGAGTAGTCATCGTTGTTGGTCAGGTAGATGTCATCGAGTACGAGCATTCCGCTGCCCTTGCCCCAGATGCCTACGGTGCGCACCCGCGTGAGGTCAACTGCGCTACCCACTTTCCCCTGCGTGTACTTAGCGTCCTGCAGGTTGATGATAATATCGGTCTTGTTGTCGAACTTCTCCGATGAATAACAGTTGCCCGTGAGCGAGGTGGAAGTGTAGATGTTCAGGTGAGCATCGCAGGTCTGCTTCTGGCGGAGTTTCAAGACGAGGAATCGGTAGGCAGAGAGGTCGGTGTTTTCGTCGAACACCCAACCCACCAGTCCGTTCTCACCCGGTCTGAAGATGTGGTTGCCCGAGACGTATCTGCCACGAGTCTTGATGGTGAAGTCTATGTACTGCTGTTCAAAGGGGAAGAAGCTGGTACGCACCTTAAAGGTGGTCTGCACGGTGCTGCCGCTGGGGTCGGTATAGGTGGCGGTGACGTTGGCCTCACCCTCAGCCAGTCCGCGCAGCTTGCCGAATTTGTCTATGGCAACGATGTCGGGAGCGTCGGTCTCATAGGTGGCGATGGATGCCACGTCGCGCTGATGTCCGTCGCGGAAGGTGGCCACAAGGCGTATCATCGTGCTACCGTGGATCATAAGGTTCACCACGTCGCTCTCAGCCTTCAGTTGCTCGGCCGTGAGATGGCCTTCTGTCGTCTCTTCATTGTCGGCATGTGGCCAGTCCACCTGATAGTAGTCGGCATACCAGTCGAAACAGGCTTTGCCGCAGGCTTCGGGATTGCCGTTAAATGCAGGAGTAGCTGTTCCGTCTTTGAGTAGGCGGTCGATGTCCATTAAATCGCCGGTACCGGTCAGTGTCATGGAGATGTTGCCGCAATAGTCAAGTAGCGCCTTAAAGGCCTTACCCCACTTCGAAGTAGAAGCAGTAGCCCAGGTGCCGAGGTTCTTGTAGACATTCTGTCCCATCTCGTTGACATGATCCAGCTCCTTCGGCTCTCTCAGCGGACTCCAGTCCACCTCGGTAATGATAATCGGGTTGGTCTTGACGACAGGAACTGATTCAAGGAAGCTGTTGCGCTTGGTCATAATGTCCGGGTTGTCGTCGCTGCTGTTGTACCAACCAGCATAGTCGTGTACGGCATAGCCAATGTTATAGCCCGTGATGGGAACGGTCTTATAGCTGCGATAGTTAGACTGGTAGCCTGTGCCAGGAACCCAGATGATGCCGGTAAAGCCATTGGCGCGGATGCGGTCGACAACGGGCTGAAAGTAGTCGTGCAGTGCCTTTGCGTTGTCCTTTCCGTTGGCATCTCTCACGTTCACTGGCTCGTTGGCCAGCTCAATGCTGATTTGTCCCGCAAATTTACGTATGCTGTCGTTCTTGGAGAACAGGTCCCATACCTCTATCAGGTAGTTCTGGTAGTAGTCGTTCACCTGCAGGTTATGGGGGCAGACGCCCGGTGGGCGTACAACGACATACATACCGTGGCTCATGGCTTTCTGTGCCAGCGGCACGAAGAGGGTCTTGAGGAATGTCTTGAAGCGCGATTGGCTGTAACACGAGATGTCAGCTTCGCCGCTCTCCTTGCCGTCGCTCTGCTTGTTCGGGTCATTGCTCCAGGCGGGATCCATGTGGAGGCGGAACACCGTACACTTGGCTTTCTCCATGCCCGTGAAGAGTTTATCGAAGTAGGCAATGCACTTCTTCGCACCGTTGGTGTCGTAGTTCACGCTGTTGGCTCCAGACCAGGGATTCCCCCAACGCCAGCCGTTGAAGTACATATTCGGTGTGTCCATCACACCGTGTAGCACCACGTGGTTTCCGTGGGTGTCAACCAGCCACTTCCCATCCACATGGAGCGAGGGCAGCGGCTTCACACCCTGTGCCGCAGCGAAGACTGCGGCGCAGGAGATTAGAGCTATAAAGAATATCCGTTTCAATGTCAATTATCTGTTATCTGTTATTCATAATCAATTCTATTTCGCGGGAGCGGGAGGACCGAAGGCAGGAACTTCCGAGGGATCCGGCATGATGGGCTCGCCCATCTCCGATGCTTCGGCGTCCTTGTCGTCGAGCTTGAAGAGCATGAACTGCGGTTGCTCATTCGTACAAGGCTTCCAGCCTAAGCCTTCGCCTTCGCCGTTGGGGTCGCTGTACTTGGCAAAGTTCGTCCATGCTGTCAGCATCTTCTCCGACAGGTCCCAGTCGCCCTGTGTCCAGGGGCGCCAGCAGTGCTTCAGACTCTTGAACACAAACCACAGGTCGCTGGAGTGGAAGGCACCTTTCAGGCGGGCCGTCACCTCAGGATGGCTGCCGTCGTCGGGCAGCGGACGGGCGAACTCGTAGGCCCAGGCCTTGCCGCCCTGCTCCTGACGTACCTTGCAGAACTCGGCGATGCCGGCAGACATTGAGCCCATGTCGTGGAGGGTGTAGCCAATCATGTAGGGCACGTCAGCGATACTGCCTTCACGGGTGGCGGCGTCGAACTGCTTCAGCGAGACATAGCCGTCTACGATGGGGCGCTGCATGAGGAACACGTCGCTCTTGGTTACCATATTATATAAGGTAGGGATGGTGTAGAGCAACTCCGTTGATGCGCCGCGCAGCTTCTCTAAGTCTGTCAGACCGGCCCAGTCCATCACTTTCTTCGTCTCGGCCTCACTCTCTTGGAGTGTGGGGTTGTAGGTGAAGAAGCGGTTCATTGGCGTGGCGGGTTTGGCTTCCTCGCCATCCTTAGCGGGCACGTTGATGCCGCCGCCGCTCATGATGACAGCCTTGTGGAACAGACCGCGGGCCAGCGGGCTCTCGCACAGCGTACGCACACTGCCGGCGCCGGCGCTTTGGCCGAAGATGGTGACGTTGTCAGGATCGCCTCCAAACTGTGCAATGTTCTGCTTCACCCACTTCAGCGACTGTATCTGGTCCAGGATGCCGTAGTTGCCGCTCACGTGGTTAGGACTCTCTGCCGACAACTCCGGGTAGGTCATGAAGCCGAAGATGCCCAAGCGGTAGTTGATGGTGACGAGCACCACGTCCTTTGATGCCCACTCCTGGCCGTCGAACTCAGGCTCTGTGCCCCAGCCCTCACGGTAGCCGCCGCCGTGGATCCACAGCGCCACGGGCAGTTTCTTGTCCACCTGTCCGGGAGCCTTTGTCCATACATTCAGGTAGAGACAGTCCTCACTGTAGGGAGCCTCGTCGCCATAGCCCCATTCCGTGGCGTAGCCGCCTGGGTAGTGGACGGCCTGATAGCCGGGATGGCCGAATTTGTCGCACAGACGGATGGAGTCCCACGTCACCACGGGCTGCGGCTCCTTCCAGCGCAGGTCGCCAATGGGGGCTGCGGCGTAAGGAATGCCTCGGTAGACAAACACGCCGGGATTCTCAGCCTGAACACCTTGGATCTGGCCGCCCTCGACGGTCAGCACGGGGCACTCTGCCTCTTCGTTCGAGGCGCAGCCCACCATCAATGCCAGTAATGGCAGTAAACACAATAGTTTCTTCATGACTATACTGTTTTTTTGTTTCTTTTCTTAAAGTAGTCTTAAAGGTTTGTCTTTCCTTTTCGTTCATTACTTGCTCTGCATGTACTTGCGGCCGTTGCGGATGACGATGCCACGGTAGCTACCGTCCACCTTCTGGCCTTTGAGGTTGAAGGCAGGTCCGGCTGGCTGGGCGGTGGTGAGGGCGCTGATGCCGCTGGTGGTGCAGATGAATTTTATCTTGTCAATGTTTACATAAGCACCGTTGATGGTGATGCGGAAGATCTGCGGGCCAGTCTCCAATTTCTTGCTGAGCTTGCCCTTGAACTCCTTGTAGGTGTCCCAGTCGCCCGTGTTGGTGACGTTGACCTTGAAAAGACTGGTTACGTTGCCGTTGTCGCCGACGAGGCCTAACGTGAAGGCCGAGCCGCTGCTGCCGGAGGAGCAAGTGGCCTCGTATGTGTATTCGCCAGCCTCCTTGACGTCAACGCTGTAGTCTAACCACTCGTTGGCAGCGGTGTAGCCGATGACATAGCCGCCGTTGCCGCTGACGATGTCAACGCCCTCTGAGTCTGTACGGTAGGCGTTGGTTCCCTCGTTCTGGGAGTCGCTGTCGTGGTAGGTGAAGCCCTCGCCGCCACGGTCGAAGTTCTCGGCCTGCAGGATGCCGGGGATGCTGATGACTCCCTTGTGGGCCACGCGTTTGTTATTGACCTTCAGCGAGTAGGAAGCTATCTTTGATACCTTGCCGTCGGCGTCCGTCGCCTCAGCGGTGATAGCATAGGTACCCTTGGCCGTGGGCTTGTATGTGGTTTCGAACGGCTCGGCGGTGAGCTTCTTCAGCAACTGATTGTCAACATAGATGCTTACCTCCTTGATGGTGCTGGTGGTGGAAGAGGCATCTACCTTGATGGTGGCGCTCTCGCTGACGGTGCCGGTCTTGGGGTCTGAGCTGATGGCAATCTTCATGTTCTCGTCCACGTCGACGTGTTTGAACACAATCTTGTCGATGTTACAGCTGCTGCCGGTGATGTTGATGCGGAAAATCTGCTTGCCCTCCTCCAGGGGAATGGCCAGCCGGCCGTGCAGGGCTACGTATTTGCTCCAGTCACTACTTGTTTGAGGCACGACGAGAGAAGGAATCAGGGTCTTTGTCTCCCCATTGCTAACAAGTGAGAGGCTGAAGCCTGAATTGGTGGCGCCTGATGACACCCAGGCATCATATTCGTATATGCCGGCCTCTTTCACGTTTACCGTATATTCCATCCATTCACCGCTATTCGTGTAGCCGACCACATAGCCGTTGTTTCCTTTTACGATGTCGATTCCACCGTCAGAACGGTAGGAGGACGCATCGCCCTCTTTGTCGCTGTTAGAGTCGTGGAAGGCAATGCCGTCAGCGCCAGTGTCGAAATTCTCCGCCTCCAACGTGCCTGGCAACTCGGCTATCTGTCCCTTGAAGGTGCCACGCGGCTCGTAGGCCGTAATGCTTGAAAGACGTTCAAAGGTGGTGCCGTCGGTAGCTGTCACCACTGCCTTCAGGTTATATTTTTTCCTCTCTGTCGGCGTGTATTCCAGTTTGTAAGGCTCTTCCGTGAACGTGGTGTATAACTGGTCATTGATGTAGAAGTCGATATGGTCGATTGTCTTTGTCCTGAGGCTGGCACGGATCTCGATGGGTACCACGTCGTTCTGCGTGACCTTAATGGAGGCAGGCTTTACGTAGATCGATGCCTCCTTCTTCATGCCGGGGAAGGGACTCTTGGCGTTCTTGGCAGGCTCGCTGGCCATGTATTCGCGGAGCCATTCCATAGCCTTACGCTCCTTGCCGTTTTTGATGAGACCTGAGTGGTCCACCCAGGTGCGACCGTAGATATAGCCCCAGATGGTGACGCCGGCGCAATAGTCGGCCTCCCACATGACGGGAATCTGGTCCTTGTACCGCTGGAGCTGCGTGTTGTCGTCCTCCTTGTTGATGTCATACTCCGTGATATACATGGGAATCTTCAGCGCATTCTGTATCTTGGTCATCACTGACTGGAACGAACTCTTGCTCATGTCGTTCAGGTCGTGCGACTGGCAGCCGTAGGCATCGATGGGTGCTCCGGCGTCGCGGAGAATGCGCACCAATTCTATGTATCTGTCGGTGTCGTACTGGAACGTGTTGTAGTCGTTATAGACGAGGATGGCATTCGGCCAGCGCTCATGGGCCAGCTCGAAAGCCTTGATGATCCAGTCGTAGCCCGTTATGCCGTCACCGCCCAAAGCTCCGCGATAGGGTGCAGGCTGGTGGCCTGACAAAGCCTCGTTCACCACGTCGATGATCTCCAGGTTGGGGTAATGCTTTTTCACACCGTCAAAATACTCGATAATGGCTTTATACTGCTCTTCCGTAGAGAGATTGTTGATCCAGCTGGGATACTGTGCGCCCCAGATGAGGGTGTGGTACTTGAACGGGAAATGGTGTTCCTTAGCATAGTTGGCTGATCGGTCGGCGTTGCCGAAAGTGAAGTTGCCGCGGCCATTACCCTCTATGGCATCCCACTTCGTCTCGTTCTCAGGCGTAATCTGGTTCCACATCTTATAGAACGGATCTACGCCTCCACCGGCATCCACCTGATAGCCTGTAGTAATGTTGCCTAAGAATTTGTCGGGATTAGTTGACAATTGTGCCTTTGCCTTCATGGGGCAAAGAATCATCGTCGCTGCAAACAGGACAGAGGAAATGGTTGTTAGTTTTTTCATGTTTATGTAATAGCTATTAAAATGATGGTGCAAAGGTACAACAATTTCCCGACTCCGACTTTTTGTTTTGTTACAAAAACCGTTACAAAATGATTCATTTTTGGCTTAAACGACAGCATAGATTCTTTGAACAACCCTATAGCTCGTCTCTAAAGCACCGCTTTACGATTCTAAAACACCGCTTTACAATTCTAAAGCAGCGCTTTATGTTTCTAAAGTACCGCTTTACGAGACAGGAGGTCTGGTATTCACCTTCGTGATGTTGTGTCTTTGAGATTCAAAACGCCAAGTTTGTCGGGACTTTGGCTTCGCTGAACTTACGTTACTTGGAAATGCAAAAGATTTAGAGCCCATTGATAAGGAGCTCACTGATAAAGTGGCTCCTTTTCGGGAGGGTTTACACAAATTAACCCTATTGTAAGGTTGTCCAATTGATTTAA
>ONKY01000098.1 GCA_900318585.1 uncultured Prevotellaceae bacterium
ACAATTAGAAAATCCGCGCATAGGGGGAAGATGTTTTGAGGAGTACAGAGTATTTTTCAATAAGCCTGGAGTATTTCGGATTACTCGACGCTTATTGAAAACCCCTCGGCGTTCATGCTTCCACAGTAAGTAAAGTCGTTGGGGAAAAGACTGCCAATGTCTGTTTTCTCACGGAACAGGCCGAAAACGGCACTGCCAGAGCCCGACATGGCTGCGTACACGGCACCTGACTGGTAGAGCCGCTCCTTGATTTGCCCGATTTCCGGATGCAGGGCAAACACGCTTTGTTCGAAATCGTTGACCAATTCATCTCGCCACGTCTCCACAGGCTGCTGAACCACCTCCCGACAGTTTTTTTTAGGCTGGTGGGGATGGATGAGCGAGAAGGCTTCGCGGGTAGGAACGGGTATGTCTGGCCGTACAATGGCGATGTAAAAGTCGCTAAGGTTTAGGTCGATAGGTTGCAACCGTTCACCTATTCCTTCAGCGTATGCAGGCTTCCCAATGATAAAGAAAGGACAGTCGGCGCCGAGATGTGCGGCTCGTTCAATGAGTTGTTGCTTGTTGAGGCCGAGTTGGAAGGCGTCGTTCAGCAGTTGGAGCATATAGCTGCAGTCGCTGGAGCCGCCGCCCATGCCTGCTTGAGTAGGAATGCCTTTCCACAGGTGGGCGTGCAGGCGCGGAAGGGAAGGGAATTCGTCTTTCAGCAATTGGTAAGCTCGAACGACGAGGTTTCGCTGCTCGTCGCCTTCAATGGATATGTTGGTCACTTTCAGGTCGCAGTCGAAATCGGAAGGGAACTCAGGGCTCATGGGAAACACCTCAAGGGAGTCGTGGATGGGCACGGGATAGAAGACCGTCTCCAGGTTATGGTAACCGTCAGGCCGCCGTTCTACGATGTTGAGGCCGAGGTTGATTTTGGCAATTGGGAAGCAAATCATACGTGAATTAAGTATTAAGGATTGTGCATGATATATACGATGAATTCTGCAATAATCAGTCGCGGTAGATCCATGAGAGCAGGGAATTCACCCATCCGATGCTGACGTGGAACCAACGGAACGTGCTGACAGGCTTGCCGCCGAATCGAAGAATGAACTCGCGGAAGGGGTTTTTGCGGAAAGGCAGGCCCACGTCTAAGAAAAAGATGTGGTCGTAGCCGCGCTGATGGGAGTCCTTGATGGCGTGCCAGATAGTCATGATGTCCGGATGTACGAAGGCAAATGACTTGCGGCGGAAAGCCGAGTACCAGAGGTAAGCATTCGTGCCGCTGTAAGCTACCGCAGAGCAGCCGATGACCCTATCGCGGTACTTGGTGACAAAGAGCCGTCCGCTTCCGTCCTGGCGGATGTTTCTGAAGAATACGTCGTCAGGAATATAGCGCTTGGGCTTCAGCCAGTTATGGTGATGAAGCAATTTGGAGAAAGCCTTGAAATCCTCCTCGGCACTTACCTCTTCCGTTACGACTCCACGTGCGTAGGTATGAATAATGCGTTTATGCATTTGCTGGCTGATACGCTCCTCTGGCGCATGGCTGTGGAGGGAGTTGTGGATGCTCATCCAGTGGACAGGGAAGAAGTGCTGTTGACGGAATTCGCGGTAGCCGAACATCTTCTGACTCAGGTTACTCACTTCCAAGTAGAGCACCTTGCTGCCCAGACGGTTGCGGATGACTTGGAGCATCTGCGCGAAAAGTTCGTTTCTGTTCGGACACTCCTGTGAGTAGGACCCTTCGCCGAGTATGCGGCAGTGCATGAAGAAATAGGGCGGGAACCAGGAGGCACGGTAGCGGACAATAGCCAGCAACTGCCCCAGCAGCTGGCCGTCGGCTGTCTCGGCCACCGCCATGAAAGGCTTCTGACGTGGCGTTTGTGCTGCCAAACGGAACAGGCGGCTGCTGTGGAAGAAATTCCCGTCCAATGGGCTTGCCTCTACAGCCGCCGGCAGTTGGCTTGCGTGCTCTATGATTCGCACTTGTGCTTCGTTCATGTCGCAAAAATACAGTATATTTTTGAAATAATCAAACTTTTGAGTCTTAAAAATATTTATTTCTTTTGTGGGGTGGAGATTTTTTGCTACCTTTGCGCTCTAAAATAACAAAGTAACAAAAAAAGACGTATAAAAAATGGCAAAAAAGTTTTCCGAATATGGCGGCCTGAACCTGACCCAGGTCAACAATCAGGTGCTTGAGGAATGGACGAAGAATGATGTGTTCCGCCGCAGTATTTCTGAGCGTGAGGGATGTCCTCAGTTTGTTTTCTTCGAGGGGCCCCCTTCGGCCAACGGTCATCCTGGAATCCACCATGTACTTGCCCGTACCATTAAGGATACGTTCAACCGCTATAAGACGATGAAAGGTTATCAGGTTCATCGAAAGGCTGGCTGGGACACCCACGGATTGCCCGTGGAGTTAGGCGTAGAGAAAGAACTGGGCATCACCAAGGCCGATATTGACAATAAGGAGAGCAGCAAGTATATCTCTACGGAGGATTATAATCGCAAGTGCCGTGAGAACGTGATGATGTATACTGCCGAGTGGCGCGAGTTGACCGAGAAGATGGGATACTTCGTGGACTTGGATCATCCGTACATTACTTATGACAATAAGTACATCGAGACCTTGTGGTGGTTGCTGAAGCAGTTCTACCAGAAAGGCCTGCTCTACAAGGGCTACACTATCCAGCCCTATTCACCCGCTGCTGGTACGGGCCTGTCCAGTCACGAGCTGAATCAGCCCGGTTGTTATCGTGACGTCAAGGATACCACGTGTACGGCGCTGTTCAAGATGAAGAATCCGAAGCCGGAAATGGCAGAGTGGGGCACTCCGTATTTCCTCGCATGGACAACCACACCTTGGACGCTGGCTGCTAACTCTGCTCTTTGCGTGGGGCCGAAGATTGACTATGTAGCTGTACAGACCTACAATCCCTACAGTGCCGAGCCTATCACCATCGTGCTGGCAGAGGCACGTCTGGCTGCCTACCTTCCCACAGCAGGTGAGATTACTGACGGTGGCGAACTGCCTGAATACAAGAAAGGTGAGAAGTTCATGCCCTACCGCATTGTGGGACGCTATAAAGGCACGGACCTTGTGGGCATGGAGTACGAGCAGTTGATGCCCGCTATCAAGCCGCTGACCGATGGAGCCTTCCGCGTGATACCTGGCGACTACGTGACAACGGAAGACGGCGCAGGTATCGTGCATATAGCACCCAACTTCGGTGCTGATGACGCCTTCGTGGCTAAGAAAGCCGGCGTACCGCCCATCGTGCTCATTGACAAGAAGGGGCAGGAGCGCCCTGTGGTGGACTTGCAGGGTAAATACTTCCCTGTTGAGGATTTGGACGAAGAGTTCGTGAAGAAATATGTGAATGTCGGTGAATGGGAGAAGTTTGCCGGCCGATATGTGAAGAACGCCTACGACGAGACGCTGACCGACAAGGACGAGACGCTCGATATCTCTATCTGCATGGATCTCAAGGCTCAGGACAAGGTGTTCAAGATTGAGAAGCATGTCCATAATTATCCACACTGCTGGCGTACTGACAAGCCCGTACTGTATTATCCGTTGGATTCGTGGTTCATCAAGTCGTCGGCCTGCAAGGAGCGGATGTCCGAGTTGAACAAGACCATCAATTGGCAACCGGAATCGACAGGAACCGGCCGTTTCGGCAACTGGCTCGACAACCTGAACGACTGGAACCTCTCGCGCAGCCGCTTCTGGGGCACTCCGCTGCCTATCTGGCGTAGTGAGGACGGAGAAGAACTCTGCATAGGCTCGGTGGAAGAGCTCTATCAGGAGATAGAGAAGGCTGTAGAAGCTGGATTCATGACAAGCAATCCGCTGAAGGACAAGGGCTTTGTTGTGGGCGACATGAGTCAGGAAAATTATGACAAGATTGACCTCCACCGTCCTTATGTGGACTATATTGTCCTTGTTTCTCCCTCAGGCAAGCCGATGAAGCGTGAGGCAGACCTGATTGACGTGTGGTTCGATTCCGGTTCCATGCCTTATGCGCAAATCCACTACCCGTTTGAGAATCGCGATGCCATCGACAAGCGTCTTGCCTTCCCCGCCGACTTTATCAATGAGGGTGTTGATCAGACGCGTGGCTGGTTCTTTACGCTCCACGCCATTGCCACGATGATTTTCGACTCCGTTGCCTTCAAGAACGTGATTTCCAGTGGATTGGTTCTTGACGCCAAGGGTAATAAGATGTCGAAACACGTGGGTAACGTGGTGAATCCCTTTGACATGATTGACAAATATGGCTCAGACCCTGTACGTCTCTACATGATGACCAATTCCGAGCCTTGGGACAACCTGAAATTTGATCCGGAGGGCGTGGATGAAATACGCCGCAAGTTCTTCGGCACATTATATAATACATATTCTTTCTTTGCCCTGTATGCCAACGTTGACGGCTTTGACCCCTCAACAGGAAACCTGCAGGATAACTCTGAGCGGCCGGAGATTGACCGTTGGATACTCTCAAGCCTGAACACGCTGGTGCAGAAAGTAACGGCAGAGCTGGAGAACTTTGACCCCACGCGAGCTGGACGACTGATTGATGCTTTTGTCAACGATGACCTCTCTAACTGGTATGTCCGCCTGAACCGCAAACGTTTCTGGGGTAAGGATATGAGCAATGACAAGCGCTCTGCCTATGAGACTCTCTATGTCTGTCTGATGACGGTTGCAAAGCTGTTGGCTCCGTTTGCTCCCTTCTATGCTGACCAGTTGTATAAGGATCTGGGGGGCGAGAAGGACAGCGTCCATCTGGACAGCTATCCTGTTGCCGATGAGTCGCTGATTGACAGAGACCTTGAGGCCCGTATGGAGATGGCTCAGAAGATTACGTCGATGGTGCTTGCCCTGCGCCGCAAGGTGAATATCAAGGTGCGCCAGCCGCTGCAGTCCATCATGGTTCCCGCTACTGACGACCAGAGGATGCACATTGAAGCTGTGAAGAATCTGATTATGAACGAGGTCAACGTTAAGGAACTGAAGTTCGTTGAAGGACAGGGTATCTTGGTGAAGAAAGTGAAGTGTAACTTCCGTACCATGGGCAAGAAGTTTGGCAAGCTGATGAAGTCTGTCGCCTCGGCGGTCGATGCGCTGAGTCAGGAGCAGATAGCTGAACTGGAGGCTAACGGTAGTCTTTCCCTTACTGTTGAAGCTCAACCTGAGCCCGTCACTATTGAAGGTGCTGACGTGGAGATTATCAGCGAGGACATTCCTGGATGGCTGGTTGCTAATGAAGGCAGCTTGACCGTAGCCTTGGAAGTGGAACTGACAGAGGAGCTGAAGAACGAGGGTATGGCTCGCGAGCTGATCAACCGCATACAGAATATGCGCAAGGAAAGTGGCTTCGAGATTACTGACCGTATCTGTGTCACGATAGCTCCTAACGCAGAGATTGAAAAATCCATCAACAGTTTCGGTGACTATGTCAAGACCCAGGTGCTGGCCGACAGCATTGATGTGAAACCCAATGATGGTCAGGAAGTTGAGTTTGATGAGTTTAAGTTGAACATAAAGATAACTAAATCCTAATATTTATGGCAGAAAAAACACGTTATACTGACGAGGAGCTCGAGGAGTTCCGCAGTATTATCAATGAGAAAATGGAATTGGCAAAGCGCGACTATGACCAAATGATGCGTGTGCTGACTAATCAGGATTCCAATGATGTAGACGACACGTCGCCTACTTATAAGGCCTTGGAGGAAGGCAGTTCGGCACAGTCAAAGGAAGATCTGATCTCAATGGCCTCACGCCAGCAGAAGTTCATCCAGGGGCTGAAGGCTGCGCTGGTTCGTATTGAGAATAAGACTTATGGCATAGACCGTATCACTGGTAAGCTCATACCCAAGGAACGCCTGCGCGCTGTGCCCCACGCCACGCTGAGTGTGGAGTCGAAAATGATGAGCCAGAAGAAATAATGGCGAAGAAAAAGATACTTACTGACGGGAAACTGGCGGCACTCATAGTGGTCGCCATTCTCGTTATTGACCAGGCTATCAAAATCTGGGTGAAGACTCACATGCATCTTCATGAGAGCATCCATGTCACCGACTGGTTCTATATCTCGTTTATAGAGAATAACGGTATGGCCTTCGGCATGAGTCTTGGCTCGAAGCTGGCCCTCTCGCTCTTCCGCATAGCTGCCATCGGTCTGCTGGGCTATTACATCTGGCTACAGGTTCGCCGTCATGCACGTACAGGATATATTGTGCTCTTGTCGATGGTGATGGCTGGAGCAGCTGGCAACCTGATTGACTGTATGTTCTACGGACAGGTGTTCAATGCCTCGTCTCCCTACTATGTCAGTTATTTCGTGGACTATGGCACAGGCTATGCGCCGTTCCTGATGGGTAAGGTGGTGGATATGTTCTATTTCCCGCTCATTGAAAGCACATGGCCTGACTGGATGCCCTTCTGGGGCGGCCTGGACTTTGTGTTCTTTAGCCCAGTGTTCAACTTTGCCGATGCTTCCATCAGCGTGAGCGTCGTATTGCTCCTGTTGTTGTATCGGAAAGAAATCAGTGAAATCACCTTGAAACGTGAATAGGTTCATACTGCTTGTAGTTGTCATCGTTGCCCTTGTATCCTGTAAGCCGGGAACCCCAGAGCAATATATTCAGCCCGATGAGTTGGAAGACATACTCTATGACCTTCACCTGGCACAGGGAATGGTCTATCAGGGCGACGACTATCATCAATATGACTACAATCGTGCACTTTATTATCATGCGGTGCTGAAGAAACACGGTTTGACGCCTGCTGAGTTCGATTCGTCGATGGTCTATTATTACAAGCGTGCCGACCGGTTAGAACCTATCTACAAGCGGGTTGCAAAGAGACTGGGCGAAGATGCCGTGAACATGGGCGTGTCTGAAAGCGAGATAGGACAGTACAGCCAGTTGTCTTCATCTGGTGACACGGCCAATATCTGGAATGGAGAGTTGTCGGCAGTGTTGATGCCTTACCCTATGCATAACCGTTTGGACTTCTACATGAAGGCTGACTCTACTTATAAGATGGGTGACACCTTCATGCTGAACATGATGATGGACTTCCACTTTCAGGGTGGAACGAAAGAGGTGGAAGGCTGCCTATTGCTGGTTTATGACAACGACAGCGTTGCCTGCCGCACAACCAGGATGTCTTTCTCTGGATTCAACCAGCTTCGGCTCCAGTCAGACGAGCGACACCTTGTCAAGGAGATCAAGGGATATGTCTATTTGGGTCGGGGAAACGAGGAGTCAACCATGTTGAGATTGCTCTTTATCAGGGATATCCAACTGATTCGCATGCATAAGCAGGAAGAGAAGAAAGAAGAGGTAGACCCGATGAAGACTGACAGCGTTGCACGAATAGACATGACGGAAGATTCTCTGACCGAGCCTGCCGACTCCCAATCCCGTTTCGGCCGAGCTTTGCCGGTGGGTGGACGTCGGCCTGGAATGGAAGGTAGTGGGCCTGTACCGCGAAGAGACATAAAACTAAAAACCAATTAATATGAATATGAAGTTTCGTTTAGCACTGATGAGCTTCCTGGAGTTCGCCGTATGGGGTGCTTATCTTACCTGCATGGGAAACTATTTAGGAGTAGCTGGTTTGGGTGACCAAATCTCTTGGTTCTACGCTATCCAGGGAATTGTTTCCATCTTTATGCCCACCATCATGGGTATTGTCGCTGACAAGTATATCCAGCCGCAGCGTTTGTTGGGTCTTTGCCATCTGGCTGCAGGTATCGCCATGCTTTGCTGCTGGTGGATGGGAGCTTCGGCCGGTTTCGGTAATGAACTGCCTGACAAAGCTGCCTTCATTGCCATGTATACGGTCAGCGTGGCCTTCTTCATGCCTACGATAGCTTTGGCCAATACGACGGCTTTCACCATCTTGAAGAACAACGGACTTGATACTGTCAAGGACTTTCCTCCTATCCGCGTACTTGGTACGGTGGGCTTCATCGCCACCATGTGGTTTGTCAACTGTGCCTTCATTGACGACAGCGGTTTCGGATTTACGTTGGCTGAGAACTCACGAAAGTTCCAGTACACCTATATGCAGTTCTTCGTGTCAGGTCTGTTGAGTTTGGTTCTGTTTATCTATTGCTTCACATTGCCGGAGTGCAAGTTGGAGAAGAAGGAAGGCAAGGTGTCGCTTGTGGAGAGCCTTGGTCTCAATGCCTTCAAGCTGTTCAAACGTCGTCAGATGGCTCTGTTCTTCATCTTCTCGGCATTGCTTGGCATGTGCCTTCAGGTCACAAACGGCTTTGCCGGCCCATTCTTAACCAGCTTTAAGGGTGTACCTGAGTATGCTAATAGTTTTGCCGCCAACAATGCGACGCTTCTGACGAGTATCTCACAGATTAGCGAGGCATGTTGCATCCTGCTGATTCCTTTCTTCCTGAAGCGTTTCGGCATCAAGATTGTGATGCTCATGTCGCTCTTTGCCTGGGTATTCCGTTTCGGATTCTTCGGCGTGGGCAATCCTGCAATGCCAGGTGTGCTCTTCTTTGTTCTCTCCTGTATTGTCTATGGAGTGGCCTTCGACTTCTTCAATGTCTCTGGCGGTATCTATGTCGATCAGGAGTGCGAACCCAGCATCAAGGCTTCGGCACAGGGTTTGTTCATGATGATGACCAACGGTTTGGGCGCTACCATCGGTACGCTGGCCGCTGGCGAAATAGTAAATGCTTTCTGTTCCTGGCAAGACTTTATGGTGAATGGCGAGAAGCAGAGCTTCCTCGTTGGTGACTGGACCAATTGCTGGTTTATTTTCGCCGCCTTCGCCTTGGTGGTAGGTATAACGTTCGCCTTTGTCTTCCATCCGGAGAAAACAGGAGAAAAGAAATAAGAATGGAACGCACACAACTGGTGTTTCGCGAGATTTCGCAGATTGTAGGAGGCGAGGGCCTTTCTGTGGCCCTGCTTACTGACCTTTCTGGAGAAAGGGCAGTCACCATTGTGTGCGACCGCCTTATGGCTGAGCAGATGGCTTTGCGAATGAATCCACATTCTTCCACGGCCAGGTTGCTTCCTGAGGTGCTGGTGAATATGCTGATGAGTGACAATTTGACGCCCGACGACTTTGAGATGGTTGTCTATGACGTGCTTGACGGTCAGTATCAGGTGACGCTGCTCAACAAGCAGACGCTTACCTTACGCTCAATCCGTATGAGCGACGCCATGTTGCTCAGCTATATCTCGCGTATTCCTCTTTATATTGACTCCCAGCTTATGGCTCGCCAGAGCACGCCCTATATTCCACATGCCAGTGGTATCTCAATTCCCATCAATACCATCGCCACAGAGCGGCTTAATGATGAGCTGGAACGAGCCATTCAGGCCGAGAACTATCGTCTGGCCTCTATGCTGCATGAGGAGATACAGAAACGACGCAACAACCTCAAGAACTCATTGACTCAAGATCTCAACAACTCATTGACTCAAGATCTCAACAACTCACATGTTTGATGCCCCATGAAAGAAGTCCGTTTCTTCTATGCTCCCGATGCCTCGACGGCTGGCGTACTCCCAGAGGAGGAGTCTGCCCATGCACTTCGTGTGCTTCGGTTGAAGAGTGGCGACAGCCTCATGCTCATGGATGGAACGGGTTGTTTCTATGAGGCAGAGGTGACGTCAACAGCTGGTCATCGTTGCAACTATACTGTTCTCAGGAAGATGCCTCAGGAGCGCCAGTGGTCTGGTCATATCCATCTGGCCATTGCGCCTACGAAGATGATGGAACGCATGGAGTGGCTCGTTGAGAAGGTTGTAGAGGTGGGTGTTGACGAACTGTCGTTCCTTGACTGTCAGTTTTCTGAGCGTCGCATAATGAAGATGCCGCGCATAGAGAAGATTGTCTTGGCAGCCATGAAGCAGAGTCACAAGGCGTGGAAGCCCCGATTGAATGATATGCAGGACTTCCGACGGTTTGTGGCTGAACATAACGAGGGACGTCGCTATATTGCCCATTGCTATGAGGAAGTGCCGCGTGTCAGCCTGTTCGGAGAATTGTGTAAACCGTCAGCCAGCAGCGATGCGCTGGTGTTGGTAGGCCCTGAGGGTGACTTTTCCATTGGTGAGGTACAGGCGGCTGTCGCAGCAGGCTTCGTCTCTGTAGACTTAGGCAAGAGTCGTCTTCGCACGGAGACAGCCGGGCTCTCCGCCGTGATGATGATGCAACTGTCGCAGCCCGAGATTATAACATGATATCATATAAACTTAAAACTCAATAAAGAAATGACTGACGAGAAGATTATGTCAACCATCAAGCCTGATGGTGAGTACTGGCAACCGGAACTTGAAACCATGCCACGTGAGCAGCTCCAACAGCTGCAGTTAAAGAAACTGAAGGACACCATCAACGTGTGCCTCAATTCTCCGTTCTACAAGAAGCGTCTGGGTGAGCTGGGCATTACAGCTGATTCCATCAATACGCTGGATGACCTTCGTAAGATTCCTTTCACTACGAAGCAGGACTTGCGTGAAAACTATCCCTTTGGACTTGTTGGAGGAAACATGGACGACGCTATCCGTATCCATTCCACCAGTGGTACAACGGGCAACCCTACAGTAGTCGTCTATAGTGAGCATGATGTCTGTTCCTGGGCAAATATGATTGCACGTGACATGTATATGGTGGGATGCCGTAAGGAAGACGTGTTCCAGAACTCTTCAGGCTACGGCATGTTTACAGGAGGACTCGGATTCCAGCATGGTGCCGAATGGCTGGGTGCCACCACGGTACCTGCAGGTGCCGGAAACTCCAAGCGTCAGATTATGTTCATCCGTGATTTCGGAACCACCTGCCTCCATGCAATTCCTTCCTATGCCATCCGTCTGGCCGAAGTGTTCCGTGATGAAGGTGTTGACCCTGCCAGCACAAAGCTTCGTACTCTCTTCATCGGTGCAGAACCCCACACGGAGGAGCAGCGCCGTCGTATTGAGAAACTGCTTGGTGTAAAGGCCTACAATTCTTTCGGTATGACAGAGATGAATGGTCCTGGTGTGGCCTTCGAGTGTAAGTACCAGGCTGGTATGCACATTTGGGAGGACAATTATATCATTGAGATTGTTGACCCAGACACGTTAGAGCCTGTGCCTGATGGTGAGATGGGCGAGATGGTGCTCACTACGCTTGACCGTACGATGATGCCTATCCTGCGTTACCGTACCCGTGACCTCACCCGCATCATTGCTGAGCCTTGCAAGTGCGGACGTACACACCGTCGTATCGACCGCATCAAGGGACGCACTGACGATATGTTCATCATCAAGGGTGTCAACGTGTTCCCCATGCAGGTTGAGAAGATTCTTGTCCAGTATCCCGGCCTTGGCTCCAACTATCTCATCACCCTTGACACAGAGGATGACAACGACATCATGACCGTGGAGGTGGAGATTGACGGTTTGGAGACCGATATCTATCCCGAGATCCAGAAGATGACTCGCGACATCCAGCGTGCCCTGAAAGACGAAATCCTGCTGACGCCTCGTGTGAAGCTTGTCAAGAAGGGTTCACTGCCTGTCTCTGAGGGTAAGGCCGTGCGTGTAAAAGATCTCCGCGAGGGTAGGGGATAATTGAAAATGAGAAGATGAGAAATTGAGAAAATGAGAAATGGAGAAAATGAGAAATGAAGATATGAACAGAACATTGCTCGAAGATAAAGATAGAAGAGGAATATGGAGAGTACTGGGCATTGCCCTTCTCATTTTCTCATTTTCTCTTTTTTTCATTCTCCCTATGCAGGCACAGGCTGATTCCACCGTGTCTACTGGCATTAAGATGCGCGACGCGTTTATCAGTATGCCCGATTCCCTGCTCCCCACGTTAAGCCATAATAGTCGGCTCGACCTTATTGACTTCTTTGAATCGGGCATGAGTGCCGAGGTGGAGAATCTATTGGAGGGCAAGGCCTGCCTTACCGCCCTTGCGGCCGATTCCCTGTCGTTGCGCATGAGCGGAGCCTTGACGGTGGATATGAGGGTTATGCCTATTCAGGGCGAACCGATAGACAGTTGCCGATATGTGCTTTGCATGATAGAGCATTTCGGAACAGCACCCACTGAGCAGGAAACCCAAGTCAGCTTGTTCTCTGCCGTATGGCGGAAGTTGGGTAGCTGGTCTCTATCCAACTATGCAAAGGACGCATTAAATGAGTTAATTAAATTAATGGCTGTTAAATAATCGTTGATTATTATTAAACATAGTTAATTATTTGATTAATATCATTATTTTATCGTTGAATTCAAAAATTTTTTATAAATTTGCAATGTGTTTTTCATGGTATTAGATTATTAAGGTTAGAAATTTGGGGTAAGTTGTCGTGAGACAATGAACCTAACATTCATCCGCACAGCATCTGAGGTCTATAAAGACCATTTGTTATTCAGAGAAAATCTGTAGTGCGAATGGATACTATAAAGGAGAGCCTGCGAAGGTTCTCCTTTTTTAGTGTTCGCCTGACAATGGCTTAGCAGAGGCAGCGTTATTGGATTTCCCAGCCGATAGCCGATGCACCCAGCACAGCTGCCGATGCACCATCCAGTCCGCTGACGAGGAACTTTGCCTTGCCCTTGAAGACGTTCAGCACGTTCTCGTTGTAGGCCTGCTCAATGGGCTTCATAATCAAATCTCCAGCCTTGACCATTCCTCCGAAGAAGATGAATGCCTCAGGTGAGGAGAATGCTGCAAAGTCTGCACAGGCTTCACCGAGCATACGGCCGGTGAACTCGTAGATCTCTTTGGCCAACTCGTCACCTTTGCCGGCAGCAATACTGACATCAAGCGAGGTGATGTCGTCGGGATTCATTTCACGGAGCAGAGAGGGGCGTTGTGTCTTGGCCAGCAACTCGCGAGCTGTGCGTGCCACACCCGTGGCTGAACAATATGCCTCCAAGCATCCCTTACGACCACAGCCGCAGCTGCGTCCTTCTTCACCGCGAACCATGATGACATGTCCTAACTCTCCTGCGAAGCCGTCGCAGCCGTAGAGCACCTGACCGTTGACCACTATGCCTGAGCCGACGCCAGTACCCAGCGTGATGACGATGAAGTTCTTCATGCCACGTGCTACTCCATACACCATCTCACCGATGGCAGCAGCGTTGGCATCGTTAGTAAGCGCAACAGGAATGCCTTCCAATCTCTCACTAAACATCTGCGCAAGGGGAACCTTGCCGTGTCCCCACGATAGGTTCGGAGCAAACTCAATGGTTCCTGAATAGTAGTTGCCGTTGGGTGCACCAATGCCCATTGCCTTGATCTTCTCAATGCCACCTACTTGCTCAATGATCGGCTGAAGAGCAGCGACGCAAGCGTCAACGTATTCCTCTGCCGTTGCATAGTTGCCTGTCTTGATGGCCGTAGTAGCCTTGATTTCTCCACGTGCATCTACGATGCCGAACACAGAGTTGGTTCCTCCTAAGTCAAAGCCTATAACATAAGGCTTCATTGCTTGATTTTCATTCATAATTCAAAGGTTTTAATTGTCCTTGGTTTCTCTTGTGGCTACAAAGGTACAAATAATTATTGAATTATGTATCTGATTACTCAATTATTTTTTTATGAGGTCAACGCTACGCTTGAGGAAACGGTCAAGGGCTTCGCCTTTCAGCATTCCGTTCTGGAGCAGTGCCAGGTCAATGAGCTGGTGTACGATGTCGTTCGTCTTGGCATAGTCTGCAATGACAGCCAGCTTCTTGTCCTTCTCGGCTTGAATTGCATTCTCGGCCTCTGCCTTCTGGTCTTTTTCCTCTTGGGTAATCTCGTCGTACTTTTTCTTGTCCTGCTGCTGGCGGATAACGGCAAGTCGTGCCTCCAGCCCCTTCAACTCGGCTTCGATGGGTGCGAGAGCTTCGGAGGTGGCAGCCTTGCTGTCATCAAGCACCTGCTTGACAAGCGGATGGTCTGAGTTCAATACCAGATTGAACGAGTCGGGCATCTGACCGTAGAAACTCATACCCTGCTGGAACTTGCTCATCTCCTTCATGCGGCGCATCCATTCGTTCTGTGTGATGACCACGGGGCGTGCTTCAGCACCGAGGGCGTCCACTTGCACCATGAACTCTGTCTTGTCTAGCTTGGGCATCTGCGACTTGAACACGGCTGACAAATTGTCAGATTCTGCCTCTGACAACTCAGACTTCGGAGAGTCGTTCTTCACGATGAGGCGTTCGATGATGTCGGCATCCACACGGGTGAAGCGGCTCTTTTCGAACTTTTGTTCCAAGGTCTGAATGGTGGGCACGTCAAGCTGTCCGTCGAGCAGTAGCACCGAGTAGCCCTTGTCCTGAGCGGCCTTAATGTAGGAGTACTGATCCTCCTTGTCGGTGGCGTAGAGGTAGACGAGTGTGTCGTCCTTGTCCTTCTGGGCAGCCTCGATGAGAGTCTTGTACTCGTCGAAAGTGAAGTACTTGCCGTCAACGTCCTTCATCAGCGCGAACTCCTTTGCACGGTCGTAAAATCCCTCTTCGGAGAGGATGCCGTAGTTGATGAAGAGCTTTAAGTCGTCCCACTTCTCCTCGTATTCCTTGCGGTTCTCGCTGAAGATAGCTTTCAGGCGGTCGGCCACCTTCTTAGTGATATAGGTGGAGATCTTTTTCACCTCGCGGTCGCTCTGTAGGTAGCTACGGGAGACGTTCAGGGGAATGTCAGGCGAGTCAATCACACCGTGCAGCAGCGTCAGGAACTCAGGCACGATGCCCTCTACTTGGTCGGTCACAAACACTTGGTTGCAGTACAATTGGATTTTGTTCTTCTGGAGCTCGATGTTCGACTTGATTTTCGGGAAGTACAGGATACCCGTCAAGTTGAAGGGATAGTCCACGTTCAGGTGAATCCAGAACAGGGGCTCGTCGCTCATGGGGTAGAGCGTGCGGTAAAACGACTTGTAGTCCTCGTCCTTCAGTGTTGACGGTGCTTTCGTCCACAGCGGCTCTACATTATTTATAATATTATCCTCGTCGGTATCCACCTGCTTGCCGTCCTTCCATTCAGTCTTCTTTCCGAAGGCTACTGGTACGGCCATGAACTTGCAGTACTTCTGGAGCAGCCCCTCCAGTTTGTACTTGTCAAGGAACTCCTTCGAGTCTTCGTCAATGTAGAGGATGATGTCAGAACCGTGCTCAGCGCGCTCGGCATCGTCAATCTCGTAGGCAGGGCTGCCGTCGCAGCTCCACTTCACGGCCTTCGCACCCTCCTGCCAGCTCTTGGTGATGATTTCTACCTTTTTCGACACCATGAACGAAGAGTAGAAGCCCAGTCCGAAGTGGCCGATGATGTTGTTGGCGTTGTCCTTGTACTTCTC
>ONKY01000097.1 GCA_900318585.1 uncultured Prevotellaceae bacterium
CTTACAATAGGGTTAATTTGTGTAAACCCTCCCGAAAAGGAGCCACTTTATCAGTGAGCTCCTTATCAAGGGGCTCTAAATCCCCGTATTGCCTTTATTTTAGGTCGAAATGCGTTAATCTTCCAAAATCGCTTCACTTTTACAAGCTTTTTTCGTAACTTTGCGACGAAAAGTCGCGAAGTTACTCCGTCTCTGCAAAAAAAGAAACGTGTTTCTTTGTTTTGCGCTCGACTTTTCGTAACTTTGCAAGCAAAATACTAAATAGATGCATGAACAAGATTGTACTTATCACAGGAGCGACAAGCGGAATCGGGCTTGCCTGCGCAAGGAAATTTGCTGCTAACGGCGACAAGCTTATTCTGACAGGACGAAACGAGCACCGGCTGGCTGACCTCAGGCTGGAGTTGACGGCGACGGGCGCAGAGCTTGTCACGTTGGCATTCGACGTGAGAGACCGAGAGAAGGCAAGGCGGTGTATCAGCAACCTGCCTGCCGAATGGCAGCAGATAGACGTGCTGGTCAATAATGCTGGATTAGCCTTGGGCTTGGAGCCCGAGTATGAAGGTGACCCTGACGATTGGGAGACGATGATTGATACCAACATCAAGGGCCTACTTAACATGACGCGGTTGATAGTGCCGGGCATGGTGGAGCGTAACAGCGGCCATGTGATTAATGTCGGCTCAGTGGCGGGCGACGCTGCCTATGCTGGCGGCAACGTGTACTGTGCCACCAAAGCGGCTGTCAAAGCGCTGACCGACGGACTGCGCATTGACGTGGCCAATACTGCTGTACGCGTTACCAACCTGAAGCCAGGGTTGGTGGAGACAAACTTTAGCAACACGCGCTTCCATGGTGACACCGTCCGTGCTGCCAATGTCTATAAGGGCATCCAGCCGCTGACAGGCGACGACATTGCTGATGTTGCCGTGTATGCCTCCAATGCGCCTGCCCACGTACAAATTGCCGAGGTGCTCATATTGGCTACCCACCAGGCCAGCGGAAGTGTTATCGTGAGGAACCCTTAATGCTTCACGAACCCTAAAGACAGTACACTGACTCTTACACCTTCTGTCTTCAGCAGTTCCCGGGCGCAGGCCACAACGGTGGCGCCCGTAGTTACCACGTCATCCACCAGCAGCAGGTGCTTGCCACTAATTCTGCGGCCATCGGTCAACTGGAAGACGTCTGCTACATTCTCATTACGGTCCCAACGACTCATGCGCGTCTGGCTCTCCTTGAATCCCGTGCGCAGTACTACCTTATTATATATGGGTAGCCCCGTTACCTCGCCGATGCCCTCAGCAATCTCCTTGCTTTGGTTGTAGCCGCGCTGTCGCTGTCGGTTTTTGGCCAGTGGCACGGGAACGATGGCGTCGATGCCGTCGAAGAAACCGCTATCCCTGAACTCCCGCGCCGCCATACGCCCCATGACTCGCCCAATCTCGGGTTGGTCATGGTATTTCAGGTGGTAGATGATGTTGGCCGACGCTGCGTGTGCCTCATAATAGAAGAGTGCCGCCACGCGTTCCACGGGGATCCTGCCCCATAGCATTTTGGCCATGTCGTTCTCCAACGCGTCGGTCTGAAACCCAGTCCTTGGAAGGTGCAGGTTGCACTTGCTACAGATTACCTCCTCGCTGACCGCCAACCGCTGTCCACACACCACGCACTGGCGGGGTGAGATGAGGTCGAGCAGTCGGCTCCAGAAGGAAACGGTAGTCATAATTGAAGAATATGTGATGCTGGTTTTGCATACAAAAGTAAGAAAAAGAGCCAATAGCTTCTTCGTTTTTTCGCATTTTTTGGCAGAAAAATGGCAAAAGAGCAAAATAGTACCAAACTTTAACAAAAAAGTATGTTGATTGTTTACAAAAATTAATTAACTTTGCACCGTGTTATTGTGAGAATATGCCAAAACAACAATATTGTGTATAAATAAGTACTAACTAATTACTTAAGTATGAAGCAAACTTTTAGGAAAACAGCGCTGATGCTGGGTGCCTGTTCCCTCTTGGGGATAAGCTTCCCGCAGTCAGCCTCTGCTGCCAGCCCTGAGGTCAATGCCCAGGCCGTGCAACAAGCGAAAAGGGTTACTGGTACTGTAAGCGATGCCATGGGACCGATTATCGGTGCCAGCGTCATCGAAAAGGGAACCAGCAACGGTACAGTTACCGACTTCGACGGTAACTTCACGCTCTCAGTGAAGCCCGGAGCCACCATCGTGGTGAGCTACATCGGTTTTGAGAAGCAGGAGATTAAGGTGGGCAACCAGTCCACTTTCAACATCCAGCTTAGGGAAGACGCCACCTCGTTGGAGGAAGTGGTGGTTGTGGGTTACGGTGTGCAGAAGAAGAAGCTCGTCACGGGTGCTACGGTGCAGGTGAAGGGTGAGGACATCGCTAAACTCAACACTACCAACGCCCTGACGGCTATGCAGTCGAGCACGCCTGGTGTGAACATCACGCAGAGCTCCTCGCAGCCTGGCAAGGGCTTTAAGGTGAACATCCGTGGTGTGGGTACCATCGGCGAGAGCTCTCCGCTGCTCATCATCGACGGTATCAATGCCGGTACGGCCGACAACGGCCTGAACGGTCTGAACCCCAACGACATTGAGAGCATCGACGTGCTGAAGGATGCTGCCTCGGCTGCTATCTACGGTGCACGTGCTGCCAACGGTGTGATCCTCGTGACCACCAAGCAGGGTAAGGCCGGCAAGCTGCAGGTGCAGTACGACGGCTACGTAGGCTGGTCGAATGCCTACAAGGTGCCCGGCGTGGTGAACGCTCAGCAGTACATGCAGCTCATCAACGAGACCAACTTCAATACCTATGGAACGGCTACCGACTGGTCGTCCATCGTTCCGCAGCGCATCCTCGACAAGGTGAATGCCGGATGGGAAGGAACCGACTGGTTCAAGGAGTATGAGAACAAGAACGCCTTGCAGTTCAGCAATGCAGTGACCCTCTCCGGTGGTTCCGACCGCTCGAAGTTCAGCATCAGCATCAACCAGAGCTCGAACGAGGGTATCATGGGTGCAGCCCTGGCCTCTAACTACAAGCGCTATGGTGGCCGTATCAACTCTGAGCATGTGCTCTGGCGTGGCAAGACGCACGACATCATCACCATCGGTGAGAATATCAGCTACTGGTATCACCGTTCACACGACCTGGCTGAGAGCAATGGCTACTGGAACATTATGCAGGCTGCCTATATCGCCTCCCCGCTCGTGGAGCCTTACGATGCTGATGGTAACCTGGCTTCTTATCAGAAAAACGGTGCCGGATACAGCTCAACAATCTATGGCAACCCCCTGAACCATTTCCTGAACGGTGGATTCAACTCCCTGAACAAGAGCCGTGACTTCGGTGTCGGCGCTACGTTCTACTGGATCATTGAGCCCATCAAGAACCTGCGCTATCGCGGGCAGATCAATACGGGCTACAGCGGCAGCAACTACCGCAGCGCCTCCCTGCCTTACTCGTCAAGCTTCACCAGCGCAAGTGAGAACTACAACATGAGCATGAGCGAGAACGAGGGGTCGAGCATGGTGATGGAGAATACGCTTTCCTACATCCTTCCGCAGTTAGGAAAGAATACCATCGACGTGATGGTTGGTCAGTCGTTCGAGCGTTCTAACTGGAGCTCTGGCATGAACATGGCTTTCACCGTGGCAAAGGACAACCTGAACACTATGGTGCTGAACGGTTGGGATTACAACATTCCGTCGAACTATGATACCGACAAGATTACCGGACACGGCGGTTACGACAATCCGATGGCAGGCTCCATCGCCTCGTTCTTCGGACGTATGAACTGGAACTACGACGAGAAGTACATGATGACCGCCATCATCCGTGCCGACGGTTCCAATAACTTCGCACGCGGTCACCGCTGGGGTTACTTCCCCTCTGTTTCTGCTGGTTGGGTGATTACCAACGAGAAGTTCATGCAGGGCACTGCTTCCTGGCTCGACTTCCTGAAGCTGCGCGCCAGCTGGGGTCAGAACGGTAACTGTAACATCCCCAACTTCTACTATCTCTCCAACATTGCTTTCTCCCCGACGGGTGATCCCGACTATGGCTACAAGTTCTCAAGCGACATGGTCAACACCGTCAGCAGTAACGTCTATCAGAAAGGTGCATACGCCAAGAACGTGCCCAATGAGGATGTGACTTGGGAGACATCGGAGCAGATTAATATCGGTCTTGACGCACGCTTCATCGGCGGCAAGCTCGGTTTGAACTTCGACTGGTACACCAAGAAGACCAAGGACTGGCTGGTACAGGTGAAGCCTAACGCAGTGCTCGGTTACGAGGAGGGTGCATATTACAATATCGGTGACGTGAAGAACACCGGTATCGAGCTGGCACTTACCTGGAACGACATGATTGGCAGCGACTTCCGCTACCATGCCAACCTGAACCTGGCTACCAACAAGAACGAGGTAACCCGTCTGGCCAATGACCTTGGAGCCATTGAAGGTCAGACAAAGGCCCTCTTCGAGAACTCTTCTTACGTCTCCCGCGTAGAGGTGGGTCATCCCATTGGCTATTTCTACGGCATGTCCTACAGCGGCATCTGGCAGAATCAGGCTCAGATTGACGATGCCCAGAATGCAGGCAAGGCAGTGCTGCCCGGTGCAGTTCCCGGCGATCCCATCTGGGACGACTTTGACGGCGACGGCACCATCAACTACGATAACGACCGTCACGAGATTGGTAACCCCCATCCTGACATGACCCTCGGTGTAAGCTTAGGCTTCGAGTGGAAGGGACTGGACTTCGGTGTGACCGGTTCAGGAGCCTTCGGTCAGCAGGTGATGCAGTGCTACCGCACCGCTCTGTTGGCTAACCAGTACAACAGCTATACCGTGGATGCATTCGACCGCTGGCATGGCGAGGGCACCAGCAATGAGTATCCGCGTCTGACCGTCGGTCAGATTGCAGACCAGTGGGTGTCTAACCGCTACATGCAGGATGCTGACTACTTCAAGATTCAGAACGTTACCCTCGGTTACGACTTCGCACGTCTGTGGAAGCAGGATCTCTTCTCCAAGCTGCGCTTCTATGTGCAGGCTCAGAACCTCTACACCTTCACCGGCTACACGGGTGTCGATCCTGAAGTCGGCTCATCCGGTGGTAAGGACAGCTGGGCACGTGGTATTGACGTGGGTCTGTATCCCTCAGCCCGCACGTTCCTCGTAGGTGCCAGCATCACCTTCAAGGGCAAGGACGAGAAGGAAACGCCCAGAGTGGCTCCCGTCATGCCTGCTGCTGTTGACAACAGCGAGATCGATCGCCTGAACGCACAGATTGCTTCTCTGCGTGCAGAGAACGACCAGCTGCGCAGTCAGCCTGTTGTCAAGGAGGTTGTGAAGACCATCGACAAGACGGTGACCTTCCCCTATTTGGTGAACTTTGTGGTGAACAAGACCGACGTGGTGAACCGCGAACTGGTGAACCTCGAGACCGTGGCTCAGATGATCAAGGCCACCCCGGAGAAGAAGTACAGTGTCATCGGCTACGCCGACATGCAGACCGGTACTCCCGAGGGTAATACCATCCTCGCTCAGGGCCGCGCCCAGAACGTTTACGACATCCTCGTCCAGAAGTTTGGCGTTCCCGCCTCGCAGCTGGTGAAGGACTCTAAGGGTGGTGTTGACTACATGTACTTCAACGACGAGCAGCTCTCTCGCTCGGTCATCATCTCTGAGGTGAAGTAAACTCGTGAACTAATAAACTCAAAAACTCAGAAATACAAGAATATGAAAAAGATATTTTTAATGGCTATCGCGGTCGCCTTCACCTTCGGACTCACGTCGTGCGAGGACTTCCTCGATTCCGAGAATTATACACAGGCCAACACCTCCAACTATCCGGCTACACCCAGTGACCTGAACAAGGAGTTGGCTGCCCTGTACGGTGTGATGAACCAGTTCAGCACATCACCGCTGGAGACTCCCTGGTTTGTGAACTACATCATGTCTGACGATGCCAACGGTGCCGGCGGTACGGGCGACGTGGAGTCGCACGCTATCGGCCACCTGATGGCAAATAAGGAAGACATGTTCGACAATGCTTATAAGAATACGTTTGTAGGTATTGCCCGTGCCAGCGCTATTATCTATGCCGTGGATGCCTTCGACTGGACGGGTCAGGAGGCTGCACGCAACCAGATGCTGGGTGAGGCTTACTTCATGCGTGGACTGTTCTACCTCTGGGGCGTACAGTTCTGGGGTGACATCCCTGCTTACTGGGGTGCCGCTGCTCCTGATCCCTGTCCTCAGCAGAGTGCAGAGGATGTGATCATGCCGCATATCCTGGCTGACTTCGTTTCTGCAGCCAACCTGATGAGTCACGGGGCTACTACCCGTGGCGACGGTCATGCCACCAAGGGTGCCGCTGAGGGAATGCTGGCTCGTGCCTATATGTTCTATGAGGGCTTCTATAAGAAGGCTGGTGAGTTGGCTACTGCCTCTCTCCCCGACGTTGCTTTCGACTTTGAGCAGGAGGCTGCCGGTTCGTCTCTGAGCAAGGCTCAGGTCGTAGCTTTCCTTGAGGATGCTATCAACAATGGCGGCTATAAGCTGATTGACGACTTCCGTCTACTCTGGCAGTACACCAATGAGTTCACCGCCAAGGGCGGTAAGGACGAGAACGGCAATGATGTGGCCGGCTATGCCTTTGTGAAGGATCTTGCTGATGCCAACAAGTTCTGGGCCGGCAACGGCAACGAAGAGGAGATGTTCCAGATTCAGTATATGAACTGCGGTTCCTGGAGCGGTACCATCGGAATGGGCTTCGTGAACCAGGTTGAACTCTATTGTTCCCTCCGCTGCGATGACGACGGTGCCGGTACGGCTAACGGTGACATGAACACCTACCCCTTCGGACAGGGCTGGGGCCAGGGTACCATCAACGCTACCCTCTGGGACGAGTGGCCTGATTCCGATCCGCGTAAGAGGGCTACCATCCTTGATGCGCAGAACGAGTGCCAGAAGTTCGTCTTCACGACCAGTTGCTCTGAGGATGCCGGCTACTACAACAAGAAGTGGATGGCTGTTACCTGTGCAGAGTCTTCTTGGAGTAACCACAACGATGCCTATATCTGGTGGGGCGTTTATCGCACAAAGTTCACTGAGGATGCCAACAACAACGGTAACTCTATGCAGGGCGACCACTTCTCTGACATCATACTGCTCCGCCTGGCTGACGTCATGCTGATGCACTCTGAGCTGACAGGAAATGCTGATATGATGAATAAGGTACGTGCACGCGCGGGACTGCCCGCCACGACCTATTCATGGCAGAACATCAAGAACGAGCGCCGCTTCGAGCTGGCCGGTGAGGGCCTTCGCTTCAACGACCTGCGCCGATGGTCGGGCAAGAACGGTGGCGCCACCTGCGAGGCTGCCCTTGCCCTGCAAAAGCAGGAAGGCTCTCGTGTGAACTATACGGGTCACTGGACGGTGATGAAGCATGGTCAGAACGTAGGCGGAAGCAGCTGGGCACAGCGCTATGCCGATACCGACGGCTTCATTATGATTCCTCCCTCACAGATCAACCTCATTGGCGATGAGAGCATCCTGAAACAGAATGCCGGATGGGGCGCTGGCGCACCAGGTGCCAATATGTCTGGATGTCCTGTTTATGACTAATTAAGAGTGACGAATTAAGAATTAAGAGAAATAGCAATATGAAAAAAACAATATTATTATTCGCAGTAGCGCTGGGCATGCTCACAGCCTGTGACCCCATCAAGGAAGATGGCACGCTTGACGTGGACAGCTACACCGCCGACAACCTGCTCAATGGTGCCACGTTCACGCAGTATGCCGACCAGGCATGCACCATTCCCCAGGCAGACGGTAACTGGATTAAGTATAACATTCCCAATGTCTCGGGTATCTATATTTTCTACAAGAAGCCCGACGGCTCGGACTTCAAGCTGGCCAGCGGTGCTGCCGGTGGCGTGTTCAACTTCGTGCCTCCCCGTGGTTCCGATCCTAACCAGACGGTTTACTTCAAGTTTGTCAATGCCAACAATGAAGAGGTGGTGGGCAGCAAGGACTTCACCGTGGCTGTGGCTTCTGAGCTGTTGCCTGAAATCCGTATCATTGCCTCTAACGAGTATGGCAAGAAGACCTGGAAGTGGGATCCCACTATCACAGGTGCCGTATGGGGTAACATGGGTTACTGTGGCGGCGCAGGTTCCGATGTAGGTATCTCCGGTAACGGCCAGTGGTGGGGTGTCACCAGTACGGATGATTTCAACGGTCAGCTCCAGCACACGCATAATGGCCAAAACAACGGTGATGGTGACCTCAATGCCTACATGGTATTCACTGAGGACGGTATGATTACTTCGTATGATGCCAGCGGCAATGTCATTCGAACCGGTTCATACGAAATCAAGAACTACAATCCCAATGGCGAGTGGAAGGTCGGTGACCTTGTGACCGACGCCATCCTGTGGCCGTATGAGATCAATTCCGGCGGTAACGTTCCTGGAACCTATGAGATCAGCTACCTCACCTCTGACAAGATGACACTGGTCTATCCCGACGGTGGCGACTTTGGCGGCTTAGGCAATTGGGGCGAGGCTACCTTCTGGCACTTCTGCAGCAACAGTGATATCTTTGGTATGGCTGCCGGTTACGATGCTGGCAAGGACTGGACCTGGGATCCCGGCGTAACGGGAGCCGTCTGGGGTAACATGGGTTACTGCGGTGGCGCAGGTGCTGACGTAGGTACCTCTGGCAACGGCCAGTGGTGGGGCGTCACCAGTACCGATGATTTCAACGGTCAGCTCCAGCACACGCACAACGGTGCTAACAACGGCGATGGTGACCTCAATGCCTACATGACATTCACCACCGACGGAACGGTCACAAGCCATGCTGCCGACGGTTCAGTTATTAACAGTGGCACCTTTGAGTTTGAGGTAGTCACGGGCAACGACTGGAAGGTTGCTAACCTAAAGACCACGGCGGGAAGTATCCTGTGGCCGTATGAGATCAACTCTAACGGTAACCGTCCTGAATCCTTCGAGGTCGTTTACCTGACGGGTAACAAGATGACACTGGTCTATCCTGACGGTGGCGACTTTGGCGGCTTAGGCAACTGGGGTGAGGCTACCTTCTGGCACTTCAAGGCCAAGTAATCTGCCTGTTCCCTTTGAACACTACATTAACTGCTCCGTGTCTCAACGACGCGGGGCAGTTTTTCTATATGTCTCATCCTCGCGCGCGTCCACGCGCGTATATATACAGCAAACCCAAAAATAACCCGCCCATCCTACACTTCTTACACCTGCTTAGGTGTGGGAAGTGTAGGATGGGCGGGTTATTTTCGGATTCCCCTTCATATAATACGCGCGGACGCGCGCGAGAAACGGACAAATTGTTGTATCATGGCCCGACATTCTGACACGAGTACCCTAAAGTAAGACTTGTCCAATCAGTGCTAAAGTTGGAAGTCCATGACGGGAATACCGCTTTAGCGTCGAAAAGCAGTGCTTCAGTTTTGTTCCACGGGGTGGAATAATCGTAAACCAGTGGTTTGGAATCGTAAACCAGTGGTTTAGCGTCGTAAACCAGTGGTTTAGAATCGTAAATCGGTGGTTTACGGGAAAAACTCAGAACTTTGTTTGGCGTTTTCCCTGTTTTTTCGTACCTTTGTCCGCAGTTGGAAAAGGAGCTTGTATGAAGAAAATCAAGATACTCATGGTATTGTTATCCATGGCGCTGACGGCCAGCGCACAGAAAGGAACGACGTATAACCTTTGGGCCAACGGTGCGCCTAACACCAACGGCGTGGCTACGGACACGGCGAAGGTGACGGTATATTTGCCTGACAAGAAGAAGGCAACGGGGCGTGCCGTGGTCATTTGTCCGGGCGGCGGCTACGGCTTTCTGGCTATCGACCACGAAGGTCACGACTGGGCACCATTTTTCAACAGCCAGGGCATAGCTGTGGTGGTGCTGAAGTACAGGATGCCGCATGGTAATCCCACCATCCCTATGAGCGATGCTAAAGAGGCCCTCCACATGGTGCGCCGCAACGCCAAGAAGTGGCACGTCGACCCGAAGCAGGTAGGCATCATGGGCTTCTCTGCCGGTGGCCACCTGGCTTCCATCATCTCTACGCTCACTACGGGCGAGGATGCTCCGAACTTCCAGATTCTGATGTATCCTGTCATCACGATGCAGCCTGACCATACGCACCGCGGCTCCCACGACAATTTCCTCGGCACCGACCACTCCAAGCGACAGCTGAAACGCTTGGAACAGCAGTACAGTAGCGAACTGCAGGTGACACGCGTCACACCCCGTGCCTTCGTGGCACTGAGCGATGATGATGACCTGGTCATGCCTACGAACGGTGTGAGTTTCTACACGGAATGTCTGCGCCACGACGTGCCCGCCTCGCTCTATGTGTATCCTGGCGGCGGCCACGGCTGGGGCTATCGTGAGTCGTTCGAGCACCACTATGAGATGGTGTTCAATCTGAAAGGGTGGCTGCAGAGTTTCTGACCGTCGGTGCGCAACGCTGAATCTGGATGGGTATCGTTTCGGTATCCATCCTGTTTTTTGTTATAGAGAGGCGTACCATGCAGGCGCGTGCGTTGATCTGACGCGACTGGTCAAAGATGAAATTCCCAATACTGTAGTAGATAGGATGGCCGTGATACTCTTCGATGGTCTGGAGGGTGTGGGTATGGTGGCAGATGAGGGCGTCGGCACCGGCATCAATGATGCGGTGAGCCTCCATGCGCTGACGGGGCACAGGCTGCAGGGTGTGCTCGCCGCCCCAGTGGAGGCTGACGATGACAATGGCGGTGGAATCGGCCTTTTTTGTCTCTGCGATGCGAAAAATGAGCGAATCCATCGGCTCTTGACTGATGCAGGGCTGGTCGGTTAGGTAGGCGAAGTTCTCCAACGGCAGGCGGTTGGAGGCAAACAGGTAGACGGGGCGGGGATGGTTGCTAAGCAGTATGGGCAGCGTGGCCTGGCTCATGCTGTCGCCAGCTCCAACGGGCGTCATGCCAGCCTCGATGATGTGATGCCGCGTGTCGCTAAGTCCCGCCCGCCCTTGGTCGATACTGTGGTTGTTGGCCATGTTCAGGTGGGTGAAGCCATGCTGGCGGAGGCTGTCGAGCCATTCGGGCTCTGTGCGGAAGATGAAGCGCTTCATGACGGGTGCCTGAATCTTCGTGGCCGGGCATTCCAGATTGCCCACGACAACCTGCGCCTGACGGAACACGGAGTCGACACCCGCCGTAAACAGGGCGTCAACTCCGTGATGGTCAATAACCTTCCGTACTCCGCGGTCTAAGAGGATGTCACCAGTGAAGACTATGGTCAGCGTGTCGGTTGTGGCACCGTCACCCTCTGTGCGGCCATGGCAGGGCAGCAGCCAGCTGCCCAGTGCGACAAGAATCAGCCCGTGCCTAACAGCCGGAACTATAAAACACTTCCTCATTCGGAACAGGGGCTTGCTTCAGCGGCACGGTGATGGACTTCATCCACTCGGGCACACCCTTGCGCGGGTTTTCCTTCACCTTCTTCTGCCACTCCTCGTCAGTGAGCCGCTGGGTGCCGTCGGGCTGTGTGAACTCGCGGTACGACAGTACGGCGCCGCGTGTCAGGTATAGGTAACCTTCAATCTCCACTACCACGTAAATCTCGTCGGCAGGACCGACGGCTTCGTAGAGGATGGACTTGTCGGGGTTGTTGTCGGCATTGGCCGTGTAGACATCGGCTACGATGGCAATGTTGCGGTCAGCACCCTGCACGTCGGCCCAGCCCATGAGATACTGGTCAGGCTCGCGGATGAGGTCTAATGACATGTTCTCGAACTTGGCACCCATGACGCTGATCTGGTCGTACTCCTCGTCGGTGAGCGGCTCACCGGCCAGCTCCTTTTCGCTGATGGAAAGGAGGAATTGTGCCGTCTCGCGGAGAGGGACAGTGGAGGGGCGCGCCACCTCCGACGGAATGTTCTGTTCTTCCAGCACTTTTTCCGTGCGGTCCAACAGTTCTATGGCCTTCTTCCAGAAGCTGACGTTCGGTTCCACGTAACCCTTTGTGACTGGGTCGGGGGGACCGCCGCCGCCACACTCAGCTCCCATGGGCTGTTTGGCGTAAAGGATGGCGTCGTGCTTCAGCTCTGCCCATGAGGCGAGGGCTGCGTTCAGATTCTTCTTGTCCCACTCCCCGGTGTTCATGAAATAGGGCAGTTGTCCGTCCTTGTCGTTGACGGCCTGCAGCGTTTTCATCCATTGTGTGGCGATGCTCTCCTGCCAGTCTATTTCCCTCATGCGCTCCTTCATCTTGCCTAGCATGGGTTTGAAGTCCTTCCATTGCTGTCCTTCTTCTATGAGTATCTGCTCGGCAGCTGTTACCCCCATGGCGGCGAAGAAGTCCAGCCCCTTGGGTGTACCTCGCAATGTCTCTGGAGAGTCATAGTCAACCATCTCCTGCAGCACCTCAGCGTCGGGCTGATAGCGCTGGGGCATGAGGCAAACTTTGTTACGACTGGTACGCTCGAACTTCGGGCGTATGCGTGTCTGTTTTTCCGCGATTTCATCGAGTGTTTTCTTCAGCTGGCCCATCTGCTGCTGGTCTTCCAAGAGCTGCGGCAGGGGCGTGCCGATTTTCTTCAGCTCTGCCTGCACCTGCGGAATGGAGAGGTTGTCGGGCAGGCCCATGAGGATGGTCAGCAGGTCGTTCATGCGCTTGTAGGTGCGCTGGCCGGCTTCGTGGTGGCTCAGTCCGTCGGCCAGGACCACGGCCATCTGCACCTGTTCAGGGTCATCAAGGCCGAAGGGTACACTCTGTAGCCACATCATTCCGCGGAAGTACCGCTGCAGCTTCTCGTTGCGGGTGTAATGACCGCGCGGACGGAAGAGACTGTAGGGGAACTTCACCTGGGCATAGTCACCGATGAAGGTGCTGAAGTCGTTCTCTGACGCCATGACCTTCCGGACTTCTGCCTGAGCCTCCGCCCGTTCCTCCGCGCTGCCGATGGTCTGGCCCGTCAGCAGTTCGCAGGCTACGCTGAAATAGACGGCATTGTGGTGGGCCAGCCGGCGCACCAGTTCCGTCTCACCCTGCTGTGAGAGAGCGTGCATCTGCGTATACATGTCGCACGAGAAATCGGTAGCCAGTGGTAGGAGTGAATGTTCCTCCACGTGGCGCAGCATACAGTCAATATATAGGTGATAGAGCTGTAGGAACAGGTCGGTGGTGATGAAGCTTGGGAAGCAGGAGTAGTCGTTCTGCTCATAGATATGGAACAGCTGCTCATGATTGGCGGGCACGATGGCAAAGCCCTGCTGTGCCAGCTTCAGGCAGAGCAGTGAGTCGAAATCTGTGAGCTGGGTGGGGTTGATGAGGTTCTGCATGTTGACCAGCAGACCTCCGTCCACGTCGAAGTTCTGCTTCTTCAGCTCTACCTCGCGTTCTTCCAGTCGTTTCATGAACGACTGTTCCTCGTCGGAATACTTCAGCGCGTGAACCTCGTCGGTGGCACGGTAGTAATAGTCGCGCCAGTCTTCATTGTCGCGCATTTTCACGCTTTCAAAGTCGACGCCGTCCTCGAACTTCCACATCAGCGAGTCGTACCAGGTGGTGGTGGAATAGATGCCTCGCAGATAGGCGTCCTTGAAAGGGAAGCCCCGCTGGGCGGCGGGTGCATTGCGCAGGATGTGCAGGTCGCTGATGGACAGTGCCGATACGTCCATATTGTAGTCCAACGGTTTGTTGAGCTGTTCCACGTCGATGCTTGAGACGGGCACGGACACGACGCTCTGCTTCGGGCTGCATGCTGCGATGCAGCAGCCGGCGCATACGGTCAGGAGTAGGTTCTTGGTTCTCATTGGCTAAAGATTTTTATTGCGGTTTCGTGATTTGTCCCTTTGATCAGGAAACGGTCGAATGCCATGCCGAAGCCGCCCCATTTGTATTCTGCCACGACGTAGAGGCTGTCGGTGGTGGTTTCAAGACTGCGTATCCGACCGTCCGTAAAGCGGAAATCCTGCAGGATGCCGCCCAGTTGGGAGCCGAGCCACAGGGGGCGCACCTTCCCGTGTACTTGCTTAAAGATGAACAGGCGGCGCCCCTCTTCCCGATGGAACCGCGTTTTTTTGATGACACCGACCATGGCATCGATGCTGCCGTCGCCGTTCACGTCGCCCGTCTGGAACTGATAGACGGGGTAGGGCAGCCGCCACTCGTTCAGGTAGTAGAGCGAGTCGCCTTCCTTGCGTAGTTGGTAGTCCTGCGCCCACACAGCTGGCATGATGGCGGTCAGCAGGAGTGCTACCCACAGGATGCGTTGTACCGGCGCGTATCTGTCGATGTTTTCAGCTTTCGGAGTCAAATTACAGCAGTTTCCTGATTTCGGCGTCCACGTCACTCATCTGCTGTGAGCGCTTCACAAGGTTATTGCCACGGTCAATGAGGAAATACTCTGGCAGCGCCGGTACGTTGTAGTAGATAAGCTTGTCGGACTGGATACCGTCGGCGTCGCGCACGCTGATCCAGGGCAGTGCCGCCGTTGTCTGCTTCCAGAAGTGCTCATCGGCATCGAAGGAGATCTGATAGATTTCCAGACCCTGGGCGTGGTACTTGTTGTAAAGCTCCCGCAGCATGAGGATGCGCTTGGGGGAATCTTCCATGCTGAAGAGGTGGAAGTCAAGCAGCACTACCTGACCTTTCAGGTCGGAGAGACGGCGCTGCTGACCCTTGTTGTCGGGCAGAAGGATGTCGATGACACCTGCTTCCTCAACCTTTTCAGCAGGAATGACTGCCTCCTCGTTGGCCTGCATGATGCGAACGTTCTTCATACCCTCAATGGCGATGTTGTGCAGGTTTTGACCGCGGAGGGCACCAGGGTAGTAGGTGTCCCAACTGGTGGCTACAGCAGCAAACACCTTGATGTCGTCCCTGTTGGAGTGGGGGTCAAAGATGAGGTAGCGCCCCAAGGTCTGGAACAGGGCAAAGTAAGAGTAGGGCTTGTCGGGGTGCTGGAAGATGTACTCGGTTTTTACCTTGTCTTTGTAGGCCGAAAGTAATTTCTGCAGGGAGTCGGTAAACTCCTGGCGGGTGAGGCTG
This sequence comes from uncultured Prevotellaceae bacterium, assembly GCA_900318585.1. Classification (GTDB taxonomy): domain Bacteria; phylum Bacteroidota; class Bacteroidia; order Bacteroidales; family Bacteroidaceae; genus Prevotella. The sequence continues at coordinate 15,122 of ONKY01000097.1, forward strand.
GTGTTGCTTTCCAGGTTGACGGCCTGCTCGTGCAGACGAATCTGCATGACGGACAGCTCCTTGATCTTCTGACAGTTGTCGGAACCGCTCACTTCATACTCGGTGGCCATCTGCGGATATTGTGCCTTGATGCTGATGGTCTCAGTGGAGTCAACGGAGAGGTTGATAATCTGGTCATCAATCCTCAGCCTGTAGAACTCCGGCGCCTCGCTGGCATTACCCTTTAGTGTAAACTGACCGTCGGCACCCAACTGGACGGAGTCGATAGGGGTGATTTCTTCTAATCCTACATTCTCCAAGTAGAGCATGGAGTCCTGTGCGTTGGCTATCTCGCCGGTTACCGTGAACTTTCCCTGGTTATCGCACGAAGCAAGGCTCAGCAGGGCAGTTGCGGCGGCTGAAGCCAGTATCATTCTGTTTCTTCTCATAGGTTTATTTGGTTTTTGCCTGCAAAGTTACACATTTTAATGCATAATTCACAATCCATCATGCATATTTTTTATCAGCGGCAACAAATTCTTCACTCCATTCCCGAGCAAGCTCGCCTACCCGTAGCCTTTCACTCTTCGCTTTTCACTTTATTTCGTATCTTTGACTACGTCTTAGATGCTCCCGCTTGGAAAAACTCAAATTTCTTTGGTTTTTCGCTCGCTTATTCGTATCTTTGCACACGAAATGAGATATAACACAGCAACACTGCCGTCGGGTTTGCGGGTGATTCACCTCCCGTCGCCCTCGCCGGTCGTCTACTGCGGCTACCAGATAGCGGCAGGCACGCGTCATGAACTGCCGGGCGAGGAGGGGCTGGCTCATTTCTGCGAGCATGTCACTTTCAAGGGTACGGAACGGCGCACTGCTCTGCAGGTCATCAACACCTTGGAGGAGGTGGGCGGCGAGCTGAACGCCTTTACCAATAAGGAGAGCACCACTTTCTATGCCGCCGTGCTGAAAGACTATTTCGCCGAGGCCGCTGACCTGCTGACAGACATTGTGTTCCACAGCCAGTACCCGCAGGAGGAAATCGACAAGGAGATAGAGGTAATCTGCGACGAGATAGAGAGCTACAACGATACCCCTTCCGAGCTGATTTACGATGAGTTCGAGAATATCCTGTTCAAGGGGCATCCCTTAGGGCATAACATCCTGGGTGAGGCCGACCACCTGCGCACCTATACCACTGCCGACGCCCTCCGCTTCACGCGCCGTAACTATCGTCCCGACAATGCCATCTTCTTTGTGTATGGGATGGAGACCCTCCCCCAGAAGACCCTCCCCTGGGAGACTCTCCCCCGGCCCCTCCCTGGCAGGGAGGCGAGTATATACTCTCAAGCCGAGAATACTGTGGAAAAACTAACTACTCCCCTCCCTACAAGAGAGGGGCCGGGGGAGAGTATCCTTATCCGCCACCGCAACACCCACCAGGCCCATGTGATGACGGGCACCCGTACCTTCGGCTATCACGACGAGCGGAGGATGCCGCTCTATCTGCTGAACAACCTTTTGGGAGGACCGGGCATGAACGCCCGCCTGAACCTGTCGCTGCGCGAGAAGAACGGCCTGGTGTATACCGTGGAGAGCAACATGACTACCTATTCTGACACAGGATTGTGGAGCGTCTACTTCGGTTGCGATGCTGAGGACATAGAGCAGTGCCGCGAACTGGTAAGGCGGGAGCTGGACGGCGTGATGCAGCAGCCACTGACAGCTGAACAGCTGAAGAAAGCGAAGTTGCAGCTGAAAGGACAGTTGGCAATTGCCTGCGACAATCGTGAGCAGTTTGCCTTGGACTTCAGCAAGAGTTTCCTGCACTATGGCTGGGAGCGCAATCTCGACGAACTGATGGCCCGCATCGATGCCGTAACAGCAGAGCAGATCTGGCAGGTGGCGCAGGAGCTGTTTGCGCCGGACAAGTTGATAACATTGATATATAAATAATATTGCATTATGCGTTGTGAATTATGCATTAATAAGATAAGGGATGATTTCCCGATTCTCTCTCGAACGGTCTACAATCGCCCGCTGGTGTACCTCGACAATGCGGCTACGACACAGAAACCGCTCTGTGTGCTGGACGCCATGCGAGAGGAATACCTGAATGTGAACGCCAACGTGCATCGTGGCGTCCACTACCTGTCGCAGCAGGCTACCGACCTGCACGAGGCGGCGCGCGAAAAAGTGCGCATGTTCATCAACGCCCGGAAGACAGAGGAAGTTGTCTTTACGAGGGGCACCACGGAGGCCATCAACCTTGTGGCATCGTCGTTCTGCCCGAGTCAGATGCAGCAGGGCGACGAGGTGCTCGTCACGGAGATGGAGCACCACTCCAATATCGTGAGCTGGCAGCTGCAGGCGCAGCGACAGGGTATTGTTGTGAAGCACCTGCCCATTACCGACGACGGGCTGCTGTGCATCGATCAGGTGGAGGACTACCTGACGGAAAAGACGCGTCTCGTCAGCGTCGCCCACGTGAGCAATGTCCTGGGTACAGTGAATCCTGTGGAGGAGATTATCCGTATAGCCCACGCTCATGATATCCCAGTGTTGGTGGACGGCGCACAGAGCGCACCCCACATGAAGATTGACGTGCAGGCGATGGACTGCGACTTTTACGCTTTCAGCGGCCATAAGATGTACGGCCCGACGGGCATCGGCGTGCTCTACGGCAAGGAAGAATGGCTGGAGAAATTGCCACCCTATCAGGGAGGCGGCGAGATGATTGACCGTGTGACATGGGAGCATACCACCTTCGAGCGCCTGCCGTTTAAGTTCGAGGCGGGCACGCCCGACTACGTGGCCACCCATGGCCTGGCCACCGCCATTGACTACCTTCAGTCCGTAGGCCTCGATGCTGTTGAGGCTCACGAAGCTGAATTGACCCGTTACTGCATGGAGCAGTTACAGACCATCGACGGCATCAAACTCTACGGTCCTGCGGAGACGCACGACGCCGTTGTCAGCTTTAATGTGGGAGACATCCATCACTTAGACATCGGCACGCTGCTCGACCGCCTCGGTATCGCCGTGCGTACAGGCCATCACTGCGCCCAGCCGCTGATGGATCGACTCGGCATCCAGGGCACCGTCCGCGCCTCGTTTGCCCTGTATAATACAAAGGAAGAGATAGACGCTCTGGTCAGCGGCATCCGTCGTGTCAGCCAGATGTTTTAATACAGCAATAATGCATTATGAATAATTAAAGATGTTGGCAAGTCACTACTACGAAGGAAAGATTGAGGCCGGTTGCGACGAGGCGGGACGCGGCTGTCTGGCTGGCAGTGTTTATGCTGCTGCTGTCATCCTGCCCGATGGCTATGAGAATCCGTTGCTCAACGACTCGAAGCAGCTGACGGAAAAGCGGCGCTATGAGTTGCGGGAGCAGATAGAGCGCGATGCCGTGGCCTGGGCCGTAGGCATCGTCACGCCCGAGGAGATTGACAGGATCAATATCCTGAACGCCTCTATCCTGGCCATGCACCGAGCCCTCGACCAGCTCACTGTTCGTCCTGAGGCTATCATCGTGGACGGCAACCGTTTCAAGCCTTATCGCCCTGTGGTCGACGGTTCCTCCGTCGACATTCCACATACCACCATCGTCAAAGGCGACGGCAAATTTATGGCCATTGCTGCCGCCTCCATTCTCGCCAAGACCTATCGTGACGACTATATGAACGAGCTGGCGGAGCAATACCCGCAGTACGACTGGCGGAGCAACAAAGGCTACCCAACGAAGAAGCACCGCGAGGCCATCAAGGCTTACGGAATAACCCCATTCCATCGGAAAAGCTACAACCTCTTAGGCGACGGCCAACTCTCCTTTGATTTTGAAGATTAATAAAAGCAATACCAAAAGACTATGAATATGAAGCGCCTCTATTTTTTATTTATTATTTTTTATTTATCATTTAGCCCCGCAGGGGCGCAAGTCAATGACTCCAACACCCCGCTCCACCTGATGAAGCCGGCCTATAAGGTGCGCTATGGCGTGTCGAAGCCCGAGGAGGTGAAACAGGTGATGGACCGTGTGCTGCAGTACATTGGTAGCGTGACGCCAGCCCGCTTTGTGGACAGCAAGACGGGACAGCTCATAGCCGACCTGAAAAAGATCAACGGGAATACGCAACTGCAACGAGGCGACTTCCGCCTGACCAGCTACGAGTGGGGCGTCACCTACTCCGCCGTGTTGGCTGCCTACGACGCCACGGGCGATGAGGCCTACCGCCGCTATGCCTACGAGCGGTTCCAGCTGCTGGCCGACGCCTACCCCTATTTCAAGGAAATGCACCAGAAAGGCCAGATGATTGACGACCTGATGCGTAAGGTGGTTGATCCGCATGCCTTGGATGATGCCGGTGCCATCTGCTCGGCCATGATCAAGGCCTCGCTGAAGGACAAAGGACTGAAAATGGCCGATTTGATCGACAATTACTCCGATTATATCCTCCACAAGGAGTATCGTTTGGCTGACGGCACGTTTGCCCGCACCCGTCCGCATAAGAATACGGTGTGGCTCGATGATATGTTCATGGGTATACCGACGGTGGCCTATATGGGCAAGTACACGGGCGACATGAAATACTATGACGAGGCCGTGAAGCAGGTACAGCAGTTTGAAGAGCGCATGTGGCTGCCTACGAAAAGACTCTTCCGCCACGGATGGGTGGAGGGTATGCAGACACATCCTGCCTTCCATTGGGGACGTGCCAACGGTTGGGCCATCCTGACACTCTGCGAAGTGCTTGACGCACTTCCGGAGGATCATCCCGGCCGCAGCCATATACAGAACCTGCTGAAGAAGCATGTGGAGGGGCTGGCACGCTTGCAGCACCATGACGGCTACTGGCACCAGCTGCTCGACCGCAACGATACATACTTGGAAACCTCTTGTACGGCCATTTTTACCTATTGCATCGCCCACGCCATCAACCAGGGATGGATAGACGCACTGGCCTATGGGCCGGTAGCACAGTTGGGCTGGCACGCCGTAGAGGCTTCCGTCAACGAGAAAGGACAAGTAATGAATGTGTGCGTGGGTACGGGCATGGGCTTCGACCCTGCGTTTTATGCCTACCGCCCCGTCCATCCGATGGCTGCCCACGGCTATGGTCCCGTCATTTGGGCGGGTGCCGAGATGCTGAACCTCTTGAAGCAGCAGCACCCGAAGTCGAACGACTCGGCCGTGCAGTTCTATCCTGAAGCTATTCCCACAGACGCCCCAATCTTCAATTACGATGGCAGCACGCGTTTCTAATCTGTTCCTCCTGATATGGCTCTTGGCAAGCCCCTGCTGGGCGCAGTCAGGACTCAATGCCCGCCAGTTCAAGAAACTCTGGCGGGTGGAGTCGGAGTCGCCTGACTACAAGGTGTCCTTCCGGGGCGATACTGCCGAAGTGCTGTCGCCCAAGGGACTGACGCTTTGGCGGAAGGAAAAACTAAAAGCCGACGTGGCCGTGGAGTACGACGTGTGTATCATGGACGAGGGGAACGAGGGCGACCGCCTGAGTGATATGAACGTGTTCTGGATGGCTTCTGACCCTGAGGCCAAGGACATCTGGGCACGGGCAGACTGGCGCAGTGGCATCTTCCTCCGCTGCTACACCTTGCAGATGTACTATCTGGGCTATGGTGGCAATAGCAATACTACCACTCGTTTCCGTCGCTATACGGGAGATGGGCGTGGTGTGGACAGTGCCGATTATCGGCCTGCCATCCTGAAGGAATACACTGATGCAGACCATTTGCTCAAGGCAAACCACTGGTATCACCTGCGGATAGAGACTGTCGGCGGACGTACGCGGATGACAGTGGACGGCGAGTGTGTGGTGGACTATTTGGATCCTCAGCCGCTGACCGAGGGATGGTTCGGTTTCCGTACCACTTGGTCACGCATCCGTATTACGAACTACCGAAGCAGGCAGTTGGTACAGCCGTCTGTCAAGACAGGTGTCCCTCTGCGATGGGTGGGAGAAACGCCCTCGGTTCCACAACCCGTCACCTTTGGCATCCCCTTTGCGCCCGGCGAACTGCGGGAGGTGTGTAATACGGAGAAAGTTGATGCGTGGGTGAATGCCCGCTGGCCTGACGGCTCGGTGAAGTGGGCTGGTGTCAGCGGTGTGGTGCCTCCTGACGAAGACTTGCTCGTCCGGTTGACTGACAAGAAAGCCAAGGCGCAGAACGCTATGGACGTGCGCCTCACAGCCACACAGCTACAAGTAGGTGCTGGCTGTCTGAAAGCTTACCTGCCCCGTCAGGGACGCAATGTGATTGACAGTCTGGTGCTTGACGGTGTGCGTGTGGGTGGCAGTGCGTGTTTGGTAGCCTCTATGGGAGGAAGCGACCTTGTGTCCCGCATCGATACCGTCGCCTTAGAGCGTTCGGGAAATGTCTCGGCGGTGGTCAGGGTAGAAGGCTGTCATGAGTCTGCTGAAGGACGGCGGTGCTTGCCCTTCACGCTTCGTATGTATTTCTGGAAGGATAGTGAGCAGTTGAAGATTGTCCATTCTTTTGTCTATGACGGCGAGTGCGAACGAGACCAGATCTCGTCGTTGGGCATCCGCTTCGGCGTGCCTTTGCGCGACGAGCTGTATAATCGCCACATAGCTTTTGCCACCGATGATGCGGGCGTATGGGCGGAGCCAGTGCAGCCGCTGACGGGACGCCGATGGCTGTCATACCCGCAGGCAGAGCAGAAGCAGTTGCAAGGAGAACGCATTCCTGCATACGATACTTTCTCTGGAATGGATCGTCAGTTGTTGGACCATTGGGCGGCGTGGGACGGCTATCGTCTGTCGCAGCTGACGGACAATAGTTTTTCCGTTCGTAAGCGTGCCACGTCATTTGTTCCGTGGATAGGCACTTTTACGGGCAAGCGCTCTCCCGGCTATGTCTTTGTGGGCGATGTCAGCGGCGGGTTAGGTGTCGGTCTGAAGGACTTCTGGCAGGCCTACCCCTCGACGCTACAGGTAGACCGTGCCCGCAGCGAGGAGGCTGAGCTGACGGCGTGGCTCTGGAGCCCAGAGGCAGAACCGATGAACCTGTGCCATTACGACACCATTGCCCACGACCTGCAGGCCAGCTACGAGGATGTGCAGCCAGGTATGAGCACACCCTACGGCATTGCTCGCACGTCGGAGCTTTGGCTTATTCCGCAGAAGGGTTACCCCGGTAAGGCACAAGTAGCTGCTACCGCAGCACAGCTCTCCCATGATGCCCGCGTGCTGCCTACGCCCGAATACCTGCACCAAAAGCAGGCTTTCGGACTGTGGAGTCTGCCGAAAGCTGGTGATTCCGGAGATTCCGGACAATCCGGAAATTCCAGTGTGGAGCGCCGCCTGACGCAATACTTAGACTATTACAGAGACGCCATTGAGCAGCACAAGTGGTACGGCTTCTGGAACTACGGCGACATGATGCATGCATACGACCCCGTGCGCCACTCCTGGCAGTACGACGTGGGCGGCTATGCCTGGGACAACACCGAGTTGGCTACGCCCATGTGGCTCTGGTATTCCTTCCTGCGTACTGGTGATGCCGACGTGTTCCGGATGGCAGAGGCAATGACGCGACACAACGCAGAGGTAGACACTTATCATATTGGCCCCTTTGCCCCGCTTGGCTCGCGCCATAATGTCAGCCACTGGGGCTGCGGTGCCAAGGAGGCACGTATCTCGCAGTCTGCCTTCCTCCGCTTCTACTATTACCTGACCTGTGACGAGCGGACGGGCGACCTGATGCATAGGCAGACTGACGCCGACACCCTGCTCTACCACCTCGATCCCATGCGACTGGCTGAGCCACGATCCATGTTCCCCTGTACAGCACCCGCCCGCCTGCGCTTTGGCCCCGATTGGCTGGCATACGCCGGCAACTGGATGACCGAATATGAAAGGACAGGTAACATGTACTACCTAAATAAGATATGTATGGGATTGCAGAGCGTATCTCAGATGGCCGACGGTCTTTTTACGGGCAACAAGGCTCTGGGCTATTATCCCGATACGGGACGTATCACTTTTGAGGGTAGCTCACAAACAAAGCATACCAACCACCTCGCCACTATTATGGGCGGCTTTGAGGTGATGAACGAAATGCTGGCTATCCTGCCTGAGGGTACGCGTCGGCAGTTCCTGCCCGTATGGCTCGACTATGCCCGCCGTTATAAGCAGATGGCCTTTGAACTCTCCCGCAACCGTTTCCCTGTGCGTCGCCTGCAGGCCTACGCCGCCTGGCAGACGCGCTCGCCACAGTTGGCAGCCGAGGCATGGAATGACTTGTGGAACCGCATTGAGCACGAGGCGGCACCGAAGTTCAGTATCCAGCGCGTCTACCCGCCGGAGGTGGCTGCACCTGTAGACGAATGGAACGGTCTGTCTACGAACGACGCCGCCCTGTGGAGTCTTGATGCCATCTATATGCAGGAAGTATTATCCTATTAACGATAAACTCACAAACTTATAAAAAACTTACAACTATGAAAAGAATGAAAAAAGTGGCAGTGGTAGCAACTACCATGTTAGTGACAGGTTGCGGAACGTTAGGCGGAGGCATGGGTACGGGTGCTTCAACGGGATCGGCCACTGGCGACATCCTCAGTGCCGTGTTGAGTGAGATTCTCTATGGAGGAACCATCTCCAACGTCATTACCAGCGTCATCGGCGCTCAGACGGTCACGGCTGAGAACCTTATCGGCTCCTGGCGTTATGCAAACCCCGGTTGTGCCTTCACCAGCGACCAGCTCTTGGCAAAGGCCGGTGGTGAGGTGGTGGCAGCACAGATCAAGAACAAGTTGCAGCCCTATTATCAGCAGGTAGGCATTAACAGCTCGAACACCTCCATTACTTTCAATCAGAATGGTACTTATCAGGCCACAATCGGTGGTAAGCCCATGCAGGGTAAGTGGACCTTCGACCCGTCTACGTGTAAGATACAGTTGCAGGGTCTGCTGCTCAACATGAACTGCTACGCCAAGCGCAATGCCAACGGTATCGCCATCCTCTTTGAGGCAAAGAAGATTCTCAATGTGCTCCAGATGCTGACAGCCATGAGCGGCAATCAGAACATCCAGGCCATCGGCGAGATAGGCAATAGCTACGACGGCGTGCGTATCGGCTTCGACTTCCAGTAAAATCAGTCAGACCGTTTATCCCAGCGCAGGAAGAGGCCTGCAAGGATGGTGCCACTAATACTGTGCCAAGCACAACTGATGGCGCAAGGCAGGACGGCAAGGGGCTGCGCGGCGAAGAAGTTGCCGGCCAGCACGGTGGCCAGTCCTGCATTCTGCATACCCACCTCAATGGAGATGGTGCGCTTCTTGGCAGTGTTGAAGCGGGCTAGCCTTCCGGCAGTGTAGCCCAGCAGATAGCCCAAGGTGTTGTGGCAGAAAACAACGGCAAAGGTCCATAAGAAAAGCAACCATCCGCGGGCGATGAGGTCGTCGTGGACGGTAGAGATGACGCCGCCCACGATACAGGCCAGGCAGGTGACGCTCAGTCCGGGCATCAGGCTTTGGACGGTGGGGAAGTGCTGGCTCTTGGAGTACTGGTAATTGAGGAAGCAACCGATGGCAACAGGGATAATCGTCACGATGAGGATGTTGAGAAACATGCCGATGGCGTTAATCTCAATAATCTCACCAGCCGTCAGTTCCATCAGCAGTGGAGTCATCACCGGTGCCAGTAGCGTGGAGGCGCAGGTCATTCCCACGGAGAAGGCCACGTCGCCGTGGCAGAGATAGGACATGATGTTGCTCGACACACCACCGGGGCAGCAGCCTACAAGCAGGATGCCTAATGCCAAGGCTGGCTCTAAGTGGAACACGCGCACCAGCAGGTAGGCCACGCAGGGCATGATAAGGAATTGTGCGCAGGCACCAATGAGGATGTCGAACGGGCGGCGGGCCAGGATGCGGAAGTCGTCGGTGGTCAGCGTAAGTCCCATCGTTAGCATGATAATTCCGAGTATGACGGTCTGTGTCGTTCCCCGTACCCATACGAACAGTTGCGGTACGAAGAATGTCACTACGGCAATGGCTGTCACGAAGAGGGAAGCGTGGGCAGCCAGCCATCGGCTAAGTCTTATGAAAGCTGTCATGATCAGTGAAAAATATCTGTTTCGGGCTGCAAAGTTACAACAAATGGCTGACTTTACCATACAAAATGTCAAAAAACAAGCCAAAACTTGCAGGATTCGGTTTTTTTGCGTACCTTTGCCGTCCGTCAACCCTATAAGGTTACTGGAGTTAGCTGAAGAAAACTAAGGATTAATTGAAATAATTTGCTCGTTGGGGAAGTATGTGTTATCTTTGCTGGCAAAAAGAAAAGGACTCCCCATGATTGATGGCAAAGACAAAGTCAAACGCATGACAGAACTAATACAACAGTTCCCCCCCATTACGCTGGCTGAGATGAGCTCGGTGAAGCTGATGAATCGTACGGACACTAAGTTCGTGACGACTCTGCCGCAGCTGTGCCGTCTCTTGGAGATGGCGCAGGGTGACTACTTTGCGCAGGAGATTGACGGGGAGCGAAACATGCTTTACGATACTACCTATTTTGATACGCGTGCGTACGACATGTTCCAAGAACATCAGCACGGTCATGCCGGCAGGCAGAAGATACGCTTCCGCACCTACGTCAGTTCCAACCTCCAGTTCATGGAGGTCAAAACGAAGAACAACCGCGGGCGTACGAAGAAGAAACGTATCGAGGTGACCGACATGGACCTTGCCGACTCCTCCAAGCGCGAGTTCCTAAGCCACACGCTACACTACGATGTGGACGAGCTGATACCTCACATGCACAACTATTTCCACCGTATCACTTTAGTGAACCGCCAGAAGACCGAGCGGCTGACCATCGACACGGAGCTACAATTCCACAACGTTCAGACGGGCTGCGACCGCGACATGGGGCCGCTGGTGATTATCGAGCTGAAGCGCGACGGGCAAGTGTTTTCTCCCGTCCTGGCCATGCTCCGCGAGTTGCGCATCAGGCCCCACGGCTTCAGCAAGTACTGCATGGGTGCGGCGATGACTAACGGGCAACTGCCTGTGAACCTCTTCAAGCCGAAGCTTCACGACATTACCAAGATACTGGATAACCAGCGATAAGAAACAAAAATATACAAGAGAAATATGGAAACAATGCTTTTTTCTTCGGAATTCCTGGGCACTATGGTAAGATTCCTCATCTGCCTGGCTGTCAACTGGGTGATTATCTCGCGCCTGTACTATAAGAAGAGCCACCGCCGCGACTTCTTCTTCACGTTCATGCTCATGTCGGTAGCCATCTTCTTCTTGGTCTATTTCATGATGGGCATTGAGCGCGGCAAGGCGTCGATGGGAGTCGGTCTGGGCTTGTTCGGCATCTTTAGCATCATGCGTTACCGCACGGACGCTATGCCTGTCCGTGAGATGACCTACCTCTTCGTCATCATCTGCCTGTCGGTGGTTCACGCCATGGCTGAGGACTACTTAGAGCTGCTGTTGGTGGACTTTGTGACGCTCGTCACTATTTGGTGCTGTGAGCTGAGTCTGAAGGTACGCCAGACCAAACTGATCCAGTACGACCGCATAGAGCTTATCAAGCCCGAGCGCCGTGCCGAGCTGAAGGCCGACCTGGAGGAGCGTACGGGATTGAAGATCCTAAAGGTCGACGTAGGCGGTATCGACTTCCTCAAGGATACTGCCGTGTTGAAGATTACCTATGAGGGCGACTCTGCCAGCGACGTGGACGGCCAGTTTACCGTTCGTAAGTCCCAGTGGCGCGAGACGCTCAACAGCATACTGTTCTAATGATGAATTACGAATTACGAATTACGAATTATGAATTATGAATTAGCCAAAGTGAAGTGGTTCGTGAGGGCACTGGCGTTACTCATCACTTTCCACTTGTCACTCGCCACCGCCCTGGCACAGTCTGAAAGCGGTCTGCTGCTTGGTGCGGAGGCTGAGAAGAAGTTGACAACCGACATGAGTCTCAGCCTCGGTGTTGACCTCCGTACACGCAACGACTTCAAGACCATGGACCGCTGGAGCGGCTCCTTGGGCGTTGACTATAAGCTGGCGAAGTGGTTGAAGGCCGATGCTTCCTACACCCTGCTCCGCGACAACAACCGTGAGAAAATTGCCAATAAGTACTGGCGGCCCAGCTACTGGGGAACGCGCCACCGCCTGAACGCCTCGCTGACGGGAAGCACGAAGCTGTTCGGCACCAACTTGAAGCTCTCGCTCCGCGAGAGATGGCAGTACACCTACCGCCCCTCTGCCGATACCGAGCGCTATTACTTCAGCGACTACAGTTCTTCCACGTGGACAGGCACCGACGGCTGGACACCCCGTACGACGGCTCGCAACGGCAAGGGAAAAAACCAGCTGCGCTCACGCTTAGAGATAGAATACGATCGTAAGCGTGCAGTGCTGAAGCCCTATGCCAGCGTGGAGCTCTACAATAGCTGGGGCATCGAGAAGGTGCGCTATACAGTTGGTTCCAGTTTGAAACTCTCGAAGCAGCACTCGTTCGACCTCTACTACCGCTACCAAGACCAGCGCCACGTGGACGAGAACGACTACGACCCCGACATGCACTACCTCGGCGTAGCCTATAAATTCAAGTTCTAACTCCTCGCTTTATGAATTATAAGTCCCTTATCCTTGCCTTTTCCGTTTGCTGCGGCTTAGCCGCAGCCCTCTCCTCTTGTGAGAACGACGACACCACCGACTTCAGCCAGTACATCAACTTCCATGGAGGAAACGAAGAAGACCCCACACCGCCGGCCACTGGCGCTGACACCATCTACGTAAGCTACGACGGTGCCACGGCCACCGTTTCGGGTGCACTCGACTCCGAGTACACCGTCACTGGTGCTGACGTCATGATCAGCTCCACTAGCGAGGACTACATCACCATCGTGCTCAGCGGCACGACGCCTGACGGCTCGCTGCTCGTCTACCGTGAGAAGAAATACGGTATTGTGCTGGACAATGTCTCCATCACCAACCTCGACGGCCCCGCTATCAACAACCAGTGCGGTAAGTCGCTCTACATCACCTGCCCGGCAGGCACGGTGAACACCCTAACGGACGGTGCTTCATATGCCGACCGCGACATCGACCAGAAGGGCGCCCTTTTCAGCGAGGGACAGATATACTTCCAAGGCACGGGCACGCTTAACGTCGTGGGCAACTGTAAGAACGCCATAGCCTCCGACGACTACATCACCATCAACGACGACATTACTATCACCGCCACCTCCGACGCAGGCAATGGCCTGAAGGTGAACGACGGCTTCTTCATCTCTGCAGGCACGCTGACCATCAGCGTCAGCGCCGACGGCGCACGCGGCATCAAGAACGACGCGCGGACGGAGATTTCCGGTGGCAACATCACCATCACCACCCGTGGCGACTGCCTCATCGAGACGAAGGACGGCGTTGTCGATACCACGTCGTGTGCAGGCATCAAGAGCGACAGCCTCTTCATCATGACCGCCGGCACGCTGACCATTACAAGCACAGGCGATGGCGGCAAGGGTATCAACTGCTCGGAGACAGTGGAGTTCAGCGGCGGCACGCTCAAGGTCAGCACTACCGGCTCCAACGACGAGGGAAAGCCCAAGGCCGTCAAGGGCGACAAGGGCATCATCGTCAGCGGCGGCTCGTTCACCGCCACCTGTAAGAAGAGCTGGGCCTGTGACAACGGCGTAGAGACCGAAGACCCCACCGCACGCGTCACCGTCAGGGGAACACCCGTTACCTGTACGTTGGAGAAGCGCTCGGTGATCATAGCGTATTAGTACGGCGAGATATTGTTCAGCTCGCCTATCTTTCCCTCAGTAACTGGCGTCCTCATCAGCTGCCGCAGGTCACTGAGGGATATTTTTGTCTCCGGTTGGAAGTCCTTGGAGCGCATATAGCTCAGCACGGAGGCGTAGAACTGCCGACCTTCAGGATACTGTGCTGCCTTCTCTAAGTTGCTCATCACCATGAGCAATTTGCCCTTGCCCACCTGGAACTCAAAGACCAGCCCCAGTTTGTGGTTGCGCTCCACGTTGTCAATCACCTGCACGATGGGGCGGTACTGTGCTGCTGTATTGTCAAGCATGAAGGGCGTGCTCTCTTTGATGACAGGGAACCACTGCCAGTTGGTATGCTCCTCGGTGGGAAACAGGCGGAACAGTGGATGCTCTGGTTGCGTGAGGATGCCTAAGGTGCCGGGCGACACCGCTTTCTTGTTGTTTTCGGAAATAGTCTTGAACATCCGGTAGTTCCAGTAGTCCGTCTGGAACAGTCCGCCCACGGTGAGCGCCGTGAGCGTGCTGTCGGGCATGAGCAGCACGGAGGCGCCGTTTTCTAATTTTTTGCCGATTTCATCGGATATTTCCCGTGTGATGATGACTCTGCCCTTCTTCAGTTTCTGTTGGGCGGGGTACACCCAGATGGGCCAGGAGTTCTTGTAGCCGGTGCTACTGACGGCCAGCGTCAGCGTAAGCCGTGCGGGTTGTCGATAACTTTTCAGTGGTAGCGTTATTTGCCCGATGTCTATGAGACCTTCCCTGTCGGTCTCAATGGGGATGGTTTCGCCCTCTCCGTCTAAAGTTACGCTGACGGTCTTGCCTTTCAGGCTCTGTCCGCCGTAGTTGGCTATCTGTATCTTCGCGGCGAGGGGCTCGTCGTTGGTGAAACAGTATTTCTCCATCACGGCCAAGGGTACC